>NZ_JBKFDO010000006.1:0-206251 GCF_046557355.1 Myroides sp. DW712
ACAACCGAGAAGAAATTCTACTATATCGACGCAGAAGGCGATCACGAAGAAATTGACTGGTCAGACTTCAATACGACAAACGAGACCTTTACGTTGGAAGATGATATGTTGACGATTACTGATAGTGATGGGAATGCCGTTAAATTGGCGGTGAGTGAGATTGCCAATAATTCTACCTTCATTACTGAATTGACAACCAATGAAGAATTCATTACAAATCTTACCGATAATGAAACATTGATTACTAAAATTGTCAACAAATTAGAAGGTAAATTCGGTAACGTTTACTACGATACAACCGAGAAGAAATTCTACTATATCGACGCAGAAGGAGATCACGAAGAAATCGACTGGTCAGACTTCAATACGACAAACGAAACCTTTACGTTGGAAGATGATATGTTGACGATTACTGATAGTGATGGGAATGCCGTTAAGTTGGCGGTGAGTGAGATTGCCAATAATTCTACCTTCATTACCGAATTGACAACCAATGAAGAATTCATTACAAATCTTACCGATAATGAAACATTGATTACTAAAATTGTCAACAAATTAGAAGGTAAATTCGGTAACGTTTACTACGATACAACGGATCAAAAATTCTACTACATAAACGCAGAAGGCGACAAAGGAGAGATAGATTTTTCAGACTTCAACACAACCAATGAAACCTTTACATTGGTGGACGATATGTTGACGATTACTGATTCAGATGGGAATAAAGTAGAGTTAGCCGTAAGTGAGATTGCGCAAAACGCCTCCTTTATTACCGAATTGACTGCTAATGAAACGTTTATTACGAATTTGGTGACCAAGTTAACAGGGAAACTAGGAAACGTTTATTACGATACAACCGATCAAAAATTCTATTACATCAAAACAGATGGTTCAAAAGAAGAAGTTGATTTTACAGATCTTAATACAACCAATGAGAGCTTTACGTTGGAAGGCACGATGTTGACAATTACAGATTCAGATGCTAACAAAGTACAACTAGATGTAAGCATACTAGCGAGCAGTATTACGTTAGAAGGGGATGTAACAGGAACAGCATCAACAACCAAGTTGGCTAAAATCCAAGGAAAACCAGTAAGTGCAGAAAACGTAACAGCTGGGGAAATTTTAGTATTCGATGGCGTTGCATGGAAACCTGGTAGACCAGAAGTTAATGCTGAGGGAATCCTTAATGCGAAGAATCTAACCGCTGCAGATGCAACCATTGTGGTAACAGGTACTAGTTCTGTCTTAAAAGATACGAGTATTAAAGTAGCCGATGGTGGAATTACAACGACGCATATCAAAAATGGAACAATCCTGCCAGAAGACCTTGATAAGTCACAAGTACCAAATCAAGTATTAGTTACGGATAGCAACAATATTCCTGGATGGGCGGATAAATCAGCGGTTTCTACTTCACCGTGGTTAGTACAAGGATCAACCACTGTAGCTACGTCAAATACACAAAATATTTACCAAAAAGGTACCGTTGCTATTGGGGCTGATGCTATTCCACCAACAGAAACAACAGCTAAATTATTCGTGGCGGGAGATGTCGTAACAACAGGTAAGTTTATCACAACCAATTCAGTGTATGCGGATTATGTGTTTGAGAAATACTTTACAGGAAGTTCAGATATCAAGCTAACTTACGAATTTAATACCCTCAAGGATATTGCAGCGTTTGTGAAGAAAAATCACCATTTACCAGGAGTAACGCCAATTGCGGAGTTAAACAAAAATGAAAATGGTTATGGTTTTGATTTAACAAATTTATCTATAGAGTTATTGGAAAAAGTAGAGGAATTGTTTTTACATACCATCGAACAACAAGATCAAATTGAGCAGTTGAAAAAAGCACAAGAAGCTTTAAACAACCGCTTAGAAATGGTAGAAAAAATGATGAATAATAATTAATTCTGTTGCAATGTTTTCCTTGTAACGGGAATAAATATAAACGATATATGAAAAAATTATATATACTACTTTTGTTTCTATACACTTTGGTCGGAGTAGCACAAACCCCAGGGGGAGTGCCTAATCTAACCATAGAGTTTTGGCTAACAGCAGACGAAGTGAATCCAGTAATGCCAGAAGACGGAGATGATGTCGCTACTTGGACAGATTTATCAGCAAATGGACGTCATTTTGGAAATACTACAGGATATGTACCTCGATTTGTTAAATCCGCGATGAATTTCCATTCTAGTATGGAATTTTATAATGATGATGAATTGACCGCTGCAAATAATGCTAGACGGAAATTAGAAGGAAGTACCTCTTTTCAGGTAGATCAAACTCGATCCTATTATGTTATCTGGGTGTCTCGCTTAGATGAGAATGCATATACAGGAACAGAAAGTAGAGCCATTGTGTTTGGACTATCTTCAGGACGTAATAATGATTTTGGGTGGATTGCAGGAGTTGGTTCAGATGCGAGAAGACTTTGGAATCGAACGAGAAATATTCAATACAAACACGATAGAGAAACTAAAACTTACGGAATCGGGTTAGCAATTATACCAAACATTGATGGATCAGGAGGATTGCCACAGCAACAATTCTTAAATGGATTGAAGAGTGGAACTACAATGGCTGCTAGATATTTGGATAGACGAAGTGGAATCAGTGTGATTGGCAATGCCGATGCTGGTACGACAACATCAGAGAATTTTGCGGGTGAAGTCATGGAAATTATTGTGCTCTCTCGACCTGCTGGTTCCAGTGGAACAGCATTAAGTGCGGTGGAGATCAATAAAATCAATACGCATTTAGCAATCAAATATGGAGTTGGATTAGAAACTGCTCAACAACAGTATTTACTTTCTGATAATACTATGATATACAATAGTTTGGATTCTGGTTATACGGGGTATAACAAAGATATATTTGGACTAGCAAGAGATGATAGCAGTGGATTGTTCCAAAAGCAAGCTATGAGTACGGATAAACCTTCGTTGGTTGTTTCTTTGGGAAGTTTTAAAGAAACCAATGCCGAAAATACAGCTACGATGCCAGATAAACATGCTTTACTATTTGGAGCGAACGGATTGGAGGGAAATTCAACCTACGATTTGGGACCTGGAACACAATTCATGAACTACACCTTACAAACGGGTGTAAATCCAGAAACAGGGGTTTCTATGGATGAAAAGCTTACCGTGTTGTATAACTATAAATTAAGAGCAAAAGCGACAGGAGCAACTTCGTTTACCATTAATGCTAAGTTAGCGCTTGGAACTTGGCTCTTAGTCAGTACAAATCCTAATTTTGTACCAAGTCAAACACGTATATACAAGGTAGAGGATGGAGTAATCAAAGATTTAGTTATCAACGATGGAGACTATATCGGATTTACGGCTAATTTCGTTGCACCAGGAGGCGTAACCAATGGATTGAGAATGTGGTTGAACGCCTCTAATCGAAAGAATTTAACACTAGATTCTCGTGGAGAGATTGTCAATTGGGAAGATAATGCCGGATTGGGAACGAGCTATAGAAAAAGAATGGCGAATAATTCAGCTCCTTTATATTTAAAAGGAGAAGAACGTACCAATTATCATCCAACCCCTTTATTTAGAAAGTGGGAAGACTATTTAGTTACAGATAAGGCCGCCATGTCTAAGGCAATTCCAGACGATGTCGCTTTTTATGCCGTGGTCAATCACGATTTTAATGCTGCTGATCGATCTTATTTTATTGGTTTTGGGCAACAAACTATTGGAACCAATGCCAGAAGACCTTCTTTCGGGGTATATCGTGGTGGGAGCAATAATGTGGATGGATTAGGGCGTATCGGTTCAACGGGACTGCACAATAGTCCAAGTCGATTGTTTAATGCCGGTGCAACAACTATTGCCGGGTACCATTGGAAAGTAGGAAATGGAGTTACTTTTGAATTTGATGGTGGACATTCGGAATATGTAAGTCATACCCATAAAAATGTATTGATGAATGGCCCTGGAATGTTGGGATTGGGTAGCTCATCCAAAAATTACAATTTATTTGGGGTTATGCCAGAGGTCATCCTGTATGAAAGGGTACTAACGCAAAATGAGAAAGACCGTATCAACTCTTATTTAGGATTAAAATACGCGATTACCATTAAATTAGGGACTTCATCTACACCTAACTTCGACTATATACTCTCTGATAATACGTCCATTTGGGATGGAAATAGCAACCCGCATAAAGCCTATCACAATAACGTAGCATCCGTGGTACGCGACGATGATATGGACTTGTATAATGCACAGGCAAAATCTACAGACGTTGGGTCGATTGTGCACATGGGAGTAGGAACCAAATTGGGAGTTGATCCTGATTTAGGCTTATTACTCCACGATGATTCCGCAATTACGTGGGGACATAATAACGGAAGTTTAACGCCTTATTCTTTTGCTGGAAATGAAGATATTTGTGGAGCCATGGACTCTCGTTTAGGCACGCGCATTTGGTTAGTGGACAATACCAACTTTGATCAAAGTATATTAGTACGTACCCATGATACTGGTGCTTTTCCATATAATGGGCCAAATTGGCAAGTATTTATGTTGGTCGCGGATTCACCCAATAAAATAATCTCAAATAACTGGGACCAAGTGATTGAGATGAGCTATGTGGATGGCGGACACCAAGCCAATTATAAATTTCCAAAAGATCAGTTAACCTATATTACGTTTGCCGCAAAAACGCTACCAGGTATTTGTGAATCTTGCGAATTTAATGGTGTAAAGATGATTGACTTCACAAAGGCAAATTGGACCAGAGGCCAAATGGCTAAAACCTTTACGCTAGGAGATGGGTTTACAGCAGATGTAAATGTAAGTGTAGAGTCGCCTTCAAGTATGAGAAGCCGTTATCCACGTCCTTCTTCGTATCGCTCATTAAGAGAATACAGAAGAAGAGGAACAGGAGATCAAAAAATGGTAACGGAAGTGGTACTCAAACAAAATGGCGAATTAAAGGCCGCAGCGAGTTCTTTTGAAATTTTTGAAGTGGACCGATTAGGGAGACGGTACACCAATATCGAAGTGTATGGAGTTTGTGGGGAAGGAATTGTTCATCCGAAGCTAAGCTATGTTGCAGCAAGAAGTTCCTATACTATTGAAATGAATAAAGCGAAAGGACATGCTTCTTCTGGTTATGCGTCTAAAAAAGGTAGAATGTACGTAGAATTTGATGTACCAGTTGAAAAAATATATGTTGTACATACCTATACAGGAAAAGCAGGAAGTGGGAATATGCGTATAGGAGTAGGTCCGATGGAATTCTACTGTCTGCCACCTGCACCAGAACCAAATGAAGAGGGATTAATTTTTACGAAACAAGGACCACCCGAAATGTTATTATGTGAAGAGGCAACCTATTCGTTCCGCATTACTAATACCAATTGTGCTCCTTACTTGGTGAATTTCTCAGATATATTACCTGCAGGAATGAAATGGGAGAGTGAGTCCCTATCGATTGATAGTACAGCCATTGCTCAGGCAACAATCAATGACTATGGGCAAGCAAATGCCTTGAGTATCGATAATCTAGAGATACCTGGAGTTTCTACCTTAACGTTTAGAGCCAAGGCTATCTTTGATTTAGATGCACAAGAGGGCGTTTACGAAAATCGCGGAAAATTGAGCTATAATCCAGTCTTACAACCAACACAAAACGTTGAACTACTCAGTTGTGATCGCTTGTCAACAGGATGTGAACCTACTCGTACACATGCAACAGGTGTTCCAGGAGAACGACCATTGCCTATTGAGGTGGTGTCCTTTAAAACAGATAAGGCTTGCTATACCGAAGACAATGAAATTGAAGTTGCTGTGACTGTTAAAAATCCAAATGCATTTGCCTTGAACGATATGATGGTTGAGTTTAATTACAATGAGGAATTTACTTTTAAAGCGAATTCTATTTCTTCTCCAACAATCAGTTTAGGAAGTGCTGTAGTTATTGATACCTCAGAACCAGGAAATGTTGTGATTGAAGAATTTGTACTACCAGAAGGAGAACACACCCTTAAGTTCAAAATCAAAGCACCAAATGCCGCAGGAATTGTTATGGAAGATATCGATCCAAATAATCCTTCGCAAGGACAAATAGAATCACCACTTTTCATCGACTTTGAAATGGTCAATGAATCTGATGATGTGTGTCTCAATACCATTACAGCTGAAGTAAGTGATTCCTTAGAAATTGAATATTGCACGGTTTGTTATTATGACCCTGTGATTGGAGATGGTGGA
Source organism: Myroides sp. DW712 (assembly GCF_046557355.1). Classification (NCBI taxonomy): domain Bacteria; kingdom Pseudomonadati; phylum Bacteroidota; class Flavobacteriia; order Flavobacteriales; family Flavobacteriaceae; genus Myroides; species Myroides sp. DW712. The sequence goes on from NZ_JBKFDO010000006.1 coordinate 6,246, forward strand.
GATATCTTAGATTCAAACGGATATTTAGCCATTACTTCCCTAGATAGACCTGATAAAACGTGGATTCCAACAAGAGGAAATGCCTTTATGGTACTCGAGTCTAAAACAAAAGGATTTGTGGTTTCACGTTTGACTACCACACAGATTATGCAACTATCACCTATAGCAGGTATGTTGGTCTATGATACCACTGTAAACTGCCTTAAAATGTTCAATGGTACAGCTTGGGGATGTTTGGAGCAAGGATGTGTGGATGAGTAAAAATTATAGAAGGAAAAAAGAAGAAGATAATGCCTTCAATCTTTTTTCCTTTAACTTAAAATTGAAATACTATGATAAATAAGTTATATATACGTGGGTTTTTGTTCCTTGTTTTTTTAGGGTTAGGCGTGATAAATGTCCAGGCTCAAACTGCTATTGGAAAGAAAACAACAGAAGGTCCTGACGTTTTGTTAGACTTCAAAGATGGAGACAATAGAGGAATCATTTTACCTTGGGTAACAAACGAATCTGACGTTACTACACCTGTTGGAGGGACGCTTATTTTTGATTCAAATGATAAAAAGGTAAAATATTACCAAGCGGGGACTAGCGCAAATTGGGTAGACTTATCCATCAAAGAAGGAGCCGTGGATACGAGTATTCAACAAGCTACTGGAGAAGCAACAACCCATGATCCAGCAGTGATTGGAAATCGGACCACTTCAGTATCAGGAGTTTTGGTTTTAGAATCTTCTAACAAAGCGATGGTTTTACCCAAAATGGAAAACCCGCATTTAAATATACTCAGTCCGCAAGCGGGAACTATGGCCTTTGACACAATATCTAAAATGCTCTGTATTTTTAACGGTAGTGAATGGAGTTTCTGGAAAGTTAAAAATTAACCTAAAAGATTAGAAAAAATAGCGTAAATTACGTTAAAATTACAGGTAAAAAAATTAGACAATGAAAAAGATGAAATATACTATAACACTCGTTGTTGGTTTTGTCGCAATTGTAGCACAAGCCCAAAATACAGAACATCAAATTGTTGTTAATACAGGAGTAATGTTCGTTTCGCCTAATGAAACGCTGTCTACACATTTTGATTTTTCCAATACCAAAGAGGGGAGCGTGGTAAATGATGGAACCGTCTATTTTTTCCGCAACTTTAATAATGATGGATACTTTAGTTTTACCCAAAAAGGCAAAAATTCAACCAAGGGAACAACTGTTTTTAGTCGATATAACGATGAAGAAGGAGTTCAGTTAATCAGCGGAAATGCAATGACTGAATTCTTTGATGTAGAGCTCAATAACAAAACACCCAAAATGGCTTTTGACTTAAAAAACAATATGGGGGTTTATGGCGTTTTGCACTTCAATGAAGGAATTATAAAAGTAGATGAAACCCTTAACCCTGCTCATAATTTGTCCTATGGTATGTTGACCTTTCATCAAGGGGCGCAAGCGTTTAATACAAGTGACCTGTCCCATGCAGAAGGTAAAGTAGAAAAAATAGGAAATGAAAGTTTCGAATATCCCATCGGAAATCAAACGTATTATCGACCAGCATCTATTGGCGCTCCCAATGATATTCTAGACGCCGTAGTCGCAGAGTACAAGTTAAAGGATGCTGCTTTTTTTGCAGATCGCAAAGGAAGTACAGGTGTAGTAAAAGAAGTAAATACGAACGAATATTGGAAGTTAGAAGGAAAGTTGAAAAAAGAAGAAACGGTTATCTTATCCTTGACTTGGGATGAGCAGACCACACTGCCTTCTTTGCTGAAAAATCCAGAAGAAGAGTTACACATCATTCGCTGGGATGAAAAACAAAAGCTATGGGTTGATGAAGGTGGGGTAGTTGATATGTCTACCCGTACGGTTACGACGCCAACAAAAATCAAAAAATTTGGTTATTTCACCTTGGGAACGGTAAACAAAGATTGGATTTTAGATGATGGAGTAGTTATCTATAACTTAGTGACACCAGATGGGGATGGGAAAAACGATTATTTTATCATTGATAATATCAACAGATATTCCAATAATCGCGTTGAAATCTACAATCGTTGGGGAGTAAAAGTATTTGAAACTACCCAATATGATCCGAATGGCGATGGAAGTAGCAATGTATTTACTGGATATTCAGATGGTAAGATTACTATAGATAAAAAGAAGAAGTTACCAAGCGGAACGTACTACTATATTGTGACGTATGAATACAAAGATGCCAACGGTAGTCGCATGATTAAGAAAGCCGCTAACTTACATTTAGAGACCAATTAAACCGCAAGTAAATGAAAACAAGTAAAATAGTAAAAACAATAGTTCTTGGAGGTGTAGGTTTGTTGGGAGTCGTGCAATCGTATGGTCAACAAGATCCGCAATATACCCAATACATGTACAATCACTCCAACATTAACCCCGCTTATGCTGGGAGTAGAGAAGGATTGAATATTTTTGGACTATATCGTACCCAATGGGTAGGATTAGAAGGAGCTCCTAAAACAGCGACTTTAGCAGTAAATACACCACTTGGTGAATCTGGTTTGGGGTTAGGAGTTAGTTTTACCAACGATCACTTAGGGGTCATGGATGACAACACTCTGGCAGTCGACTTATCTTATGCAGTTGATCTAAACTACCAGTATAAATTGGCTTTTGGTTTGAAAGGATCTGCCAATCTATTAGATGTAAACTACAGTAAATTACATATTTATAATCCAACGGATCCCGTGGCTGAAGAGGATATCAAGAATGAATTTACACCGAATGTTGGGGCTGGTTTATTCTTGTATTCTGATCGAGCTTATGTCGGATTGTCCGCACCAAATTTATTGACTAGAACGCGCTATGATGATAATGACGTGGAGACCATGCGTCAGAAAATGCACCTATACTTAACTGGAGGGTACGTATTTGAATTGAATCCTAACCTCAAGTTTAAACCGGCTACCATGATTAAAATGGAGCAAGGTTCGCCTCTACAGGTGGATGTAAGTGCAAACTTTATGTTTCTTGATAAATTCACTTTGGGAGCAGCCTATCGCTGGGATGCTTCTGTCAGTGGACTTGTGGGATTCCAAGTATCAGAAAATATTTTTGTCGGTTATAGCTATGATGCAGAAACAAGCAAGTTAGCACGTTATAACTCGGGTTCGCATGAAATATTTATGCGTTTTAGTTTGTTTAACAGCTACAAGCGCGTTGCTGCGCCGAGGTTCTTCTAAAAGAAAGTATTATGGTAAAACAAATCATACAAGTTGGAATAATGACCCTGACCTTAAGTCTTGGACAGCTAGGCTATGGTCAGATTAAGAAAGAAAAACAAGCTGATAAAAGCTTTGACCGAACGGCCTATATTGATGCCATTCAGATTTATGAACGCATGGCTGAAAAAGGCTATGTCAATGGATCCATTCTACAAAATTTAGCCGATGCCTATTACTTCAATGGAAAATTAGTAGAAGCTAATAAATGGTATACGGAACTATTTGAAGGGCAATATGAGCATAAAGATGTAGGTCAACTGCCCTCCGAATACTACTATCGCTATAGTCAAACCCTTAAAGCGGTCAAAAACTACGAAAAAGCAGATGAATTGATGGAACAATTCTCTCGCATCGAAAAACAAGACCAAAGAGTCGCGGAGTACACCAAGAATAGAGCCTATCGCTCAACGATTGAAAAGCAATCCAATCGCTATGAGGTCGAATTACTGCCATTAAACAGTGGATTCTCTGATTACGGAGGAACAATGCTAGGTAATACGTTTGTTTTTACCTCGGCTCGTGAAACTGATCACCAAAGTAAACGCAAGATTCACTCCTGGACAAATGAAAGCTATACTAGTTTGTATAGCGCTAAAATAGAGGGAAGTGGTTGGTCGAACCCAGAGCGTTTCCCAATTGATGAAGCTCCTTATGTCAATGACGCAACGGCTGTTTTTACACAAGATGGCTCCACCATGTATTTTACGCGAAATAACGTTAAGCCCAATGGTAAAAGCAAGCAAAATAAAAAACACAATTCGTCGTTAAAAATCTATAGAGCATTAAAGCAAACGGATGGGTCGTGGGGACGAGTAATGGAATTGCCTTTTAATTCGGATAATTTCAATACTGCCCATCCGGCTTTAACTCCAGATGATAAATGGTTGTACTTTGCTTCAGACCGTGAGGGGGCCATCGGACAATCCGATTTGTATCGCGTCGCTGTATTTAAAAATGATGGCTATGGTCCAGTAGAAAATTTGGGAGCAAGCGTCAATACAGAAGGTAGAGAAAGCTTTCCTTTTATTTCTTCAGATAATCAGCTGTATTTTGCCTCTGATGGACATCCAGGCTTAGGAGGAATGGATATTTTTGTCACTCCACTCCAGGCCGATGGTACTTTTGGAGCCGTTACCAATATGGGAGAACCCATCAACAGTAGCATGGACGATTTCGGCTTTTACCTCAAAGAAGGAAAAGGATTCTTAAGTTCCAATCGAGCAGGGGGGCATGAAACAGATAACATTTATAACCTGACGGAACGTCCTTGTGTTAAAAAAGTAGAAGGGAAAGTATACGATTTAGAAACGAAGGAAGTACTAGCAGATGCTAAAATTAGTATTACTGATGCCCTCTATCAGAATAGTACATCCATGCAAACTAATGATAAAGGACAATTCGCTATCGCTGATTTAGCTTGTGAAGTGAAATATCGAATCAAAGTAGAAAAAGAAGCGTATAACACAGTAGAATTAGCTTTTTCCTTCGAGTATGAATCAGGAATAAAAACTTTTGATATCGGTTTAGAACGCAGTGTCAAACCGTTGCAGGTTAATGATGATTTGTTTAAGCGCCTGCAGTTGAAACCAATCTATTTCGACTTCGATAAGGCAAGTATTCGCAGTGACGCTGCGATTGAGCTGATGAAAATCGTAGAAGTTATGCGACAATATCCAACCATGAAAATAGATGTTCGTTCCCATACAGATAGCAGAGGGAATGATACATATAACTTGAACCTATCAGATCGCCGTGTGAAAGCCACTATTCAGTGGATGGCTAAACAAGGCATCGAGGCTAGTCGTTTGACTGGACGCGGCTATGGAGAAACACAATTGCTCAATGGTTGTAGCAATGGTGTCCGTTGTACAGAAGCAGAACATCAAGTCAATAGACGCAGTGAGTTCATCATTGTTGCCATGTAGTCTAAATCACAAAGACCAATAGTCGCAGAAAAAAATCTTTTTAATAGCTATTTTAAAAAGAAAATGTATTCAGCTGTTCTACCCCTTGAGCAGCTGAATATTTTTTTTAACACATATCCAACTCAAAAATGACGCCTACTTGATCCAAGCTGCAGCCTACTGTTAGACGGTTAACAACAGTTTAAAAATATTTTAAAAAGTTTAATTAACTTAAAAAAAGATAGTATTGTAAAATTATATTTGATTAATTTGTGTTTTTTGTTTAAATTTATGTGAAAAATCTCTTTATAATGAAAAATACTACTTTTGATGATTATGCTTTATATGATGCAAGTGGTACCAAACACGATTTTGTATTAATGGAAATCGATCACCTCTTGCAATTGGGAACTACCTATCTTTCTACATTAAATCAACAGGATTTTTTTAAAGTGATTTACATTACAGAAGGTGAAGGGGTGTATCATGCCGATTGGCAAACCTTTGAACTCAAGAAGGGGGATATCTGTTTTGTCGGTCATTTCCAACAGCAACGCTGGAGTATGACCAAAAGCATAAAGGGATACATTATTAATTTTAAATCTGTATTCTTAACCAAGTTTATTACCAACCATTTATTTGTGCAAGAGCTCACTTTTTTTAATCAATTCACGACCCATAATTTATTGCATAGCACAGTTTTGGGTAATCGGGTAGAGCATGCCATCCAAAGTATCTTACACGAGCTAAAACTTGAAATCAATAAGGATATTAATTTAATTCGCATTTATTTGTTGGAAATACTGTTGATATCAAAACGAAAAATTGACCGAAAGAATCAAGTCAAAAAGGAAAGTGTCAATACCAACATTATTGTCGATCAATTTGAACAACTCATAGAAAACCACTTTTATGAGTATAAATTTCCCAAAGAATATGCAAAGCATTTACGGGTAACCCCTAATTATCTGAATAGTATTTGCAGAAAAATAAAAGGCAAATCTGCAGGAGATTTAATTCGAAATCGAATTCTACTCGAAAGCAAGCGATTGCTAATGACGACCAATCTATCCGCTAGTGAAATTGCTTTTCGATTAAACTTTAAAGATAGTTCGTATTTTACACGTTTCTTTAAGAAATATGTAGATCTAACTCCTGACGATTACAGAAGACGTAACTAATGAATACAATAAAGTTAATGTGGAATAGTCGCAGCCTCGTTCGAGACTTCTTCGACTGTGCTTGGAGAATACCTGCAAAATAGACCCTTTTGTCGGAGAAATGTTGGAGGAGTCTCGAAGGAGTCTTTAAGATGTGTTGAAGGAATGCTAAATAAGTGTAGATATACGTAGAGCATACTAAATCATCAATCCTATCAATCCGCCCTCATTCCTCATCCTCGTTTGATAAAAAATCCACAATTATTTCTTGCATTTCCTCTATAGAAACAATTTGCGTATCTGGATGTTGTTTTACCCAATTTGCATTTAATGCAACTAAATCTTCCGTTGGGAAATTCTTATCTTCTAGTAATGGAGCGATTTCTTTTCCTTTTTCAATTGGGTTTTCTAAAAACTTAGCAAGCTTTATCTTGCTAAAAAGCTTCATCTTACGCATTTGTTTTTCAAAATAATCCAAATGGTCAACGGCTTCCATTGCGGCTAAGCCTGACTGGATAATTTCAACCAAATCCAAGTCCCATTTGGTTTGATGAATAAAGGCTGCTAAACCTTCCGCTCTTACTATCGTATAGTAATAGTCTACACAATAGCTTGCAAAAGCATCGGGATGTAGTTCATCATCACCTACGTCGGAATGGCGTAAATAATTAACAACAGAGATGTTTGATTGGACTACGGCCAGGGCAGTGTTTGTAGCTAACGCATCTTTTGATAATAGGATGGAAGGAAATTCTCTCATGATATGTTTTTAAGTAATCGCAAAGGTAGATGAATTGGAAGCGAAATCATAGTTGTTGGATGTAGTTTTAACCAGATTGGGGTGAATCGTAGAGCATTTCTACATTAGTTCTACAGTTTTATTTATGAAATGTTAATTTTTATAGCTCTAATCATGCAATAAATCGTTGTTTATGTTAAAAAACAACAACAAATACGTAGATAGAATGATTCTTGTACTATTTAGAGTGAACTAAAAATATAATAAAATGAAAAAGACACTAAAAAGAACAGCAAAACTACTTGCCTTAGGTAGTATTATGGCATTTGTATCCTTATCATGTAGTAAAGATGATGATCCAACGGATAATGATCTCTTTATTGGAAAGTATAAAGGACATATCACCTATACGAAAGATGATACACATATTGACGTCAAAGACGGGAATGTTGAAGTAGTAAAAGTAGGGAAGGACTATAACTTTATATTTTCAGATAAGATTCCCAATTTAACAGGCGTTAAATTTGAAAAAGATGGTGAAAATACAGTGATTAACATTGGTTCAGATGAGGCTCACCTCATTAAGATTGATGCCAGTACGTTATTCATTGCCTATGCCAAGGACGGTGAGATTTGGTCGGCGAACTGTAGCAGATAAACAACAAAACGAAATTCTAATAAAGAAAGCGGGCTATTCCAACAAAGAATAGCCCGTTTTTTATCTTATTAGTTATGATTCGTACGCTGATGCTTCACAAAGCAAGTGCAATTAAAGCTTGCGTCTTTTCATTTCTGTTTCAATTAAATCCAATTCGCGATTGGTTTGTCCTTTCACTGATGTATTTTCTTGAGCTCGGCGAATCAAGTACGGAATGACATCGCGTACAGGACCAAACGGCAAATATTTGGCTACGTTATAATTTGCTTTGGCTAGGTTGAAACTAATATTGTCACTCATACCGTATAATTGACCAAAGAAAAGACGTTTATCATCGTGAGCAATGCTGTGTTTTTCCATCAATTCCATGACTAATTTTGAGCTGCTCTCGTTGTGAGTTCCAGCAAATAGCGCCATGCAATCCATATTTTCTAGCATAAAGGTAACTGCAGCGTCATAGTTGATGTCCGTTGCCTTTTTATCCACGCAAATCGGTGATTTATATCCTTTTTGAGCTGCGCGTTCTCTTTCGATCTCCATATAAGCCCCGCGAACCACTTTCATTCCAATGTGGAAACCTTCTGCTTTAGCAATTACATGTAAATCTTTTAAGAACTGTAAACGATCCCAACGATAAAGTTGTGCCGTATTGTAAATCAAAGCTTTCTCTTTGTTGTACTTGCGCATCATATCTAATACAATCGCATCAGCAGCATCTTGCATCCAGCTGTGCTCGGCATCAATTAACAACAAGACATCGTGGTCATACGCAAATTTACAAGCCATATTGAAACGGTACACAATGCGTTCCCATTCCTTTTCTTCTTCAGCTGTAAACGGTTTACCTTCGCCTTTTTTAACGAACATATCGAAACGACCAAAGCCCGTTGGCTTAAAAACCGCAAACGGAATAGCCTCCGGACGTGCCTTAGCTAATTCAATCGTTTTGATCGTCATATTTAAGGCTGCATCAAACTGCTCTTCCGTTTCTTTCCCCTCTACAGAGTAGTCCAACACCGAAGCAACACCTCCTTGGTTGTACATGTTGTCCACAACACTCAAACAATCTTCTTCGTTGATTCCCCCACAAAAGTGGTCAAAAACCGTCGATCGTATAAGTCCAGTTACGGGTAAATGTGTTTTGATGGCAAAATTAGCTAAAGAGGACCCCATTTTTACTAACATGGGCTTGCTAATCATTTTGAATAAAAAGTGTGCTCTTTTTAACTCTTTATTATTCTTAAGTGCAAAAGCTACTTCTGTATTGTTAAATAAATTTTTCATTATTTGCTAATAATAACTGTTGTGCAAATATAGCTACTCTTTTAGTTTTTATTCAAATATTTATACTTTACTTTGTATAGTAAATGAATTTAAATGGTAAAAGTAGAAACCGCAGATTATCCTATTTATTTTGGTGGGGAAGGGTATGCAAGTTTAGGTGACTTTTTGAACGAAAAACAATACAGTAAGTTGCTGATTTTAACAGATTCAACATGTAATGAACTTTGTTTGCCTCATTTTTTAGCTCATCTTCCCACAACTATTCCCTTTGAAATTGTAGAAATAGAACCAGGCGAAACAGCCAAAGAACTCAGTACTTGTGAAGGGGTTTGGTCTGCTATGCTCGATTTAGAATTCGATCGACACAGTGCGCTTATTGCGGTAGGTGGAGGAGTGGTCTCTGATATTGGTGGTTTTATTGCTTCAGTTTATATGAGGGGGATTGATTGCTTCCTGGTGCCTACAACTTTATTGGCGATGGTAGATGCGTCTATTGGTGGGAAAACAGGTATAGACCTCCAAGGAGCAAAAAACGTCATCGGCAGTTTTAGTACGCCCCAATTGGTAGTTATTGACGCAACCTATTTAGAAACACTTGACCCAAGAGAATTAAAATCAGGCTATGCAGAGATGTTGAAGCATGGTTTAATCTATGACGAAAGTTATTTCAATCACCTTAAAGCTATTGCAACCGTTGATTTTGCTGATATTGAAACCTTAATTTATCACTCTGTAGTTATAAAAAGTCAAATTGTGCAAGAAGATCCGCACGAAGCAGGTGTGCGCAAAATACTAAACTTTGGTCATACGGTTGGACATGCCATCGAAAGCTATTATTTGACAAATCCAGCAAAAAATCGTATGTTGCATGGAGAGGCAATCGCAATAGGAATGGTAGTAGAAGCTTACGTATCGACTGTTATTTTAGGGTTAAATTGGACTGCTTATCAAGATATCAAAGAATCTATACAGTATATTTATGGAAAAGAAGTGTTTTCTGAAACTGATGTCGAGGAAATACTGCAATGGGTAAAGTTTGATAAGAAAAATAGGGCAGGAATAATTCAGGCCGTTTTACTCGCTCAAATTGGACAGTGTTCTTATAATCAAGAAGTGTCTAAACAATTGATTGCGAAAGGCTTTGAGGATTATTTAAAATAGTAGTGATTTTAACCGCGTTTTTGGAATTTCGATTTAATATTTTGTTACATTTGCGCTCGTGAAAATAGATGTTTTATATAGTAGATTATGCGTTTCATCGCGAAGGAACAGTAGGCGTTTTGTGAGAAGACAAAAGGCCAATTTTGTATATACTATTATTAAATATTCAAAGGAAGCATTGAACTCATTTCGTTTTAGACACAAGCTTCCTATTGTATTTGCCAATATTAGAGTTTGAAAAACGGTTGAACTACCGTTTAAATTACAAGAATTAATAACTTTTAAAATTGACTTTTCAAATGAATACAAAATATGTTGACTTAATCAATCAAACTTTTTACTTCCCACAAGAGGAGTTTAAATTGAATAAAGACAATCTTCAATTTCACAATATCGATTTAATGGGATTAGTTGAAAAATACGGAACACCATTAAAGTTTACTTACTTGCCTAAAATTTCGGATAACATTGCTAAAGCAAAGGGAATCTTCCGAAAAGCAATGGAAAAAAATAAGTATAAAGGAAATTACTACTACTGCTATTGTACAAAAAGCTCGCATTTCTCTTATGTGTTAAATGAAGCGTTTAAAAATGATATCCACGTAGAGACCTCGTCTGCTTTTGACGTAAATATCGTAGAAAAGTTATTGGAGACTGGTAAAATCAACAAAGATACCTTCGTTATTTGTAATGGATTCAAACGTTCACAGTACATTGATAATATTGCAAATTTAATTAATAACAAGCACGAAAAAACAATTCCAATCATCGATAACTATGAGGAATTAGACTTGTTACAAGATCAAATTGAGAAGAAATTCAAAATCGGTATCCGCATTGCTTCAGAGGAATCACCTAAGTTTGAGTTCTACACGTCTCGTTTGGGAATTGGATATAAAAGCATCTTGCCTTTCTATAGAAAGCAAATTGCAGAAAATCCAAAAGTAGAATTGAAAATGTTACACTTCTTTATTAATACAGGTATTCGAGATACAGCCTACTACTGGAATGAATTAGTGAAGTGTTTGAAAGTGTATATCACTTTGAAAAAAGAATGTCCAACATTGGATAGTTTAAATATCGGTGGAGGATTCCCTATCAAAGATTCGTTGGCTTTTGAATTCGATTACCAATACATGGTAGATGAAATCATCAACCAAATTAAAATCGTATGTGAAGAAGCAGAAGTAGATGTGCCAAATATCTTTACCGAGTTTGGATCGTACACAGTAGGGGAAAGTGGAGGAGCGATTTATGAGATTTTGTACCAAAAACAACAAAATGACAGAGAAAAGTGGAACATGATTGATTCGTCTTTCATTACGACTTTACCTGATTCATGGGCTATTAACAAGCGATTCATTATGTTGCCTATTAACCGTTGGAACGATGCTTATGAGCGTATTTTGTTGGGTGGATTGACTTGTGATAGTGATGACTACTACAACTCGGAACAAAACTTAAATGCGATTTACTTACCAAAATACAACAAAGAAAAACCGTTGTATATTGGATTCTTTAATACAGGAGCGTATCAAGATACAATTGGAGGATTTGGTGGGATTCACCACTGCTTGATTCCACAACCTAAACACATCCTAATCGACAAGGATGAAAATGGAATTATCGCATCTGAATTGTTCTCTGAACAACAAACAGCCGATCAAGTTTTAGATATATTAGGATACAACAGAAATAAATAAACAATAAAATATAAAAGATTAATAAAATGAGTAAAGGACCAATTAGTCAGTTTATTGAGCATCAATATAGACACTTTAATGCTGCTGCATTAGTAGATGCTGCAAAAGGATATGAATTGCATTTAGCAGAAGGTGGAAAAATGCTTATCTCTATGGGAGGAGCAATGAGTACAGCAGAATTAGGTATTTCATTAGCAGAGATGATCCGTCAAGATAAAGTACACTTTATCTCGTGTACAGGAGCAAACCTAGAGGAAGATGTAATGAACTTAGTGGCTCACTCTCACTATAAAAGAGTGCCAAACTACAGAGATTTAACACCAGAGCAAGAAAGAGAATTATTAGATAGTCACTACAACCGTGTAACAGATACTTGTATTCCTGAAGAAGAAGCTTTCCGTCGTCTACAAAAACACTTAGAAGATGTATGGCATGCAGCTGAAGCAAAAGGAGAGCGTTATTTTCCACATGAATTCTTATACCAAGTAGTAAATTCAGGGGTATTAGAGCAATACTATGAAATCGATCCAAAGGATTCTTGGATTGTAGCTGCTGCTGAGAAAAACTTACCAATCGTTGTTCCTGGATGGGAAGATTCAACTTGTGGTAATATCTTTACGTCAAACGTAATCAAAGGAAAATTAAACGTACATACGGTGAAATCTGGAATTGAGTACATGATCTACTTAACAGAGTGGTACCGTGCAAATTCAGGTGGAAAAGGAGTTGGATTCTTCCAAATCGCTGGAGGTATCTCTGGAGATTTCCCAATCTGCGTAGTTCCAATGATGTACCAAGATTTAGAGTGGGAAGATGTTCCGTTCTGGGCTTATTTCTGTCAAATTTCTGATTCTACAACGTCGTATGGATCATACTCTGGGGCTGTGCCAAACGAGAAAATTACATGGGGTAAACTAGATGTAGATACACCTAAATACGTAATTGAATCAGATGCAACAATTGTGGCTCCATTAGTGTTTGCATACATTTTAGGTCAGTAATGAATAGATAAAAAATCTTGATAAAATAATTGGCATTTTATTTGTTAATTAGGATTTAGCTATTACATTTGAAAACGAAATAAAGCAATAAATATAAAATGAAGAGAGTAATTGTTGATTACGCGAAATTAACAAACGAGATTTTGACACTTTTAGTAGAGAAATTTCCTGATGGTTATGACGATTCAGATATTATTCGTTTTAAAAATATTAAAAACGAAACTGTTGAGGCTGTAGAAGTGAGAACAGAAGACACCATCTATCTAGTTAAAGTAAGTACTAAGTTAGCCGATCGTATCGAAAATTTCGATGACGAAGATGAAGATGATTTTGTAGATCCTGCAGACGATTCATTAGATGCATTGAAAGACTTAGAAATTGCTGACGAAGAGGATTAACGGTTTCAAGTAATATAAAAAGCTATCGCCCTGCGATAGCTTTTTTTGTTCAACCGTAAACTGTCAACCGTAAACTGTCAACTACCATGTTATTCGAAAAATTAAAGATTAAAAAAATAGAAAATAACGCATATCCCATGGGTTTATTACTGTTGGCCGATGAAACCATTGAGGCGATTGAAAGATATCTATACGACTGTACCGTGTACAGCGTTTGGAATGGTCTAGAAGAAATTGCAGTATTCTGTTTGTATAGGCAAGATGCAAAAACAGTAGAAATTAAAAATATTGCAGTTAGTACAGCCTATCAGAATAAAAAGATTGGAAGCTTTTTAGTCCAAGTAATCAAAAACCTCGCTAAAGAACAGCAATTCGAAACTCTCATTGTTGGAACGGCAGATACTGGACAGGCACAAATACGCTTTTATGAACGCAATGGTTTTGTTTTGTACGATACACGTAAAAATTTCTTTCTAGACAATTATCCAGCACCTATTTTTGAAAATGGAAAGCAATTGGTGGATATGGTGTTGTTGAAAATGGAACTGTGAGTCTTAATGGGTTATGGGTTAAGGGTTATGGGTTAAGGGTTATGGTGAGAGAACAAACAACAAAAGCCAAAAGCCAAATAACAAAAGCCAAACAACAAACACCAAAAGCCAAAAGAAAAAAAGTGTTTCTGTGAAATTTTGAATATATTTGCACACATTATAAAAAGACAATAAGTTACTAAAATATGAAAGCAGGTATTGTAGGATTGCCTAATGTTGGAAAATCAACACTATTTAATTGTTTATCAAACGCTAAGGCGCAAAGTGCTAACTTCCCATTCTGTACAATTGAACCCAATGTTGGGGTGGTAAACGTACCCGATCCACGTTTGTTAAAATTAGAAGAATTGGTAAATCCAGAGCGCGTTTTACCAGCAACAGTGGAAATCGTTGATATCGCTGGATTAGTAAAAGGAGCAAGTAAAGGAGAAGGATTGGGGAACCAATTTTTGGGAAATATTCGCGAGTGTAATGCAATTATCCATGTGTTGCGTTGTTTCGATAATGATAATATCGTGCACGTAGATGGAAAAGTAAACCCAATTCGCGACAAGGAAACAATTGACATTGAGTTACAATTGAAAGACTTAGAAACGGTTGAAAAGCGTTTAGAAAAAGTAAAGAAAGCAGCAAAAACAGGAAATAAAGAAGCACAAGTAGAGGCTGATTTATTAGAGCGTATTCGAACTGTTTTACTTGAAGGTAAATCTGCACGTGTAGTGGAGGCAAAAAACCAAGACGAAGAAGTATTGTTGGAAGCTTTTCAGTTGATTACAACAAAGCCAGTGCTATATGTATGTAACGTGGATGAAGGAGCAGCTGTGGACGGAAATGCGTATGTAGAGCAAGTAAAAGAGTTAGTAAAAGACGAAAATGCTGAAGTAATCGTATTAGCGGTAGGTACAGAAGCGGATATAACAGAATTGGAAACATTCGAAGAGCGTCAAATGTTCTTAGAAGATTTGGGCTTACAAGAACCAGGATCATCTAAATTAATCCGTTCCGCTTATCAGTTGTTGAAATTACAAACATATTTTACAGCGGGAGTAAAAGAAGTGAGAGCTTGGACGATTAATGTAGGAGATACAGCACCACAAGCAGCAGGTGTAATTCACTCTGATTTTGAAAAAGGATTTATCCGTGCAGAAGTAATCGCTTACGATGACTATGTAGCATTTGGTTCAGAAGCAAAGGTAAAAGAAGCTGGGAAACTAAGAGTGGAAGGAAAAGAATATATTGTAAAAGATGGAGATGTAATGCACTTCCGTTTTAACGTATAAAATATAAAAGAAAGAAAAAGTCGAGAAAGAGAGGTCGGAATAACCTCTCTTTTTTTGTATATTTAAGTTTTTGTTTATCGCATTGAGTTCATTTATGCTAAAAAAAATAGCACGATTTGTAAAGACGATTACCCTGTGTTTTTTTACATTTGTTGGGGTTTACGTAGGTGTGTTTTATTTACTATCCCTATGGCCGCATAGGGAAAATACAGCGATAGAAAATCAAGAAGAAAAAGAGATTATTATCTATCTATCGACCAATGGGGTTCATACGGATTTTGTGCTTCCAGCAACTACAGCCACACAAGATTGGCAATCGAAATTCGATTTTCAGGGCCGTGTTGTGCGTTGGGTGGCCTTTGGCTGGGGCGATAGAGGGTTTTATATCGATACACCGACGTGGAGTGATTTGCGAGCCACTACAGCGCTTCAGGCGCTTTCAGGATTAGGTGCTTCCGCTATGCACGTCACGACTTATGCTGTTTTTACAGCAGGAGAGAACCGAGTAAAGCTCACCTTAACCCCAAAAGAATATCAAACCTTAGTTCATTATATTGATGCAAGTTTTGAAAAAGAACACGGAATGTATAAACCTATAGAGGTTCAAGGTTATGAGGTAACCGATGCATTTTACGAAGCAAGAGGAAGTTATAGTTTATTTTATACGTGTAATACCTGGGTGAACCAAGGTTTAAAACAGTGCAAGCAAAAAGCAGCCCTGTGGACATTACACGATCAAGGAATTTTTAGGCATTATCAATAAGTATGATTCAACACATCCCCTTTAAAAAAATAGGCATTTTATTGAAACAATCCGTTGTGGATTTTTTAGATGACCGGGCAACTACCTTTAGTGCAGCGCTGTCTTACTACACCATCTTCGCATTACCTCCTTTGATTATTTTAATTATATCTGCCTCTGGATTTTTCCTAGAAGAAAAAGATGTCTCTTCTTTTTTCTACCAGCAGGTGGGAGAACTCGTCGGACCTAATACAGCCAAGGAAGTAGAAAGTGCCATGAATAATGTCACCATTAACCGCTCTGGTGTTTTACCAACGATTATAGGAGTGGTTATGTTGTTGTTTACTGCTTCTGGTGTTTTTGCGGAGATACAAAGCTCACTTAACTATATTTGGGGCTTCGTCGCTAAACCTGAAAAAAGCGTAATCCGATTGATTAAAAACCGCTTGTTGTCTTTTGCAATGATTGGTTCGGTAGGTTTCTTGCTGTTAGTGAGCTTGTTGGTTAATTCGTTAGCCAGCATTTTATTTGAATATTTAACGACTTATTTTGCAGAGTCCACCATTTATTTGGTTCAGCTCGTTAACAATATTATTGTATTTTTTATCATTACCCTGTTGTTTGCTGTTATTTTTAAAACTTTACCCAATGGAATTATTCGCATGAAAGACGTCCTAGTAGGAGCTGCTTTTACCGCTGTGCTATTTATGGTGGGAAAATTTGGTATCGGCTTTTATTTAGGCACCACGGCTAAATCCTCCCTTTATGGTGCAGCAGGTTCAATTATCGTAATGCTAATTTGGGTCTACTATTCTGCGATGATTTTGTATTTTGGCGCTGAATTTACCAAAAATTACGCGTTATTGTTTGGTCAGCGAATCAGACCTGGAGCGTTTTCTTTGGAAATTGATAAAAATGCCATCAAAAAGACCGAAGAATAGAAGGTTTTACAAGCAAAAAAACGGTATTTACAAATTTTTATCATTTTTATTTTAGCTTAAATAGTAGTATTTTAGCACAAATTCCAACAATTTATATGCAAAATCAAAATCAGTATACTGAAGACAATATTCGTTCTTTAGATTGGAAAGAACATATCCGTATGCGTCCGGGTATGTATATCGGTAAGCTTGGTGATGGATCGTCTCCAGATGATGGGATTTATATCCTAATCAAGGAGGTGATTGACAATAGTATTGATGAGTTTGTAATGGGCACCGGAAAAACTATTGAGGTTACGTTAAAAGATAAAATGGTTACGGTTCGCGACTTCGGGCGTGGTATTCCATTAGGAAAGGTTATCGATGTAGTGTCAAAAATGAATACCGGTGGTAAATACGACTCCAAAGCATTTAAAAAATCAGTTGGTCTTAACGGAGTGGGTACAAAAGCAGTCAATGCTTTGTCCACCTATTTTCGCGTAGTTTCTGTTCGCGATAATCAACAAAAAGCCGCCGATTTCTCTGCTGGTGATTTGGTGAATGAAGAAGAACTAGTAGAAACCACCAAACGCAAGGGAACTAAAGTGTCCTTTATTGCGGATGAGAAAATTTTTAAAAATTACAAGTACCGCAAAGAATATATTGAGCGCATGCTCAAAAACTATTGCTACCTGAATAAAGGATTGACTATTATCTTCAATGGTGAAAAGTTCTATTCCGAAAATGGATTAAAAGATTTACTGAACGAAAATATCAGTGAGGAAGATCAAGTGTATCCAATTATCCACCTGACAGGGGATGATATTGAAGTGGCCATTACTCACAGCAAGACCCAGTATTCAGAAGAGTACTATTCTTTTGTCAATGGACAAAATACTACCCAAGGAGGAACGCATTTAGGTGCCTTTAGGGAGGCAGTAGTGCGTACGTTAAAAGAATTTTATAATAAAAACTTTGAAGCCTCTGATATTCGTAAGTCTATCGTGGCGGCTGTTTCTGTAAAGGTAGAAGAACCCGTATTCGAATCTCAAACCAAAACAAAATTGGGTTCAACGGATATGGGACCCGATTTACCAACCGTACGTACCTTTGTCAATGATTTCGTTAAGACGCAATTGGATAACTATTTACACAAGAATCCAGATATTGCCGAGGCTTTATTACGCAAGATTTTACAAGCGGAACGCGAGCGTAAAGAGCTGTCTGGTATTCGAAAAATAGCAAAGGAACGTGCAAAAAAAGCAAGTTTGCACAATCGAAAATTACGCGATTGTCGTGTGCATTTTACAGATATTAAAAATCCACGCTATCTAGAAAGTACCTTGTTTATTACGGAAGGAGACTCTGCTTCGGGGTCTATTACCAAATCGAGAGATGTAAACACCCAAGCGGTTTTTAGTTTAAGAGGGAAACCCTTAAACTCTTACGGAATGACTAAGAAAATTGTATACGAAAACGAAGAATTTAACCTCCTTCAAGCGGCCTTAGATATCGAGGAAGACTTTGAAAGCTTGCGCTACAACAATATCGTAATCGCAACCGATGCCGATGTTGATGGGATGCACATTCGCTTGCTGTTAATTACGTTCTTTTTGCAATTTTTCCCTGAACTCATCAAAGAAGGGCATTTGTATATCCTACAGACGCCATTGTTCCGCGTGAGAAACAAAAAGGAAACCATCTATTGCTATAGCGAGGAGGAACGCGTAGCAGCGATTGAAAAGCTAAAACCTAAACCAGAAATTACGCGATTCAAAGGGTTGGGAGAGATTTCACCAGATGAATTTCAACACTTTATTGGTGAAAGTATTCGCCTAGATCCTGTGATGCTTGATAAATCAATGTCTATTGAAAAAATGCTAGAATTTTATATGGGTAAGAATACCCCAGATAGACAGGAATTTATCATTGATAATTTGAAAGTTGAACTTGACGTTGTAGAAGAATAGACTATGAGTACTGAAGATAATTTGAATGAAGATATTCAACCGAATAACCTGGAAAATGGGGAGTTTGTAGAAGATCATACAGCATTACAAGAAGAAGAGGATAAGGAGACAATTACCAAGGTAACAGGGATGTACAAGGAATGGTTCCTTGATTATGCATCCTATGTGATTTTAGAACGTGCTGTTCCTGCTATTGAAGATGGTTTTAAACCTGTTCAACGCCGTATTATGCACTCAATGAAAGAGTTGGATGATGGTCGATACAACAAAGTAGCTAATATCGTAGGACATACCATGCAGTATCACCCACATGGGGACGCAAGTATTGGTGATGCCATGGTACAGCTTGGACAAAAAGAATTGCTTATTGATATGCAAGGAAACTGGGGAAACATCTTAACAGGGGATGGGGCCGCAGCATCGCGTTATATTGAGGCACGATTGAGTAAATTTGCGCTAGAAGTACTGTATTCACCTAAAATTACAGATTGGCAATCATCCTATGATGGTCGTCGCAATGAGCCTATTAATTTACCTGTAAAGTTTCCCTTGCTTTTAGCACAAGGTGCTGAAGGGATTGCGGTAGGTTTGTCCACGAAAGTCTTGCCACACAACTTCAATGAACTCATCGATTCTTCCATCAAAATATTAAAGGGAAAACCGTTTACGCTTTATCCTGATTTTCCTACAGAGGGAATCGCTGATGTATCCAATTATAATGATGGATTACGTGGCGGACGTGTACGAGTACGTGCACGTATCTCACAAATGGATAAGAATACACTGGTGATTACTCAAATTCCTTTTTCAACAACAACAACCTCATTGATTGATAGCATTTTAAAGGCCAATGAAAAAGGAAAATTAAAAATTAGAAAAATTGAAGACAATACAGCGGCTAATGTGGAAATTTTAATCCACTTGCCTCCTGGAACGTCTCCAGATAAAACAATTGATGCTTTATATGCCTTTACGGGTTGTGAAACATCTATTGCGCCCTTGGCTTGTATTATTCAAGATAATAAACCTCTATTCATCGGGGTGACAGAAATGCTTAAACGCTCTACGCATCAAACGGTAGATTTGTTAAAGCAAGAGTTGGAAATCGAATTAGGAGAACTAGAAGAAAGATGGCATTTCTTGTCGTTAGAGCGTATCTTCATTGAAAATAGAATCTATCGCGCCATTGAAGAAGAAGAAACCTGGGAAGGGGTATTATCTGCAATTGATGAAGGCTTAAAACCATTTGTGGTTAACCTGAAAAGAGCGGTGACTCAAGAGGATATCATTCGATTGACCGAAATTCGAATCAAGCGTATTTCGCGTTTCGATATTGATAAAGCCAATCAGCAAATTGAATCCCTAGAAGGGGATATCGAGCAAGTAAAGTACAATTTGGAACACTTGATTGATTTTGCCATCAAGTATTTTACTAACTTAAAAGAAAAATACGGAAAAGGAAAGGAACGTAAAACAGAATTGAGAAGCTTTGATACGATTGAAGCAACGAAAGTAGTTTTACGCAACACCAAACTCTATGTTAATCGACAAGAAGGGTTCTTTGGAACTTCGTTGCGCAAAGATGAATATGTGTGTGACTGCTCGGATATTGATGATATTATTGTCTTTTTACGTGATGGTTCCATGGTAATTTCAAAAGTAGAAGAGAAGCGCTTCGTCGGGAAAGATATTATTCATATTGATGTATTTGCAAAAAATGATAAGCGCACCATCTATAACCTAATCTACCGCGATGGAAAATCTGGACCTACCTATATTAAGCGTTTTAATGTGATGAGCATTACACGTGATAAAGTGTATGATTTGACGCAAGGTAATGCAGGATCTCAAATTTTGTATTTCTCTGCCAATCCCAACGGTGAAGCAGAGGTAGTAACCATTTTGTTGCGTCAGTTGAGCAATGTCAAGAAGCTGAAATTTGATGTGGATTTTGCTGATTTATTGATTAAAGGACGTATTGCCAAAGGAAACTTAGTAACGAAATATGCCATCAAGAAAATCGAACTCAAAGAAAAGGGAATCTCGACTTTGCGTCCACGTAAAATCTGGTATGATGATGCAGTAAGGCGTTTAAATGTGGAAGGAAGAGGAGATCTTTTGGGTGAATTTAAACCTGAAGACCGCCTGTTAATCATCACCCAAAGTGGAAAAGTGAAAACAGTTGTTCCTGAATTGACCACTCACTTTGAGGAAGATATGATTGTATTGGAAAAATGGAAACCTACCAAGCCTATTTCTGCCGTTTATTACGATGGCGAAAAAGCGAGATACTATGTCAAGCGATTTATCGTAGAAAATGAAAATAGGGAAGATATCTTTATTTCAGAACATGAACACTCAAAATTAGAGCTGATTTCTACGGATTATCGCCCAGTTGTAGAAGTAGTTTTTGCTAAGGTAAAAGGAGTGCAGAAGGAAAGTTTAACAGTTGATTTAGAGCAATTTATAACCGTTAAAGGAATTAAAGCTTTAGGTAATCAGCTTACGACAGATAAAGTAAAACAAATCGATCATTTGGAGTCATTACCTTATGAAGAAGAAGTGGAAGAGGAAGAAGAAATTTCTTATGATTTGGAAAATTTACCCGATGTAAATATCGATGAGGATGGACAAAGTAGTTTGTTTTAATCGAAGAAATAGAGGGTAAAAAGCAAAAAAGTGAATTGCGATTCACTTTTTTTGTTGACTTTAAGAAAGACGAAGTTTTGAGAATATACAGTCACCTTATTTCACAAGGCTATGATAAAGAAAACAAAAATAGGGGGTGTAGTAGCTTTAATGCTATGGAGTTTAAGTGGACAAGCTCAATCACCAGATAACCTTTTTGACCAATCAGAAGTACACTCGCTAAGTGAGCGCTGGGATTTATTACCGACAAGTAGAGGAAAGACCTTTACCTTATCTCCTTATAAATCAGTATACGTATTGCCTTTTCGATGGTCCAATAAACCCAATGATCAACCGTTTAGTTATAGCGAGCATATGGGGCGTCCTGATGCTATCGATTATCAGGAAACAGAAATACGCTTCCAATTGAGTTTTAAAACCAAAGTGGTAGAAGGACTATTGTTTGGAAAAGGGGATATTTGGTTGGCCTTTACACAAACAGCGAATTGGCAAGCTTATAATGATAGAGAATCACGTCCCTTTCGCGAACTCAACTACGAACCGGAAGTAATTTTCAACTATCCGTTGTCTATTTCTATTGAAAATTTAAAGTTTAAAATGATTGGTGTCGGTTTTAATCACCAATCGAACGGAAAAAGTCAACCTACTTCAAGAAGTTGGAACCGTTTTACCATGCATTTGGGAATGGAATACAACGATTGGACCTTTATGCTGAAACCTTGGATGCGATTAGCTGAGAAAAACAAGGATGATGATAATGTAGGAATTTTAGAGCATTACGGCAAAGGAGAACTTACCGTGGCTTATCAACGAAATGGGCAAGTTCTAACCTTTATGATGCGAAACAATATGCGTTTTAATTCAAGGTATAAAGGCTTTCATGAGCTGACCTATACCTATCCAATTAAGAATAACCTCAAAGCTTTCTTTGTGGTTAATAATGGATATGGCGAATCACTGATTGATTACAATTGGAATCAAACAACCGTTGGAGTAGGTATCTCACTAATGGAATGGTATTAATAAAGTAAAGAAGGAGCAACTGAGTTGCTCCTTCTTTACTTTATTCTTTCCTCATCCTGCTGTTTCGCTGCTTTCTTTAAGGAGAAAACCAAGTAACACAAGAAAATAAAGAAAGCCAAAAAGGAAAACCAGTTAACTTGTATCGACCACAAATGCTCCATGTCCAATTGATAAATACCATAGACCAATAGAAAAAGAACAAGATAAGTGGTTATTTTTTCAAATTTTTTATTCATAATATAGCTTAAATAGTCATAGAAAATAAGGCACGATCTGGTTTATTGCGCTGTAAACGCAAATCCAAAGCCATGCAAATGTTGCGTACAAAGGCACGACCAACTTTGTTAATCGTAATGACGTGGTCATGGATAGTAATCAATTGATCGTTTTCCATTTCTTTCAGTTCTTCAAGAATAGGCGTAAAATCAATACGATCCTTATCAAGACTTAAATCTGTCTGTAAATTACACATTAAATGTAGGATATGTTTTCTAATTATCAAATCTTCTTCATTTAAAATATGCCCTTTAACGACAGGAATCTCATTATTTTCTAATGCCGCATAGTAAGCAGCTATATTTTTTTCGTTTTGAGCAAAAGCGGTCCAACTATCACTGATGGAAGAAACACCCAAACCGATCATTAAATCTGTTTTAGAAGAAGTGTATCCCATGAAATTGCGGTGAATACTATGGGTATTCATTGCTTTGTATAGCGAATCTGACTTTAAGGCAAAGTGATCCATACCAATTTCAATGTATCCTTTTTCTTCCAATAAGTTTTTTCCAACTTCATAGAGCTTTCGTTTTTCTTCATCTTTGGGAACATCTTCATCTTTAAATCCGCGTTGTCCATTTCCTTTTATCCAGGGCACATGCGCATAGCTATAAAAAGCCAAGCGATCTGGAGAAAGCGACTTGGTTTTCTCAATGGTATCAATCACATGCTCAATATGTTGAAAGGGCAAACCAAAAATAATATCATGTGAAATGGACGTATAGCCCATTTCCTTGGCCCAAAGAGTTACTTTAGCGACATCGTGAAACGTTTGATTACGATTTATGGCCTTCTGTATCTCGCGATTATAATCTTGTACGCCAAAGCTAACTCTTCGAAAACCGAGGTTGTATAATGTTTGTAAATGCTCTCTAGTTGTATTGTTGGGATGCCCTTCAAAACTAAATTCATATCCTTCCGCTTTGAGTCCACGCGCTAAGATGCCTTCAATTAACGTTTGCAAATGCTCAGGAGCAAAGAAGGTTGGAGTTCCACCACCCAAGTGAATCTCCTTTATTATTGGCTTGTCTTCCAATACCGTACAATACAAGGCCCATTCTTTTAATACCGCTTGGATATACGGAACCTCCACTTCGTGACGCTTAGTGATGTGTTTATGACAACCACAAAAGGTGCATAAACTCTCGCAATAAGGCAAGTGAATGTATAAACTAATTCCTTCTTTTTCGTTCGTCTCATCGAAGGTTTTTTTGACGCATTCCAGCCATTTGTCTCGAGTAAAACCCGTTTCATCCCAATAGGGTACTGTAGGGTAGCTCGTATAACGAGGTCCAGGTACATTATATTTTTGTATCAGAGGGGTAGCCATTTTTCGTATATTTGTAACAAATGTAGCAGGAATCAAAATGAATAATCCTGATATTTGTCACTTGATTAAAAAAAATTAGATGAAAAATAGGATGAAAAATATAATTTTAACAGCAACACTACTAATATTTTCTTTTTTTAAGGGTAGTGCTCAGGAGGTTAACACAAAAAAACAACTTGTAAATCCGGTAGTTTTTGAATCGCAAATTGAAACTAAAAAAGCACAAGTAATTGATGTTCGCACGCCAAAAGAATATAAAGAAGGAACGATTTTGAATGCTGTAAATATCGATTTTTTGGATGAGCGCTTTTCAAAAAATATTGAACAGCTAGATAAAAAGCAACCCGTTTATATTTTCTGTCAATCAGGAAAGCGAAGTGCAGCCGCTGCGGAGAAACTGCAAGAAGCTGGATTTGAGGTCATCGAATTAGCAGGAGGGTATAAAGCCTGGAAAGCTGAAAAAGACTAAGTTTAATTTATCAATTATTTAAGAATTGAACGGATTAGATGAGTAAAAAAAATGTTATTTTTGAAAAAAAGGTAAAATATGGATATAGCATCATTCGGAAGTTTTTTAAGAACATTGGCCATCATCGTCGTGATCTATTATGCTTTTAAATTTGCGATGCGTTATTTATTTCCGCTATTTGTCTATAAAATGGCAAAAAAAGTAGAACGAAATTTTCAACAGCAACAGCAAGATTTTTATCAACAAAATAGATCCACACAAGAAGAAACAAATTACAACAATCAAACAGATACAGGGAAAGATAAAGTTCCACGTTCTACGAAAGTCGTAGGTGAGTATATTGATTTTGAAGAAATTGATAAGAAGTAGTTTTATGCGTAAAGCGTGAAATAAAAAAAGGCTTGATAGATATTATTCTATCAAGCCTTTTTTTATTGGTGAGGGTTTATCTCATTTAGTTTATATTTTGTTTTGGTGTTCGATGAATCTACACTTCGTTCCGATTTTCGCTACGCTACGATTTGGTGAGATGAGTCAACCTACAAAAAAGTAACCAACAAAGAACAAAAATGTACCCTTTTCCCATCTCCCTTTTCTCATCTCTATTCTTCACCATTCATCATTTACCATTCACCATTCAAGAAAAAAACCTCCCATATAATCCCAAAATTACTTACATTAGCTAATTAAACAGAATGCAAACCTCGCAAAGTAATTTTAAAGCATGAATGCAGTAAAAAAGTATATCCCGCATCTCTTGGTGTTGGTGGGTTTTATCGTAGTAGCCTTACTTTATTTTTCACCCGTATTACAGAACAAAGTTATTTATCAATCTGATATTGTACAGTATACAGGGATGGCTAAGGAACAAAATAATTTCAGAGCCGAATTTAATGAAGAACCCTATTGGACCAATAGTGCCTTTGGAGGTATGCCAACCTATCAATTAGGAGCCAAATATCCTTATAATTTTGTAAAACAGTTGGATAGCGCGATTCGTTTTTTACCTAGACCCGCAGACTATTTATTCCTCTATTTCTTGGGATTCTATGCATTAATGCTGGTTTTAGGCGTACGTCCTTTAAAAGCCTTTATTGGATCTTTAGCTTTTGGTTTTTCTACTTATCTAATTATAATTTTAGGTGTAGGACACAATGCGAAAGCCCATGCTATTGCCTATATGCCGATGGTGGTTGCTGGAGTATTATTAGTCTTTAGAAAAAAATATGTAGCGGGAGGAATTCTAACCGTTGTAGCTGCAGCTCTTGAGATAAGTGCCAATCACTTTCAAATGACTTACTATTTACTGTTGTTTTTAGTGGTTTTAGCCATCGCTTATACCTATCAATACAGCAAAGCTAAAGATTGGAAAGGATTGGGCCTGGCTTATGCTATTCTAGTGGGATCTGCCATTTTGAGTATTGGTGCCAATGCCACGAATATTATGGCTACTGCAGAATACACCCAATTTAGTACACGCAGTTCCAGTGAATTAACCTATGAGCCCGATGGTTCTCCTAAAGTATCGTCTAATGCAATGAGTTATGACTATATTACCGAATATAGCTATGGTATTTTTGAAAGTTTGAACTTGATTGCACCTCGTTTAACAGGAGGAGCAAATAATGAGGTATTGGAGAAAGACAATGCGGTTTATCGCTTTTTTACGTCAATTGGAGCCGATCCACATCGTGCACAAGAAATGAGTAAACAAGCTCCTACCTATTGGGGAAGCCAGCCCATCGTAGCTGCACCTGCCTATATTGGAGCCGTGGTATTCTTCTTGTTTGTGTTGGGAATATTTACAGAAAAACGCAAAATAAAGCATATCTTCTTTGCTGGAGCACTCATAGCTTTACTTCTTTCATGGGGTAAAAATTTCGCATTTTTTACCAATTTATTTATTGACTTTGTACCCATGTACAATAAGTTTAGAGCGGTATCATCCATCCAGGTTATTTTGGAAATGTGTATGCCTGTACTAGCTATTTTAGGCTTATATAGTTTTTTCAAACTCGATCAAAAACAACAAGTAGAAACCTTAAAGAAAACCTGTTTGATTGTAGGTGGAATCGTTGTATTCCTGTTTGCAATTAAAGGAACACTTTCTTTTACAGGATTGAATGATGACTACTACCGCATGGCTTATGGAGAGATTGGTCCTGGCTTTATACGCGCCTTGATTGAGGAGCGAAAAGCCATGTACACCAGTGATTTAATACGCTCATTTTTATTAATGTTAGCTGCTGCTATAGTCTTGTTTTTAATTGCGAAGGATAAGCTAAAGGAAATGTATGCTTTAGTGATTATTGGGTGTCTGTTAGTTGGAGATTTGGTGATGGTAGACCGCAAATACGTCAATGATGAATCTTTTGTGTCTGCAAGAAAAATGGAAGAACCTTTTGAAATTACCCAAGCCGATAAGCAAATTTTAAATGACCCAACTCACTTCCGCGTATTTGATGCGCAAGGGGGATTAAATAGTGCAAAAGCATCGTATTTCCACCAATCATTAGGAGGTTATCACGCAGCTAAGCCAAGGAGAATCCAGCAATTGGCAGACTATCAAATGAGTCAAAACCCTATGCCTGTATTCAATATGATGAATGTAAAATACGTGATTCAACCCGATGAGGAAGGACGCAGTGTAGCCATGCTAAATCAAGAAGCTAACGGCAATGCTTGGTTTGTTTCGGCTGTACAAAAAGTAACTACGGCAGATGAGGAGATGAAAGCACTGAATAGCATCAATACGAAAACAACCGCTGTACTGAATACTCACACGTTTGCTCAAGCAGTTCAAGATAGCTATACTGTTGATTCGTTGGCTTCAATTCAATTGATTTCGTATAAAGCCAATCAACTAGTCTATGAAGCAGAAAATCAGCATGAGGGATTAGCCGTGTTTTCTGAGGTTTATTATCCTCAGGGATGGGTTGCTAAAGTTGATGGGCAAGAAGTGCCTATTTTAGCCGTAGATTATGTATTGAGAGCCTTACCCTTGCCAAAGGGAAAACATACGATTGAATTTACCTTTGAACCTCAAGTGGTGAAAACAGGAAGTAGAATTGCTTTAGCAAGTTCACTACTGATTCTCTTACTTGCTGTGGGAGCGATTGGTTGGTCTGTTAAAAAAAGAAAGGAAGCCTAAACGGGAGAGGGAGGAGATAAAATGGAAAAGAAAATAGAAAAGAAAAAAGTTTTAATTGTTTGTTATTATTGGCCTCCAGCGGGTGGCCCTGGTGTTCAACGTTGGTTGAAGTTTGTGAAATACTTGCCAGATTTTAATATTGAACCCATTGTATATGTGCCAGAAGGAGCCAATTATCCCTTAATTGACACCCAATTGGAGCAGGAGGTAGATCCTTCCATTACTATTCTAAAGCACAAGATTAAGGAGCCTTATGGACTTGCAAAAAAATTAGCAGGACAACGTGCACAAACGATGAGTTCAGGTATGATTCCCCAAGTGAGAAACCAATCCAAATGGGATAAAATATTGCTGTGGATTCGTGGAAATATGTTCATTCCCGATGCGAGAATTGGATGGGTAAAGCCTTCTGTAGCGTATCTAACAGACTATTTAAAACAACACCCCGATATTGAGACGGTTATTACAACAGGTCCTCCTCACAGTGTACATTTAATTGGACTAGCATTAAAGAAAAAACTACAGCTAAAATGGTTTGCGGATTTTAGAGATCCCTGGACAACAATTGGTTATCATAAGGATCTTAAACTATCAGATCAAGCCAAAGAAAAGCATCTAGCACTAGAACATGAGGTGCTCAATACAGCGGATCATCTGATTGTAACGAGTAAAACTACGCGTAAAGAATTCGAAACTAAAACCGATAAACCCATTGCTATTATTACCAATGGTTATGATGTGGCTCATTTAGGTAAGATTCCCCTAGATGAGAAATTTACGCTAGCCCATATTGGTTCTTTTTTATCGAATCGAAATCCGCGCGTTCTGTGGAAGGCAATTAGCGAATTAAGACGAGAGAACCCCGCTTTTAAAGCAGCATTTGAATTAAAACTCATCGGAAAAATAAGCGAAGATATCTTGAATACTTTAGCGGAGTTCAAGTTAGTAGAATGTACCGATAATCGGGGGTATGTAGAAAACCAAGAAGCTCTAAGACAAATGCGCGCTTCTCAGGTTTTGCTGCTCGTTGAAATTGATTCGGATGATACTCGCGCTATTATTCCAGGAAAATTGTTTGAATACATGGCAGCAGAACGCCCTATTTTGGCTATAGGACCAGAGGAATCCGATTTCTTTGAAATTATCCAACAAACTAATGTAGGAAAAAATGCGCTTTACAGTGAAAAAGATAAAATAACTGAAATCTTACTGCAGTATTTTGAACTGTATCAAAAGAAACAGCTCCAAGTACACGCCATGGGCTTGCAATATTTTGGTCGCAAACGCCTGACTGAACGCTTGGTGAGTGTGTTGAATGGTTGACGGTTAACGGTTGACAGCAAACAACAAACAAAAAAGCTTGAGGATTACCTCAAGCTTTTTTGTTTGTTGTTTGCTTCTTCTACTTTAGAAAATTTTACTCCTTTATTTCACCTAGTTTATATTTTGTTTTAGTGTTCAATGTACTTACACTGCGTTTCGGTTTATTATTTCCTATTTCTCTTTTTTGGAATTGTTTTTGTTAAGATTAATTAAATACCAAAAACAAATGTAAAAATGAGAAACGAGAGATGGAAAAAGAGAGATATAGAATTGCTACTGTTATTAAATAGTATTGCAAAAACTAAACCTACAGGTTGATTTTATGAAAATTGTTAGTATCTTTGAAGACAAGTTATGGGCCTTTCATTACGAGGGCGAGGAATTCAATGAATATGATCGATTGATTGAGCTATGGACGGACATGGACTATTTGTTTACCTTTTTAAAGCAGAATGAAAAAGATATACCAAAGGATGTTAGCTTAGAAGAAATGGCGATGTATATTAGTACCAATGTAGAAGTAATTGACGATACTTTAGTAGCGATTGCATCGACCAAAGAGGAAAGTTTATCGTATTTTTTTAAACCACTGCACAATAGGGAATATCGTGCTCAAGTGCTTTCTTTACAAAAAGGAAGAGAAGATTGTTTGAGAATATATGCTATTAAAATCGATATAAATACATTTGTTATTACGGGCGGAGCAATAAAGTTACCCTTACAACATTTAATGCAAGAACGTATGCATACCACTAAAGAACTAAATAAATTAAATAGAGCCTATGCCTATTTAAGTGGAGAGAATATTATAGATAAAGATTCTTTTTTTGAATTCTTAAACGAATAAAACCATGTTGAATAAAGAAAAATTTTTAGCACTTGTTTCAGCAGAAGAAACAAATACACTTGATCGCGCTAAAACACGTGTGACCAACAGAGAATTACATAGGGTTTCTCAGAAAATCGCTCTGGATATTTTAAGTCGCTTAACTGTGTTAGGATGGAAACAAAAAGATTTAGCAGAAAAAATGGCTGTTACACCACAACAGGTAAGTAAATGGGTAAAAGGAAAAGAGAATTTTACATTAGATACTTTGATTAAACTCAGTCATGTACTTTCGTATAATTTGTTTCAAGCGATACCAGAAGATATTGTATAGTTGACAGTTAGCAGAAACAAAAAAGCTTGAGGTAATCCTCAAGCTTTTTTGTTTTTATTGTATGCTTTTTCTACTTTATAAATTTCGCTCATCACCAAAAAAGCTTTTATTTCAATTTATTTTTCAAAAATTGTCCTGTGCTAGATGCTTTGCAGGTAACTATTTCTTCTGGTGTTCCAAAAGCGATCAATTCACCGCCTTTTTCACCGCCTTCAGGACCAATATCTACAATATAGTCGGCGCATTTGATCAGGTCTAAATTGTGCTCAATCACGATGATTGAATGTCCTTTATCAATTAGTGCATTGAAGGCTGTCAATAACTTTTTAATATCGTGAAAATGCAGACCTGTTGTAGGTTCATCAAAAACGAACAGCACTTTTTCTCGTGTAGATCCTGCTAATAAAAAAGAAGCCAATTTGATGCGTTGTGCTTCTCCACCAGACAGGGTAGAAGAGGATTGTCCTAATTGGACGTAGCCTAATCCTACATCTTGCAACGGTTGTAAGCGTGTAGCAATCTTGGTTTGGTTGTGCAGGCTGAAAAAGGCTAGTGCCTCATCTATCGTCATGGATAAAATATCATCAATATTTTTGCCTTCGAAGTTCACTTCCAAAACTTCTTTCTTGAAGCGCTTTCCGTGACAAGCCTCACATTCCAAGTGAACATCTGCCATGAATTGCATTTCAACCGTTACACTACCTTCCCCTTTACATACCTCACATCGACCTCCATCCACGTTAAAGGAGAAGTGTTTGGGTTGATAGCCTCTTAGTTTAGAGGTATTTTGTTTGGAATAAAGGTCTCGAATCTCGTCATAGGCCTTGATATAAGTTACCGGATTAGAGCGTGAACTTCGTCCAATTGGGTTTTGATCCACATATTCAATTTGTTTGATGTGGTCAAATTTGCCTTCTAAAGCGGTATATTGTCCTGGTTTATCACTTAGACCCGTTAATTTCTTCTGTAGAGTAGGAAAGAGGATGCGTTTCACTAAGGTACTCTTTCCACTTCCAGAAACTCCAGTAATCACGGTTAAACAGTCCAAAGGAAAGCGAACATCAATGTTTTTTAGATTGTGTTCTCTTGCTCCGATAATATCAATATAGTGCTTGTAGGGTCTTCTCTTTTTAGGCACCTCAATTTTCATTGTTCCATTGAGGTATTGAGCCGTTAAGGAATCAGATTGTAAAATTTCTTCAAAGCTACCTTGAGCGACTAGTTCTCCTCCAAAGGTACCTGCTTCTGGGCCAATATCAATGATTTGATCCGCTGCATGCATAATTTCTTCGTCATGCTCAACAATAATCACCGTATTGCCTAGCGCTTGTAGTTGTTTTAAGACGTGAATTAGTTTTTCTCCGTCTTTGGGATGTAATCCAATACTCGGTTCATCCAAAATATACATGGAGCCTACCAAGCTACTTCCCAACGAAGTGGCTAAATTGATCCGTTGTGATTCTCCACCTGATAAGGTAGATGAATTTCGATTCAAGGTTAGGTAGGAAAGTCCAACATTTAACAAAAAGCCCAAGCGATTGTTGATTTCAATCAACAGGCGTTTGGCTACTTGTTTTTCATACGAAGTAAGCTGTAATTCTTGAAAGAAAACAACGAGCTTATCAATGGGCATATCCACTAAATCAGAAACAGTTTTTCCGCCAATTTTGACGTAATTTGCCTCTTTTCTCAAGCGTTTCCCTTTACAAGTTGGGCATTTTGTTTTTCCTCTGTATCGCGAAAGTAAAACGCGATTTTGAATCTTATAATTCTTTTCCTCCAATTCTTCAAAGAAAGCATGTAGTCCTGTAAAAAACTCATTGCCCTCCCATAGAAGTGCCTTTTCTTCTGGTGTTAACTGGAAGATAGGACGATGAATAGGAAAATCAAATTTATACGCATGTTGAATCAATTGATCGCGATACCATCCCATGGATTCTCCACGCCAAGGGAAAACCGCATTTTCATATACGGATAATCCCGTATTAGGGAATACCAATTCCTCATCAATTCCAATCACGTTGCCATATCCATCACAAGTGGGACAAGCGCCATACGGATTGTTGAAACTGAATAAATGGATATTGGGCTCTAAGAATGTGAGTCCATCAAGTTCAAAGCGGTTGCTAAATTCATAGTGTGTTTCTCCTGCTAAAGCGCGGACAAAACACGTTCCCTTTCCTTCAAAGAAAGCTGTTTCAATAGCATCTCCCAAGCGATTGTAAAACTCATCTGTATCTTTGACAACAATACGATCAATAATAAGTAAAACATCATCCAGAGCAAATTGATTAATCAAATCTGCCTCTAGCGCTAGAAATTCATCTAAACGAACCATTTCTCCTTTTACGGATAAACGAGCATACCCTTGTTTCAATAGAACAGCCAAGTGTTCAGCTAGCGATCGATCTTCTTCAAAGCGTAAGGGAGCTAACAACAACCATTTACTGTCTAGGGGGAGTGTTTGCACTAACTTAATAACATCTTCTACCGTATCTTTCTTCACCTCTTGCCCAGAGATAGGCGAGTAGGTATGCCCGATTCGGGCGAATAGCAATTTGATATAATCGTATATTTCTGTTGATGTTCCCACCGTTGATCGCGCATTGGTTGTATTTACCTTTTGTTCAATCGCAATAGCAGGAGCAATCCCTTTGATATATTCCACTTTAGGTTTATCGATACGTCCTAGGAACTGGCGAGCATAAGCAGATAAACTTTCCACGTAGCGACGTTGCCCTTCTGCATAAAGCGTATCAAAGGCTAAGGAAGACTTTCCCGAGCCAGAAAGCCCCGTGATGACCACCATTTGGTTTCTAGGAATTACCACATCAATATGCTTTAAATTATGCAAATGTGCGCCTTTAATAATGATATTGTGTTTTGGATCTAGTTTAGAAAAATCTAGTTTAGACATAGGAGATTCGTGTATTTGAAACACAAAAATACGCTTTTATCTTTGTTTATGAAACGCTTTCGGCAGTAAAGAATACCGAAGACGTTTAACATTTCTTTTAAACTATTGTTTTTAACAGAATATTTTACTTATATTTGTATCACTTAATCGATAAAAATCAAGAGCCTATATAACAACATTACTTTTTTAGATTACATAGAACAGCTATAAAAAGAATTTTGTTATGGAATTGATTCAATTACCAGATGCAACCTTAGTGCATCAATATGTGGGAGGCAATGAGCAGGCGCTTGAAATTTTAATTAAAAGACATCAAGCTAAAATTTTTGGATTTATTTTCAGTAAATTAGACGATGTTGAATTAACCAACGATATCTTTCAAGATACCTTTATCAAGGTCATCAATACCCTTAAAACTGGAAAATACAACGAAGAAGGGAAGTTTATCTCCTGGGTTATGCGTATTGCTCACAATTTAATCATGGATCATTACCGCCGTGAAAAGCGAATTACCATCCATAATGATACGGAGCAAACCCCATTTTTTTCTTTTCTAAAAGATGATAGTGAAACCATTGAAGAATTGTTGATAACCAATCAGATAACAACTGACTTACAACAATTAATACTAGAATTACCTGAAGATCAACAGGAAGTAATTCGCATGCGCTTGTATCAAGATTTAAGCTTTAAAGAAATTGCAGAGGCAACTGATGTCAGTATTAATACGGCTTTAGGTCGCATGCGCTATGCTATTATTAATTTGAGGCGATTAATGGAGAAAAAACAAATTTCTTTTACCGTATAATAAAGTCTCGTTTTGTGCGTTTTAATAGCAAAACTCAATTGATATTTTATGAAGGAAAACTACAAAACGCTTTTAAAAGGACAGGATGCGAAGTTGCCTCAACCCGAATTAATTGAAAAGCTATTGGCGTACTCCAAGTATTGGTCGCAATTAGCTTTTAGTGAATTCGTAGAAACGAAGTTGAAACCATCCGAAGTGAACTAAAAAAAAAGCATCGATTATTTCGATGCTTTTTTTTCTTGTTTTTTGTAATATTCGTTGAGTACAGTTTTTCGACCAATTACACTCGTAATAATATCTAATTCTAACTTCCATGCTCGCGCAGGAGAATACTGGCGACCGTACCATACTAATTGCAGGTGAAGTTTATTCCACTGTTCTTTCGGAAATAAACGTTTGGCATCTTTTTCTGTTTGCTGTACACTTTTCCCATTGGAAAATCCCCAGCGATACAGCAAACGGTGAATATGCGTATCCACAGGAAAAGCTGGAATATCAAAGGCTTGTGCCATGACAACAGAAGCTGTTTTATGGCCTACAGCAGGTAAACGTTCAAGTGCCTCCATGTCCGCTGGAACCTCCCCATTGTGTTCTTCAATTAAGATTTTAGACAGCCCATAGATTCCTTTACTCTTCATAGGCGATAACCCACAAGGGCGAATAATATCTTGAATTTCCTCAACAGTTAGTTTAACCATATCATATGGATTATCTGCTTTAGCAAATAAAATAGGAGTTATCTTATTCACGCGTTCATCCGTACATTGAGCAGATAGCAACACTGCAATCAACAACGTATAGGCATCCTTATGGTCTAAAGGAACCGGAATTTCAGGATATAAGGCATCTAAAGTTTCAAGAACAAAGTTTACTTTTTCCGTTTTTGTCATGATGAATAATTCAAGAATGAAAGTACAAAGCTAAACTACAAATATCGGAAAAAAAAGATAGGCCTCCTATAAGGGTCAAGTAGTGGATGTTTCAATATTTCTTTTAAAGAATTTATTTTTAAATTTAACATATTTTAGTAGTGACTTGCAATTTATATTGTACATATAGTGCTTTATGGTATAGTTATTTTTTATTTTATTACAGATGATTTAATACTTTTGACGATAATTAAAAAAAATAAAATATGAAAAAGAAGATTAAACGCTCAGCAGGAATTCTTTTCCTCCTGAGTGCATTAGGTGTTATTTCTTGTAGTAGTGATGACAACAAATCAACTCCTGATCCAGTTTTGCCTCCTGTAGAAATTAAAGTACCAACTGCTACAGATTTTACTAATTTTAGAGCAGGGGTACTAGACGGACTCAAACAAAAGATTACAACAACCTTAGGGGAAGATGGTGCTTTTAGTTTTAGTAGTAAACAAGGCGTAAAAGTTCATGTTACGGCATTGGCAACCCCAGAATATTGGGGTGAAGCAGGCGATGAAATTGAATGTACTTTTATCGAACTCTATGACAAGGGAACCATGGCGTTAGCGAATCGGCCAACGATGGGGATATATCCTACCAATAGAGATGAAAATGGATATTTTGACGTAGAGAAAGATGCCTACGGACGCCTGTCTACAGAGGGATATCGCGCATTTATCATTACAGGTGGAGAATTTTACTTTGACATCAAGTTAAAGGGAAAACAAGTCTCTAATTATGGAATTAATATGGAAGTTCCTACTAAAAATACCAAAGGCTTCCAAGAAGATATGCTATTATGGCAAGGGAACTTGGATGCAAAGGATGACTTGACCTTTACAGAAATTCCCATCCAAACAGAAATGGGTTTTTTAGGCAGCGATGAGGACAATGAAAACTATGTGTTGTTTTTAAACGGGTGGAATGAATTACCTGCTGAAATTGGGTGGTCTAATATTGATAAATATGCAGATTACGAAGGAGAACAAACGCAATTTTTTGTAAAAGTTCCCCAAGGATACAACTATGAAAATGCGGCTGTTTACCTAGGTGTAAAGAATGAAGAAGGATTAGCTCATTTGGATGTGTTCTTAAATCATCCAGAACTTGGAGATGTATTTACAGAGCATTACGGCTGGGTTCCTATTGGACTAGAAGGATATGTTTTCTTCGTTTCTGTAGATGCCGCTACAAATAAAGTCGTGTATGCTATTAAGGATATTACGGTTGCTAAAAATCAGATGATTGAACTCAAGGCATCCGATTTAAAAACAGGAACACAAGAAGAAGTAATTGCTATAGTAAATGGATTACAATAAAAGACAAAAAGGAATTGGATTGCTTTCAGTATTTTGATTCCTTAGTTCCTATATGATAGGAAGGAAGCTACTCAACTTGGGTAGCTTCCTTTTTTCTCCTATGTTTAGGATTAATATTTATTTAGCTTGACTAAAATCTCACCGTTGAATCGACCCTTAATAATTTCTTTATCCATTGTTTCGATGTTAAAATTAATCGTTCCATTTTTTATGATTTCTACATCAGAATCCGCTGTTTCTAAGAGATACATACCCGAAAGAGTTACATACGAAGTATTTTCTGCATGTTGATTGGGTATTTCAGTTTGATGTACCGTTATCGCAAGAAGATCATACGGCGTAATAGCAAATTTTCCATTTTGAGGCATTTCTGGAATATTTGGATCTTTAGATTTGAATTCTATTTTAAATTGTAATACATTTTTTTTATGGGTGCCTTCATTGTTTAGCGTTGCTAAATAAACGTCATATTTTCCTCCAGCTCCTAACTTTTCACCAAGGCGTGTAAGTTTAGCTTTTGTGACATCATAATACTGTTCTTTATATATAAAGTAATTAGAAGGCGCATCTACTTCTTCAACAAGAACATGAACTTCCGAACTATCGCTATATCCTGTTTTAGAAGCAATAAATTGAAATGAACCAGCCGCTGTTGCTTCCCAAGAAGCCCCAACTGAAGTGCCGTTTGAGTTAATCGTGGCATCTAAAACTTCTTGATTATTTTCGTCTTTTACTGTAAAGGCTACCTTTTCTCCTATTTTAATAGTAGCACGATTAGCTTCTAAGGTTAATTTTTTTTCTATGGGTTTAGTTCCATTGACCTCAATAACAATTTCATTGCTGTTGGTGTAGTTTTCTTTTTTTGCTATCACCTTGTAAGAACCCGCCTTGGTAAAGACAAAAGGATTTGAAATTTTTTGCTGATCGATAAATAAGATGGCATCGGTTAAGATCTTATCACTAACTTTAATGGAGAATTCTACGGCTTCGCCTTCGTTGACTACTGTTTTACTGGCGGTTAAAGCCAATTGCTTTGTTGTAATAGGAGATGCTGGATTTGAACTTTTACTACAAGAAATTACGCAAGCAATTAAAATAAATACTGCAAGTACTGCAAATGTTTTTTTCATAATAAATTAAAATTAAAATTATTTGAAACGAATATAGGGGGAGTACTTTTTTTAGGTCGTGCAAAGTGTAAAAAGAACAGGTTTATTTCTCTATTATTTTTTTGCTAGAACAAATAGACTTTTGTTGGATATTTTGGAGGATGTGAGAGTTTTTTTTAGATAAAAACAACTCAATACAGTAGGAAAACAGAGGGTTTATCGTATGATTTACGCTTTTGTTTTACTAAAGAACGTCAAAGGGTACTGTTGTTCTTGTTTAATTTTATAAATGTGTAGCGCCATTTTATTTTGTTCCGTTGCTTAAACCTATTAAATGAAACAAAGGATTATTTTATTTAAAAAAAAATGAATTTTGGCAGGCTGGTAAGAATTGAAATTACAGGATATAAATAAACGTAGTACATCAAGATAAACTAATGGAAAATACTTCCACAAAAAAAAGAGCGCTTTATAGCAAGACGCTCTTTGTTATAAAAAGAAAAAATAGAATTATATATTGATGGCTGGATAACCACCTGCTAGGCGATACGCCTCTTTCAGTACTTCTGCAAAGGTGGGATGGGCATAGGAAATGGAAAACATATCCTTAGCCGTTACTTCATATTCTAGGGCAACAACGGCTTGTGCAATTAAATCAGCCGCTCGTGCACCAATAATATGGACGCCCAAAATTTCACCGTATTGGGGGTCAACCAATACCTTAGCAAATCCTTCTGTGTCCATAGAAGCGCGTGCTCGAGCATTGGCAGAAAATGGAAATTTCCCAATGGTATAAGTAATATTCTGCTGGATTAACTCTTGTTCTGTTGCGCCAACTGAGGCAATTTCTGGCCAAGTATATACGACGCTAGGAATGCGGTTGTAGTGGATATGCGGCTTTTGACCGTTTATTATTTCAATAACAAATACGGCTTCTTCTTCGGCTTTATGTGCTAGCATGGCTCCGCCAATCACATCCCCAATAGCATAAATATTCCCTGCTTGCGTTTGCAAGTGTGCATTGGTTTTTATATATCCTTTTTCATCTAAGGTTACTTCCGTATTTTCAAGACCAAGTCCTTCCGTATAAGGACGTCTTCCAACGGCTAGAAGGACATAGTCCGCATCGAGTTGATGTTCTACCCCTTGTTTGTCTTTAAACTTTACTCGTGCCTGTTCTCCCAAATTTTCAACTGCATACACGCTTTGTTCCAAAAGGATGTTAATTTGCTCCTTCTTCAATAGTTTCTGTAGTGTTTTACCCAACTCCGTATCCATCGTCGCTAATAGAGTAGGAGCATACTCCAATATAGTTACCTCGGTACCCATACGGTTAAAAATAGATGCCATTTCCACACCAATTACTCCACCACCAATAATTAGTATGCTTTTAGGTTGTTCAACTAAGGTAAGTGCTTCTGTAGAGGTAATGATGCGTTTCTTATCTACTGTTATCCCAGGTAGTGTTGCTGGTTTAGAACCCGTTGCAATGATGATTTTATCTGCTTCTAGCTGTGTTAGTACTCCAGTAGAAGAAGTAACAGTCAACGTAGTATTACTCGTAAAATGTGCTATACCTTGAAAAGTGGTGATGTCGTTTTTTTTCATTAGAAACGTCAAGCCCTGTGTGGTTTTTTGAACCACCTCTTCTTTTCTACGATACATTTGTTGCTGATTGAGCGCCATCTTTTGAATTTCAATTCCGTGTTTGTTGAATTTGGTCAAGGCCTCTGCATACTGGTGGGTACTATCCAAGAGTGCTTTTGTCGGAATACAACCCACATTGGTACAGGTACCACCTAAGGTGTTGTATTTTTCAACAATTGCGGTTTTATAGCCCAATTGCGCTGCTCGTATAGCTGCTACATACCCACCAGGTCCTGAGCCAATGACGATAAGATCAAATTTTTCCATTGTTGTATCGGATTACTTTATACTTTTTCTATTACGAGTGCTGTTGCACCACCGCCACCGTTGCAAATAGCCGCTACGCCATAGCGTTTATTCTCTTGTTGCAGGGCATGGGTAAGTGTCACTAAAATACGTGCTCCCGAAGCACCAATCGGATGCCCCAATGCCACGGCACCGCCATAGATATTCACTTGGTCCAACGAAATATTCAACAAGTGAACCATAGATAGTGGCACAGAAGCATAGGCTTCATTGATTTCAAACAAATCGATATCTGCTAACGTTAAATTAGCATGTTCTAAGGCTTTGGGAATAGCTAACGCAGGGGCAGTTGTAAACCAAAGCGGATCCTGAGCAGCATCAGCATACCCAATTATTTTGGCCAAGGGTTTTAAGTCATACTGTTCTACTGCTTGAGCAGAAGCGAGGAGAAGCAGGGCAGCACCATCATTTAGATTGCTGGAATTTGCAGCAGTAAGTAATCCCTCTGCTTCAAAAACAGGACGTAATCGCCCAAGTTTCTCAGGGATTATTTTGTAAATATCTTCATCCTTTTCCATCCAATCAGAAGAGGAAGAAGAAAGAGGAATGGGGGTAATTTCTTTCTTGAATTTTCCTTCTGCAGTAGCTTGTTGCGCTTTTTGATACGAACTTTGTGCATAAGCATCTAGTTCTTCCCGCGTAAAGCCAAAGTGGCGAATACCGATTTCTGCGGCATTGCCCATGTGACAATGAGCATAAGCGTCTGTTAGTCCATCGTTCAATAGCCCATCAACACTAGTTAAATGACCTAATTTATGAACCTGACGAGGAAAGGAATAAAAGGGAACACGACTCATACTTTCGATTCCTCCTGCAACCAGGATATGCTCTTGATCCAACTGAATTTGCTGCGCTGCTAAAGAAACCGCTTTGAGTCCTGAGGAACATACTTTGTTGATGGTTGTAGCTTCTGTCTCTGGAGGTAAGCCCGCCAGAATGCCTACTTGTCTAGCAGGAGCCTGACCTAGACCCGCACTTACCCCATTGCCAATGTATAAACTATCGACAGCTGTCTTGGGGATGGCTACTTCTTCTAAGAGGGACTGGAGGACTAAACTTCCTAGCTCGGTGGCTGGAATGTGTTGGAGTTGCCCAAGGAATCCTCCTATAGGCGAGCGCTTGGCAGCTACTATAAAAACGTCTTTCATGGTTGTTGTTTTTTAATATTAATAAAATACCGATTGGTATATTTTTGTGTTTAAAAAAAGTCATTCGACTGCAAGTCGATGACTTTTGCTTTATTTTTCCAGTTCAGTATGGATGATGTGTTCAATTTGATTCAAAGCCACATCCAAATGCTTTTTGTTACCCATAGAGCGAGATAAGAGAATCCCACCTTCAATCAACATAACAAATAGAGCGGCAATTGCGTCAGACTGAACCGTTTCCTTAAAAAGGCCTTGGACTTTTCCTTCTTCAATTACCCCAGCCAAGCGATTAATCCAAAGATTGAAATTGTGTTGCACACTTTCTTTGAGAAAAAGCAGGTGATCATCGGCTTCCGTAGCAGCATTCAAAAGGGCA
Organism: Myroides sp. DW712; assembly: GCF_046557355.1. Taxonomy (NCBI): domain Bacteria; kingdom Pseudomonadati; phylum Bacteroidota; class Flavobacteriia; order Flavobacteriales; family Flavobacteriaceae; genus Myroides; species Myroides sp. DW712. The sequence goes on from NZ_JBKFDO010000006.1 coordinate 46,902, forward strand.
CAACCACCCGAAGTAACAAGCTTTTCCCAGTATTGACGGTAGAACTCAACAAAATTCAACAACGCTTCCTTGGGTGTACTTCCTTGGCTCAGTGCCTGATGAATTCCACGCTTAACTATAGATACATTGTATAGAAAGGCTTCTACCACCACCTCATCTTTATTGCTGAAATTACCATAAATACTGCCTTTCGTTAATCCCGTAATAGCAGTAAGATCCGAAATCGACGTAGCCGCATACCCTTTACTGTTAAATAAAGGGGCTGTTTTTTCTATAATAAACTGTTTAGTTTTCGCTGCTTTACTCATAGTTACCTGCATTCTATGGAACAAAGGTAATAAAAATACCGATTGGTATAATTAAATAGTTTTGATTTCTTTACTATATCCAAACACTATTTTACTTGCGTAGGCAATTGTCCATAATACTTTTTAAACGCTGCAGTAAAATGATGGCTGTGTTTATACCCTACAAATTCAGCAATTTCATAGATGGTATAGGCTTGGCTTTGAATTAATTCCAAGGCTTTTTGCATGCGTAAATCGTGAATGTACTTGAATGTTGTTGTGCCAAACAAGGTTTTAAAACCTGTTTTGAGTTTGGTTTGATTAATCCCTACGCGGTGTGCTAATGCCTGTAAGGTAAAATCTTCTTGATAATGAGCAGTAATGAATTGCTTAATTTCGTGTAGGGCTTCTTCGTCTTTTTTGTGAAACTTGGGGCCTTTTTGTTCTTTCGTTGTTCGCCAATTGTGGTAGTGCATCAAGTGCATTTCCTCTACTTTATTATCCAGGTAATGTGTAGCTAATCGACCTTGATATGGATTGTCTATAAGTTGTTGTAATACCTGTAAAGCCGGAAGATTCAGTTCAAAGTGCAATTTTGAAGATTGCTGTTGGAGAAGTTCGGCTAGATAATCACCTTCCTCTTCAAACAAAGAAGTAATAAAACGTTTATGAACAGCAATTTCTAAAAATTCTCCTTTTTTACTCTTATCTGTTTTCATCAGATGCTCATAAGGTTCCGCTTGTTCTTGAAATAAAAGTGAACCTTGTTCACCAATGTTTAGATTCTCGTGATTGAGCGTCAAACTACTTCCTTGTATACAGCTACAGCTGAGAATTGATTCTTGGGTTGGTTTGACTACGTGATAAAAATCTTCCTCTGCCGTATATAAACCATGTTTAATCTGAGCCATAGGGGTTTGAATGACAGTGATATCCATCGTATAACCTGCTCCATCTACGTGATGTTGCTGTATATTCATATTCGTTGGATGTTGTGCTGTTTCCATAGACTTTTACTTTTGCCTACAAAAATACGTATTTATATTGATTTTAAATAAGATAGCGTAAAATAGCTGCCTTTTTGATTCGAATACTTCTTCTTACGTTGTTTTCTCGTCTTTGTGCGTGGTCTGTTCCACGTTTGAAAATAAGACTTTTGCGGCAGTCTATTTAAAATGATTTTAAATAAAAACACAACCTCATGAAAAAATATAAAAGAAGTATAGCCTTATTATTGTTTTTAACAGCATCAGGTAGTTGGGCGCAAGTGCATTCCGATAGTTTAGCTACAACAAATCAACAATTAGAGCAAGTGGTTATTACCCTAGAAAAAAAACCATTTGTACAAACAAGAGCTTCTGAATCGCTGCGTTTAAATCAAGCGATTGCCAATGTTCCTCAAAACATTCAAGTGCTTTCGCCCGAACTAATCGAAGCGCGGCAAATTACAACGTTAACCGATGGGGTTATTCGAAATGTAAGTGGGGCAGTGCGCTTAGAGGAATGGGGAGATGTGTATGCGCGTATTAATATGCGAGGTTCTCGAGCTTCTGCTTTTCGCAATGGAATGAATGTTTCCTCTATCTATGGCCCCATGGCAGAAGATATGAGTTTTGTAGACCATATCGAATTTGTCAAAGGACCAGCGGGTTTTATGATGTCCAACGGTGAGCCATCAGGAATTTACAATGTAGTTACGAAAAAACCAACAGGAGAAACAGCTCAAAAAGTAGAAGTAAACTACGGAAGTTTTGATTTTGTACGTGCAGCGGCGGATATAGAAGGACAATTAACGCCAATGTCAGACCGTGTTTTTTATCGCTTAAATCTGATGGGAAGCAGTAGAAATGGCTATCGAGACTATCAATTTAACAAGCGTTTGGCATTTGCTCCTTCGTTTTTGTTTCGACTGAGTGATAAAACCACGCTTACCACAGAATATACCTACCAACGATTAAAAATGTCTGATTTTGGTGCAGATTACTTATTTTCAAAAGCAGGCTTTGCCACATTGTCGCGTAAGCGAACTTTTGGGGATCCTGGATTTGAACCTTCCATCATGGAAGATCATAGCTTTCATGTCCATTTGAAAACGCAACTAAACGATCAATGGACGTTACACGCTCAAATGGGGTATTTTAAGTTCAATCAAGAAGGACAGTATATGTGGGTAACCCATATCGACGATCATGGAGATTTTATTCGAACAAGTAATTTATGGGATGCAGAAAATCGCGCAACAACAGGTCAACTATTTGTTAATGGTAGCGTAGAAACAGGGGCTATTAAACACAAAATCCTAGGAGGGTTGGACATGGGACACAAGCAATATTTCGTTGATTGGAGTCAAAAGTTTGATTATGATGATCTTGGGACATTTAATATTTACGAGGATTCATATCAAAAGCCGGTGCACGGTTATCCTTCCTTTGATCGCACTCAGCCCTTAAAACAACGCGTAGCCCAACATGGTATTGGGCAAGCGGATGTAGGGCAAAGTTATACGGGAGTCTATATTCAAGATGAATTAGCTTTCTTGGATGAAACCCTTTTGGTGACTATCGCTGGACGTTATACTACCGTAAAAGAAAATTCCAATATGGAGACGAGAGAAGACCATAAATTTACCCCTCGAGTAGGTTTGAATTATAAAGTAGGGTATAACACCAATGTATATGCGCTCTATGACCAAACTTTTGTACCACAGTCTGGAATAAAAAGAGACGGTTCTGCTGTTACTCCGCTGACGGGGCACAATATCGAATTGGGCGTAAAGAACCACTTTTTTAACAAGCGATTTCAATCTACGGTATCCTTATATCGCATTACAAAAAACAACCATTTATCAGCAGATCCTTTGAATGATCCAGGAGAAAATTACGTATTACAACTCGGACAAACTCGAACACAAGGGATTGAAATGGACCTGATGGGAAAGATCGCAAGAGGATTGAATATAGTAGCGAACTATGCCTATACAGAATCGGAAGTAACCAAGGAAACAAAAGGAGCTGAAAAGGGAAGTCGTGTTAGTGGGTATGCTAAGCACGTGGCTAATGTTTGGTTGGACTATACGTTTGAAGAAGGATTTTTACACAATCTTTCACTAATGGCTGGCGTGACGTTTATGGGAGATCGTCAAACTTGGGCGTTTGGTGGCGGTGGAGGAGACCCTTTACCTGATTATACTCGAGTGGATGTAGGAGCAAGCTGGAAAAAGGAAGATGTAAAAATTTCTTTACTTGTAAATAATCTATTTGACCGCTATTTATACAACGGAGCCTATTACAATTCAAGAGGTGGATTTTATTACTGGCGTCCCGAAGATCCTATCAATCTTAAATTGAGTGTAAATTATCGTTTTTAAGTATGCGTGTACACAAGTTTTACTGTAACCTGCTCGGACTCTTTCTCCTAGGCTTATCTCTACCAGTATGGGCGCAGGAACCCGAAGAACGCGTGGTTATTTTTGGTCAACAAGCCTTAGAAATGGTGAAGTATTTTGGTGGAAAGGAAAAAGTAGTCGGCGTAGGGTATTTGGATCAAAAAGTAAAACCAGGAACTGCTGCGGATTGGCCCATTTTAACCTCGTTATGGCCTTCCATAGAAGCCATACTTGCCACACGCCCTAGCCAACTGTTTGGTATGGAATCTGCTTTTAAGGATAAACGAAGTGGTAGTCCTGAATTTTGGAAGAAAAAAGGAATCACTACAACAGCTGTTTTTGATTTTAATCAGACCCGTACGTTGGATGTTTTTCTAAAAGATTTGCGAATGTTCGGACGAGTTTTTCAAAAAGAACAAGAAGTAGAGCATTTTATAACACGTGAAGTAGAGCAATTGCAACAGATAAAAAATGCAGTTGCTCCCTTCCAGCAGCAGCAACCCAAGCGTATTTTGTTTCTTGCTAATGTGAGATCTAGTGGCATTTACTACTGTTATACCCAAGATAAATGCCTGATTGGTTCACTCCTCCAAGATTTTAATGTTGAGTTTTTAACCAGTGAAAATATGGTCATTCCTATTTCGTTAGAATATATTGTACATCTCAATCCAGACTACATTATCCTATCGAGCTTTCAGGCCAATAGTCTCTCTGATTTACAGCATTATTTTGAGGAGCATCCTGTTCTAAAACAACTCGATGCCGTAAAAAACAAGCAAATCACCACGGTAGATTACTCCAATGCCGTTAGTGGAGGATTGGAGTTCGTTGCCCTATACCGACAGTTAATCACTTTTCTATATCCCAAATTATAAAATGAAACAAACAAAGAAAAAATATTTCTACCTCTTTATCCTTGTTCTAATCGTTGTATTTGCAGCATTTGCAGCTATGCTTTCTGGATTATTATCCATTACGTTGACGGATGTCTACCACATGTTTTGGGGATCCTCTGCAGGCATGCAATCGGAAGAGGGCATTTCTTTGGCAATCGTAGAAGAGGTTTTATGGACGATGCGCATGCCCCGCGTAGTAATGGCGCTATTGGTTGGCGCTGCCTTGTCAATAGGAGGAGTCGTGATGCAATCAACCGTTCAAAATCCATTAGCGGATCCCTTTTTATTGGGTATATCTTCTGGTGCATCCCTTGGTGCAACAATTGCTATTGTGTTAGGTCTTGGTGTAGGAAGTGGATTATGGGGCATGTTGAGTATTCCCCTGATGGCCTTTGTAGGAGCAAGTGGAGCAACTGTTGTAATTTTTGCTTTAAGCTTGAAAAACAATCGCGTATCGACCTTATACCTTATTTTGGTTGGTACCGTTATCAATGCTTTTTGTGCCGCCTTATCCAATGCTTTAGTCTATATCGCTGAAGATAGCGAGAAGGTAAGAGCCGTTGCCTTTTGGACTATGGGAAGCTTGGCACAAGTCAGCTGGTCTGCTGTCGGTTGCGTGGCAGTTGTTTTAGTGGGCGTACTGGTCTATTTTTTATTGCATACCAAAGATCTTGACGCTATGATGATGGGCAACGAATCTGCAGTTACACTTGGTATAAACCCCAATGTACAACGCGTTATTTCCATTTTACTCGTTACCTTAGTAACCAGTTTAGTGGTTGCTTTTTGTGGAGTTATTGGCTTTGTTGGATTGACAATTCCCCATATCGTTCGCAGTTTGTTGGGGAGTAAGCACCACTGGACCTTGTTGTACAGTGCGGTCATAGGCGCGCTCTTCTTAGTCGGAGCCGATTGGCTTTCTCGCATCCTCATCCCCCAAAGTGAAGTCGCTATTGGTATTATTACTGCCTTAATTGGTTGCCCTTTATTTGCCGTTATTTTAGTAATGAACAAAAAGAAAATTTAATGGAATATCCTCTTCTAGAAGTACAAGGTATTTCTTTTCACTATCCTTCTCGCCCTATTCTAAACGGAATAAATATCCAAGTAAAACCCAATCAATTTGTTGGAATTGTAGGATGTAATGGTTGTGGAAAATCTACGCTCTTAAAAATTATTTATCAGGTATTACAAGCCAAACAAGGCGAAGTGTTTTATAAAGGAGTTAACATCAAGACGTATAGCTTAAAAGAGATGGCGCGTAAAATTGCGGTAGTAGGTCAATTTAACGAAACGATGTTTGATACCACCGTTTTAGAGGTAGTGTTGATGGGGAGAATTCCCTTTAAATCAAGATGGCAAGCCTTTGATGAAACGGATTATCAATTGGCGCGTAGCAGTTTGGAACAGGTTGATATGTTGGCCTATCAAGATAAACCGCTTTCTACGCTATCAGGAGGGGAAAAACAACGCATTTTTTTAGCCAGAGCTCTGACCCAACAACCGGAATTGATTATTCTAGACGAGCCGACGAACCACTTGGATATTCGCTTTCAATTGGAAATATTGCGTCTAGTCAAATCTTTAAATATTGGCGTTTTAGCCACGATGCACGATCTATCCTTAATCGCTAATTTTTGTGATTATATCTATGCCTTAAAAGATACCCAAGTGTATGGCCAAGGTAAACCTGCAGCTGTATTAACCCCAGAGCAAATTCACGTGATTTTCGGCGTGGACTGCAAGGTGATTCAAACAGAAAAGGAATTGTTTTTTAGTTACTATTGATTGGATGAGGTTCAGTGGAGAGCTTTTTTGTCACGCATAGTAATCTTATATCCCATTATCTTCCTTAGTTGCACCCTTTGCTTTTTTAGAACTAAAAGGGTTGTGTTTTTGATTTACTCTTAGTTTTGTTTTTATTTTCTTAATTTTTATTTGACTTTTAATGTTTTTTAGTTTGTTTATTTGTATTTATATTTTTTATACTTGTTAAAATATAATTATTTAACTAAATATTAATTTAAGTAAGTATTTTTGCGAAAACTTTTGATGCAGTTCTTGAAATAAGGTATTGGATAATTGAAAGAAGTTGATGAGAATAAAAATATAGTTTGTCTATGAGAATACAAGTACTTCTATTTGTACTATTGACAACCACGTTAGGGTTTAGTCAAAAAGTTGTCTGGGAACAGACGTTGGGCAGTACGCATGCAGAGTATTTATTTGATGTGTTGCCTACAGCCGATTATGGATTTTTATTGGCAGGGAGTTCCCTTTCTGATAAAGGTGGTGATCTTCAGGCGGCCCGTCGAGGGAATATTGATGCCTGGTTGTGGAAGATGAAGGAGGACGGTACCCAAGAATGGCAATACCGCTTGGGTGGCGATGGTAATGATTATCTACACAGTATTTGTCATACGCGTGATGGTGGATTCTTGTTGGGGATCACGTCCACTTCCGGAAAATCAGGAGATAAAACACAAGAGAACAAAGGCAAGGAAGATTTGTGGTTGGTGAAGCTCAATGCAGCCAAGACCATCGAATGGCAAAAGACCTATGGTGGAATAGGAACGGAAGAAATCGTTAAACTGATTGCTTTAAAAGGAGGAGATTATGTCGTACTCGCCAATAGTAATTCCATTGTGTCAGGAGATAAGGCAGTGCCATATTATGGAGGGATGGATCTCTGGATTTTGCGTTTAAATAACCAAGGAACCCTACTTTGGCAAAAGAGCTATGGTGGGGCATATAACGATTTGGGTGTGGATTGTATGATGAAAAAATGAGCTATGATTTAAATGGAAACATCTTAACCCTTAACCGCAAAGGACGTAATGTGAATACAGCTATTGCGTTGGATTTAGATCAATTGACCTACAGCTACGAAGGCAATAAACTCCAAAAGGTGGTGGATGCCTCCAACAATACCGATGGATTTAAGCAAGGCAGTACAGCAGCGAAACACTACGACTACGACGAATTTGGCAACTTAAAAGTAGATCGTAACAAAGGCATAACGGGAATCAAGTACAACCACTTGAATTTACCGACGGAAATTGCCTTTAGCAGTGGAAAAATTAACTACCTTTATACAGCCACAGGTGAAAAAGTACAGAAAAAAGTAACCCAAGGAAGTACCACGGTTGTTACGGATTATCAGGATGGTTTCCAATATGTTGATGGGGTATTGCGTTTCTTTCCTACCGCAGAGGGGTATTTTGATGCAGAAACACAAAACTATGTGTATCAATACCGCGACCACCTCGGTAATGTCCGTTTAAGCTATTCGGATGCCAATAAAAACGACAAGATTGACGTTGGTGAGATCATTGAAGAAACGAATTACTATCCATTTGGATTGGCGCATAGTGGATACAACGAGAAGAATAATACGATTGGCGCGCACTATAAGTATCAGTATAATGCTAAAGAGTTACAAGATGAGTTAGGATTGAATGTATACGATTACGGTGCAAGGAATTATGATGCTGCACTGGGTCGATGGATGAATGTGGACCCGTTGGCGGAACAAGCAGTTAATTGGACACCGTATCGCTACTCGCTTAATAATCCAGTAATGTATACGGACCCTACTGGTCTTTTTGAGACAAAATTTGGAGCATGGTGGCATAAATTATGGAATGGAGATGATAGTAGTAGTGATATTATGTATAATGAAGAACGTAAAGAATATTTTTATACAAATCATTCCTCTTATGAAGATGAAAGTGGAAATCAAGGATTGAATATGTCTTTCATTTATAATAGTATTAAGGGAGATGGAGGAAGACCTGTTTTTGAAGTTGAAGGAAAAGCTAGTATAGGTTTGCAAGCGGGTTTGACTGTTCCATTCGGGAGTATTGAAGCAGGAGCTATTACTGCGGATATAGGAAGTTTAGGATATAGTAATCAAAATCCAGATCAACCTATAGCAAGGTGGGGGGATGGAACAGGACATAATTTTATTGGTGGATCATTAAATGTTCCCTATTTTAAAAATATTGCTATTTCGGGTAAATTGGACTATGTTACTAAAGATATGACACCTAGTGGACAATTGTTAGATTATTATCCTAATCATGGGAACCTTCAATCCGAATGGGGTGTAGGTCCTGCAAAAAGTGTAAAGATGGCTAAAATGCCTCATTTAACGAATAAAACATCTTTAGGAGGTGGGGAAATAGCTGCTAAAGTAGGAACTCCCGCAGGATCTAATAATTATGTTCTAGATCTTGGTGTAGGTGTTAAAGCCATAATAGGAATCGATGTTTCACTTAAAATAGGTTTAACAGGTAAAACGAGAAAATGATGTATACAGCAATAACTTTGAATGGAAATACAGATATTTACTTTGATAATGAATTGTTATTTAGATGTTTAACTTATAAATACTTCCTTAAGGATATTTTTTATATAGAAGATATCCATGGAGTAAAATTATTAGAACTAGAAATCAAGAATTTCTTTGGATTTAATAAAAAATACTTGATAATAGGTCAAAAATTACATCAACAGATTAGTTTATTTAAACTTAAGAGAAAATTATATTTAAAAGTGGAAAATGATATTATTTCATTAAACAAAAAGATAAGAGCATGGAAATTTGAAGGAGATTTCATTGTAAATAATAATTTTTTTGGAAATTTTAATAACGATTTAAAATTTTTCAAGTCATCATTTACATTTGATTTTAATGGCAAGAGTGACGTTAACATTTATTGTATAATATTATTTTCTATTTTGGTTATAGATGAGTTTAATACTCGACCAAGTACATAATTAAAGAAATGACAGCACTAGAATTTATAAAATCAAGTAAAAAGAGGCGAATAGCAGCTTTTTTAATAGATCACTTTGTGATAACATTTTTAATAGTTACAATTTTATTTCTGTTTTTTGGAGAAAGTTTAATTAATGGGAATAATACAGAACAAATTATACCAATACTACTTTCTGCACTAGTACCCGGGATTATCTTCTATTTTGCAAAAGATAGTTATCAAGGAATGAGTATTGGTAAATGGATTATGGGAATTAGGGTTCGAGATGAAGAGAACTTTAATGAAGTTCCTTCTTTCAGTAGACTTTTTTTACGTAATCTTTTCCTGATTATATGGCCAATAGAGTTTATTATATTGGCTATTAATATACAAAAGAAAAGATTAGGCGATAAAGTTGCAAAAACGGTTGTGCTAAAGAATCCTCTTAAATCCTCAAAAGTTTCACGTATTATGGCGTTAATAAGTGTTGGGATGTTATTTTTTTTATTTGTGTTTTTTATAGTTGGAAGTACAATGAAAAAATCAGATGCTTATAAAACTGCTATAAAAGAAATAGAAAAAAACGAACAGCTAAAAAACGAAATAGGAACTGTCATGAACTACGGTATGCTTCCTACTGGAAATATTAGTATTAACAATGGATATGGTCAGGCTTTATTAGAAATAAAGGCTATTGGTGTGAGACAAACTGTTAAGGTTTTAGTTTATTTAGAAAAAGAACCAGAAAGTGAATGGCGATTAGTTGAAATGCAAAAAGAGGATGGAACTGTTTTGTATTTATATAATACGCTGTAATTTAGTTTGTTTAAGGAAGGAATCAAGCAGCTCCATGACTACATTTTTCTTATCGTCTGGGAGTTTTAGGATAGCTATAGTTTTGTTTAGTAGGTCTTTTTCGATTATGATATCCGTATTGCCTACTAGATAATCTAGGGATACATTTAATATATCACACATAACCAAAAAAACAACCCCCGCTGTCCAATTCTTCCAAATTAGGGAGTAAATAAGGTTAAAAAAGACTATTTTTCCTGTCTTTAAAAAATATAAATACTACATTATCAAATAGTTATGTTTGTTTGGTTTTAGGTTTGTTTGGGAGTTGTTCGGGAACGCTTCGGTAAAACAACGGTTTTACAAGGCTCGGAGGCAGGTTTACCGAACCAAACTAGAACAAAACCCCCAGCAAACCTCCAAAAAACACCTTCCTACGTATATCCTACTTCTTTATCCGTTATCTACAATCCACTAGAATAGAAGACTTTTGTGCATGAAACCACCTCTGAACAAGAAGTTGTTAGGAGGAATAAATAGAAAAGTATGATTTTTAAAAATAAGTGGTTCATTCTCTTTATCTTGCTATTGGCCACCATTCTTTCTCCTTTAGATTTTTACATCGTCAATTTAGCCTTACCCTCCATACAACAAGCGTTGGATGCTAGTAATAGCGAATTGCAAATGATTGTGTCTTTTTATACCTGTGCCTATGCGGTATTTCAGATTTCAGGTGGGCGATTGGGTGATTTATATGGAAGAAAGACGATATTTCTGATTGGATTAACGGGATTTATTGGCGCTTCTGTTCTGTGTGGAGTGGCGCAATCTTCAACCGTAATGATTGTAGGGCGTATCTTTCAAGGCGTATCAGGAGCAGTGATGATTCCACAAGTATTAGCCATTCTTCATACCCTATTTGACGAGAGAGAAAAACGCTTGGTCATGGCGCTATACAGCTTTACCTTTGGGATTGCCGCAGCCCTCGGACAGTATTTAGGAGCCTTATTAATTGAATGGAATCTCTTTGGTTTGGGTTGGCGTATTATCTTTTTGGTCAATCTACCTGTTGGATTGTTGGCTTTGATTTTAGCTTGCTTACTCTTGCCTAAACCAACGCTTTCAACAAAAGAACAGATTGATTATGGTGGAACTTTACTCTTGAGCTTGGGGTTAATGAGTTTTATTTATCCATTAACCACGCTCATTGAACATGGAATTACAATACAAACTTTGGTGTATCTATTGAGCTCCTTTATTTTTTTGTATGGATTTGTACAGGTGGAAAAAAAACGCAAAAAACAAGCACAGTCTGTGCTCGTTGATTTCGATGTCTTCCAATTTAAAAACTTAAAATTAGGCGTCATGATTAGTTTTCTTTACTATGCTAGTGGGGTGTTTTACTTGGTTTTTGGTATTTACTTACAAAAAGAATTACATTGGACGAGTATGGAAGCGGGGAAGGCTATTATTCCCTTTGGTGTTGGTTTTATTTTAATGTCGTTGAGCTCTTCTGTATTGAGTAAATACCTAAAACAACATATTTTATCCTTTGGACTTCTGGTTTACTGCTTGGGATTTGCCTTATTGTTGTGGACGCTCTATCATTTTCATCCGTTGCTATTTAAGCTCGATTTGTTTGTCATTGGCAGTGGAATGGGACTCACTTTAGCAGCTGTCGTGCGATTGAGTTTAAGTCAGATTCCAACGGCTTTTGCTGGATTGGCTTCGGGTGTGATTAACTGTGGACTGCAAATTGGCTCAGCTTTTGGCGTAGCGGCTATTGGAAGCATATTTTTTGCTATAGCAACGGTGGAAAATTATACCTTGGCATTTGCAGCCGTATTGATTATTTTATGTGTACTTCTCATCATAGCGTTGTTCTTAAGCCGAAAGTTAGTGAAGTCTTTAGAATGAGTCCTGTGATTCAGGAAATAGAGATTTGATTAACAGAAACTTATCTTTTGATTGAAAAAGCTTAAGCCTTTGTGTTTTTTAGTGTCAAAAAAAAAGACCACCTTTGTGCCTTGAAAGGGGTGCTGCGAGCAATTGCGGCTGAGATGATACCCTGGAAGTCATTCCACACCTGATCTAGGTAATACTAGCGTAGGGATAATCAAACTATCATCTCATCATGTACTTAATTTAAGTGAATATGATGCAGGACATTTTACAACAAACAACGGGAACCCAATGGTTTGGCGTTCTTTTTTCTATGATTCAAGTCGTACTGGCTTGGAGAAATAATCCCAACAACTATCTTTTTGGTATTGCTGGTATTGCTTTGACGCTTTATGTCATGTTTGTTTCCAAACTCTATGGTGAATTTACACTCAATCTTTACTATTTAGGAATGAGTATTTATGGATGGCTCTATTGGAAATACGGTAAGCAAAAAGAAGAAACCAAGATTTCCACTACAACAGGGCAGGAGAAGCTCATTGTTATAGGAATTGTTAGTTTTACGTTTGGGATATTCTGGTTTTTCCTAACCCATTATACGGATTCAGATGTGCCTATTTGGGATGCGATTGTTTCCGCTTTTGCTTGGGCAGGAATGTGGTTGATGGCTAAACGCAAGGTAGAGAATTGGATTTTATTAAATATCAGTAACTTTATTGCTGTACCTTTGATGGTGCACAAAAACCTCTATCTCTATGCAGGATTAACAGTATTTCTGTTTATTGTGGCTGTATTGGGATATATCAAATGGAGTCAAATGTTAAAAGAAGAAAATTATGTTGAATGCTAATGAACTGAGAACTGCTATGCAAGGTGCAACGGCAATATCAGACGAAGTGATTACACATATTTACAAGCAACGCTGGTTACAAATATGGGTACCTCAAAACTATGGTGGTTTGGGCTGTGATTTTAGAACAGGCTTGCTCCATTTGTATGATTGGGCTAAAATAGATGGGAGTTTAGGGTGGATGTTGACACTTTGTGCTGGAGCCAATTATTTTGCGCGAAATATACAACCAGAAACAGCTAAAAAGCTATTTGCTAGTGAATACACCTGTTTTGGTGGGAGTGGTATGGTTGGCGGAACGGCAGATGAACAAGCAGATGGAACCTATCTTGTGAATGGACTTTGGCATTATGCTACTGGAGCGCCTTATTTGAGCCATTTCACCCTAAACGCCCAGGTATTTAAACAAGGAAAGCCCGTCTTGGAAGCAGATGGAACAGCAGTTATTCGCTCGTTTATTATTCCCAAAGATCAAGTGACCATCATTCCCAATTGGAAATCCATGGGAATGAAAGCAACTGGAACATTTTCCTTTGAAGTAAAACAGGCCGTTATTCCTGCGGATTACTACTTTGTTTATGATACATTTTATACAGAGGATGCCATCATCAAGATTCCCTTTCGCCTTTTTGCCGATTTAACGCTATTGGTTAACTATTTAGGAATGGCGGCCCATTTTATGGATGAAGCAAGTAATTTTTTAGACCATAACCGTTTACATACCCATCAAAAAGGAATCAAAATTGCATTAGAAGGAATCTTAACATATGCGATTCAATTAGAAGGATTATTGGAGCACAATATTCCCATATCCACGACATTAGAAGAGGAAATTCACTACTATGGAGAATGCGTATTGGAACAACTCATTCCTCAAATTACCCAAGTATATGTACAATTGGGGATTAAGGCCACACAGATAGACCAACCCATACACCAGGTGTTTTGTGATTTCTTTACCGCTACGCAACACGTCAATTTTAGAGCAGAATTAAAGGAGCAGCGCATGTAATTCGCTTTGCTTCTAAAATAAAAAGGAGAATTCCATTGTGATACTTCTTCTGAAGCTGTATTTTTGCAGCTAGAATGAACTTTATCCCAAGCAGGGGTAAAGTTTATTTTTTTTAACTGTTTGAAATGAGTGAAAAAAGAACTGCTATTTCAGCCGCTTTAACCTCTATTATGTGTGTACAAGGAGGAGCGTCTTTAGCAAAAAAGCTGTTTCCAGTCTTGGGACCAGCAGGGGCAAGCTCCTTGCGCATTGGTTTATCTGCCATCTTATTACTAATTATTAATCGACCGAATTTTAAGGCCTTGAATAAACAACAGTGGCTTTGCTGTTTGGGTTATGGCGTGAGTATTGGAGGAATGAATTTACTCTTCTATTTCGCTATTGAGCGTGTACCTTTGGGATTGGGGGTGACTGTAGAATTCGTCGGTCCGTTGCTCTTAGCGCTGTTCTTATCCCGAAAAATACTCGATGTGCTATGGGCTTTGCTCGCTTGCATTGGCATTTTGTTGATCGTACCTTGGAAGAGTAATAACGTAGATCTAATCGGATTAGCTATGGCGTTTACAGCAGGTATGTTTTGGGTCGGTTACATCGTGATGGGTAGTAAAGTTACCAAACTAATCGATGGACGTACTGCTGTTTCTATTGGAACCTTATTTGCTGCCATGATTATTGTGCCTGTGGGAATCGCCTCTGGAGGATTGATGAATCTAACCCTAAATTATTTCTTCTTGGGATTGGCTGTTGCTATTTTATCGAGCTCCTTGCCCTTTACCTTAGATCTCGTAGCCATGAAGCGCATACCCGCAAAGAGCTTTAGTATTTTAACCAGTTTACATCCAGCCTTTGCCGCTTTAAGTGGTTTGTTATTCTTAGGGGAAGCCCTAAGCGTAGTACAATGGCTATCTGTAGGTTGTGTAGTTTTTGCAAGTATAGGAACTACAATTACTTCACCTAAAGTTAGTTAATGGTGCTTGATTAACTTTTTAATTGAAGTAATGAGTAAAGTAGTTCTGCTGTCAAATAACAAAATAGAAGTTAGTGTCCCATTTTTAAAGAGAATAGTTTACCTTTGAGGGACAAGGAATAATAAGAATCTAGATTGAAATTATGAACCAAGAAATAAGAAACTTAGAACCTAAACAAGTATGGAATAAGTTTGCTGATTTAAATGCAGTGCCTCGTCCTTCTAAAAAAGAAGAACGCGTAATTGCCTTTATGGTAGACTTTGGAAAATCATTAGGATTAGAGACAATCCAAGATGAAGTAGGAAACGTAATTATAAAAAAACCAGCCACGGCGGGCATGGAGAACAGAAAGACTATTGTGATGCAGTCACACTTGGATATGGTTCACCAAAAAAATAACGATACAAATTTTGATTTCGATACACAGGGAATCGAAATGTATGTGGAAGATGGATGGGTACGCGCGAAAGGAACAACTTTAGGAGCAGATAACGGACTAGGAGTAGCGACGATTATGGCTATCCTAGAAAGTGATTCGATTCCACACCCTGCTATTGAAGCGCTCTTTACCATTGATGAAGAAACGGGAATGACAGGTGCAAAAGGATTAAAAGGAGGCTTACTTGAAGGTGAAATTCTCTTAAACTTAGATACGGAAGAGGACGATGAAATTGATATTGGATGTGCTGGAGGAATTGACGTAACGGCTTCAGCTGAATATGACGAAGAAGATACGCCAGAAAATTCAGTGGGATACCGCATTACAATTAAAGGATTAAACGGAGGACATTCGGGAATGGACATTCACAAAGGATTAGGGAATGCCAATAAAATTATGAACCGTTTGTTGTTTGATTCTTTTGATAATTTTGGCTTACAAATTGCAACCATCAAAGGAGGAAGTTTGCGCAATGCAATTCCACGTGAGAGTGTAGCAACGGTTATTATTGCAGAAATGTACGATGAGGCTTTTGTGTATGATATGACGCAAATTGTAGAAGATATCAAGGCTGAATTACATACGGTTGATCCCGAATTTGAAGTTATTTTTGATAAATTGGACGAGGCAGAAACGCCGAAAAAAGTGATGCCATCGATGGCACAGTATTTCTTTGTGCGTTCGATGTATACCGCTCATAATGGGGTATTCCGCATGAGTCCTGATTTTGACGATTTAGTAGAAGCATCTAACAATATCGCCAAAGTAGAAGTAGGAAACGGACAATTAACTGTAAAATGTTTAACGCGTTCTTCGGTTGAATCTTCTAAAATGGATGTGGCGAACGGGTTGCGTGCAGCATTCGAGCTTATGGGGTGTGAAGTGGAATTCTCTGGATCATATCCAGGATGGAGTCCAAATCCAAATTCGGAAATCCTAGATGTTTTGGTTGATATTTACGACAAACAACACGGAGAAAAGCCGAACGTAGTGGCTTGTCACGCCGGATTGGAATGTGGAATCTTAGGAACGCATTACCCAGAAATGGATATGATTTCTTTTGGTCCAACCATCAAAGGAGCACACTCTCCTGCAGAGCGTGCAAATATTGAATCCCTTCAGAAATTCTGGAACTTTGTGTTAGAAATTTTGAAACAAATCCCAGTAAAAAACTAGGACGTACCATACAGTGAAACTAAAAAAAGCATCAAACGAAAGTTTGGTGCTTTTTTTTATAAAATTAAGTTAAAGTGATTAATGAATTTTACTTACATTTATCTCCTAAATTCACCGATGGAATGAACCGACTAACACAACCTTTTATGCGCAAATGGACTGGTTTTCTCTTTGCACTTCTTCTTTTAAGTCTGGCTTTCATTAGCTGTGAGACCGAAAAGACTACGTATCGCTATACAATAGAAAATCAAAGCGGTGTGGATGTGGTACTCAAATCCTATTTGATGAAAAAGGATGGAAGTATCTTTTTTATACGGTATAAAACCTTAGCTCAAGGAGAAAAATGGGAAAATGTCAATGTAGAAAAAGGCCCTGTTCCTAGCTATGATTACAGGGAAATGCTCAGTACTGGAACGAATACGATTAACACCTTAGATATTATTTATGCCAACCAGAAAAAACAACAGTATCAGCATCAAAGTTATGAGAGTGTGACCAATCAACTATGCAAGAATGACTATGGTGAGATTGTTCCCTGTGATCAACGAAATTTATTGAATACCTTCCTGTATCGCAATAAAGAAGAACACTATACGATAACCAAAGAGGACTATGAGCAGGCCCAAGACTGTGCAGGTGATTGCGATTAATACAGGATTTAAGATGAAAATAAAAACAGCAAAAACACTTTTTTTCGCTTTGGGATTGGCTTGTCTAGGGAGTAGTTGCGAAGACGACTACACCCTACAGGAATATACCATAGAGAATCAAAGCGGCGTACCTATTACGTTTAAGCTATATACCCAGATGAAGCGCACGGATCAAAGCATACAAAATATTCGCTATATCTCGTTTGCGCCTGGCGAACAACGAACAGTATCTGTTGATGCTCCCGAGTATTCCTTTGCGGATTTTTTTGATAATATCAGCAGAGAGGATTATAGGGATATGGCATTCAATACTTTAGAGGTGATTTACAACGAGGAAAAAAGTACAACTTGGATTGAAACCTATCAAAATGACAAAGGAGAGTGCAAGACCATCTTTGAAGAAAAAACCAGTTGTAATGATCGCAATTTGTTGAACAGGAGCTTCTATAACCGCAGAAAGGAACACTTTGTTTTTACAAAAGCAGATTATGAAGCAGCAACGCCTTTACAAGAATCTACAACCTTTTTTATCCGATGAAATGACCATTAAAAAGCTTCATTTATCAGAAGAAGTTGTTTATATCAAGCCAATATGACCAAGCTTTAAATTCGCTAGAGACAGGATGTATACTCTTAAATATTTTAAGGAAATTTTAATTTTTAAGCAAGGTGAATTGTAAATTGCTTTTTGTACATTAGTTGCTTTAAGAAATAAAACTCAAAAACAGTATGAAAAAATCAATCTTAGCACTAGCTCTTGTTAGTTTAGTGGCTATTTCATGTGGAGATAAAAAATCAACCGATACTACGACACCTGAACAAGGCGTAGAACAGACAACAGAAACGCCTCAACAAAAAGAGTTGACGTATGCGATTGAGTGGACTGCGTTCAAAACACCTGCAAAAGTAGGCGTAAAAGGGACTTTTGATCAAGTAAAATTATCGGAAGTAAATCAAGAAGCAGCGACATTAGCAGAAGGATTGAAAGGTGCACAGTTTTCAATTGTTACAAGTTCAGCTAGTACAGGAGATCCAGCACGTGATGAAACGTTGCGTTTAAACTTCTTTAGTAAATTAGTTGGAAACATCAACGGTTTCTTTGGTGAGTTCAAAGAGGGTAAAGTTTTAGTGAACCTAACATTAAATGGGATTACTAAAGAAAAAGAGTTTACCTATGAAGAAACAGAAGCAGGTGTGAAATTAAATGGTGCGATTGATATTCTAGCGGATTTCACAGCAAAAGATGCGTTCAATGCTTTACACGAAGCTTGTAATGCCTTACATGAAGGAAAAACATGGTCGGATGTAGAGATTGCGGTTGAAATTAAAAAATAAAACCAATAAAAGATACGAAATCAAGAGGAATATGTGGATATATTCCTCTTTTTTTTTACCTTTGCATTCCAATTAAATTATCGCTTTTCAAGATATGATAGATCGATTACAAATTATAAAACAGCGTTTTGACGAAATCTCGGATTTGATTATTCAACCCGATGTGATTGCGGATCAAAAACGATATGTTCAGTTAAACAAAGAATATAAAGATTTAAAGCAGTTAGTTGAAAAACGTGCTGAATACTTAAATCTTACAGGAAATATAGCAGAAGCCAATGAAATCTTAGCAGACGGAAGTGATGCTGAAATGGTGGATATGGCTAAAATGCAACTAGAAGAGGCGAAAGATCGCTTACCTGAACTAGAAGAGGAAATTAAATTTCTTTTAATTCCGAAAGATCCGGAAGACGCTAAAAACGTAATGGTTGAAGTACGCGCAGGAACAGGTGGAGACGAGGCGAGTATCTTTGCTGGAGATTTGTTCAGAATGTACACGAAGTATTGCGAGTCTAGAGGCTGGAGAACTTCTATTGTGGATGTGAACGAAGGAACTTCTGGAGGATACAAAGAGATTATTTTTGAAGTTAGTGGAGAAGATGTATACGGAACGTTGAAATTTGAAGCAGGGGTGCACCGTGTACAACGTGTGCCTCAAACGGAAACACAAGGTCGTGTGCATACATCAGCTGCAACCGTAATGGTTTTGCCAGAAGCGGAAGAATTTGACGTACACATTGATATGAATGATGTTCGTATTGACTTATTCTGTTCATCAGGACCTGGAGGGCAGTCCGTAAATACAACTAAATCAGCGGTGCGTATGACGCATATTCCTACAGGATTAGTGGCGCAGTGTCAGGATGAAAAATCACAGCACAAAAATAAAGACAAAGCATTGTCTGTATTGCGTTCTCGTTTATACGAAATGGAGTTGGCGAAGAAACAAGAAGAAGATGCGAAGAAGCGTAACTCTCAAGTAAGTAGTGGTGACCGTTCAGCTAAAATTAGAACGTATAACTACCCGCAAGGACGTGTTACAGATCACCGTATTGGATTGACGTTATACGATTTGGATGGGGTGATGAATGGCGGTATTCAGAAAATTGTCGAGGAATTACAATTAGTAAGTAATACGGAAAAATTAAAAGAAAGCGACGTTTATTAATAAACGCAATCATACCAAAGAAACCACACTTTTTAGTGTGGTTTTTTTTAAAAGTACTAAAGCATGACAACACAACAGTTACTGGAGCAAATTCAACAGAAGAAATCGTTTTTATGTGTCGGTTTAGATGTTGATTTACAGAAAATCCCTTCTTTTTTACTCGAGGAAGAAGACCCAATTTTTAGCTTTAATAAAGCAATTATTGATGCCACGCATGATTTGGCTGTTGCTTATAAACCCAATATTGCTTTTTTTGAGGCCTATGGATTAAAAGGATGGGAATCTCTAAAAAAGACCATCGCCTATATCAAAGAAAACTACCCTGAACTCTATACGATTGCCGATGCAAAACGTGGAGATATTGGCAATACCGCTTCCATGTATGCGAAAGCTTTTTTTGAGGATATGGCCTTTGACAGCGTGACCGTCGCTCCTTATATGGGAAAAGACTCTGTTGAGCCTTTCTTAGCTTTTGAAAATAAGCACACCATTTTATTAGCCTTGACCTCGAATGAAGGTGCTTTCGATTTTCAGACGCAACTGATTGATGGAGAACCGCTGTATAAAAAGGTGATTCAAACTTCACAAGGGTATAAAAATGCAGAGAACTTGATGTATGTAGTGGGGGCAACAAAAGTAGAATATTTCAAAGATATTCGCGAAGTAGCACCTAGGAGTTTCTTATTAGTTCCCGGTGTTGGCGCACAAGGTGGAAGTTTACAAGAGGTTTGTCAATATGGTCTAGCTGAAAATGTAGGCTTGTTAATCAACTCTTCTCGTGGAATTATATATGCTTCCAATCAAGTAGATTTTGCTGAAAAAGCAAGAGTAGAAGCAAAGAAAATGCAGCAGGAAATGGAGGCTATTTTAAACGATAGACTATGTTAGTAGTAAAAGATCAGTTGGGGCGTGAGCACCATTTTGAACAATCGCCTACGCGCATTGTGTCTCTAGTACCTGCCGTTACGGAAACATTATTTGATTTAGGATTAGAGGATCAGCTTGTGGGTATTACTTCCGCTTGTATGCATCCGTATCACTTGCGCGTAACGAAAGAAACGCTAGGAGAGCCTCAAGCAATAGATGTAGAACAACTTAAACTGTTACTCCCCGATATTATTATAGCGTGTCCACGGGAGAATTCACTCGAAACGATAGAGCGTTTACGCGCGGTTAGTTCAGTATGGCTGGTGGATGTTCGCACGATGGATCACAACATTCAGTTGATTGAGCTGTTTGGTCAATTGTTTAACAAGCGTACAGAGGCGCGTAAATGGATCGATAAAATTCAATTTGGACAAAGAGACCTGATGGACTTTGTTAGCGATAAACCAAGCTTTAAAGTGGCTTATTTTGTTGGTAAAGATCCTTTTGTCGTAGCAGGTGAAGGTACGTTTATTCAAGAATTACTTGCATTAAATAAGTTTGAGAATGTATACGCAACTCGTATAGAGCCGTATCCTGAAGTAGAAATTCGCAAAATTCGCATACAAGGCGATCCGGAATTAGTGTTCCTTCCAACCTTGCCGTATGCCTTTCAAGAAGAAGATGCCTTCGAAATAGGGCGTTTTACTCATCATGGTAAAACCATTTTTGTCGAAGGAGAGATGTTCAGCTGGTACGGAACTCGCGTTTGTAAGGCTTTTGATTATTTTAAGCAGATACACAATCGATTATAGCATAAGAAAACCCACCCCTAACGGTGGGTTTTTTGTTTGTCTCAATGAGATTTGTAGGGAAGAAGGGTGAAATTACAATTAGCGAGTAAAAGAAGCGGTAAATAAATACTAAAAAAACGAATTTTCATGACAATTGAGTATGGAAAAACGCTATAAAATCTGTATATTAGCACGTTTAATAATGACAATTTAAATTTAATATACTTATGTCTGAAGGAGAAAAGTTGATTCCTATTAACATTGAGGAACAGATGAAATCAGCCTACATTGATTACTCAATGTCTGTGATTGTATCTCGAGCGCTTCCTGATGTTAGAGATGGCTTAAAACCTGTGCATCGTAGAGTGTTATTTGGTATGTATGAGTTAGGCGTGATGTCTAATAGAGCACATAAAAAGTCGGCCAGAATTGTTGGAGAAGTATTGGGTAAATACCACCCACACGGAGATAGTTCGGTTTATGACGCAATGGTACGTATGGCTCAAGATTGGAGTATGCGTTATTTACTTGTAGATGGACAAGGTAACTTTGGATCTGTAGATGGAGATAGCCCAGCAGCAATGCGTTATACAGAGGCTAGAATGAAGAAGATATCGGAAGAGATTCTTGCTGATATCGATAAAGAAACCGTCGACTTCCAATTAAACTTTGACGATACCTTAGAAGAGCCCAAAGTAATGCCGACGCGTATTCCTACCTTATTGGTCAATGGTGCTTCAGGTATTGCAGTTGGTATGGCTACCAATATGGCTCCGCATAATCTTTCAGAAGTTATTGACGGAACATTGGCTTATATCGATAACAACGACATCGAAATCGATGAATTGATGAATCACATCAAAGCACCTGATTTCCCTACTGGAGGAGTTATTTATGGCTATGAAGGAGTAAGAGAAGCTTTTAAAACGGGACGTGGACGTGTAGTTATGCGTGCCAAAGCCAATTTTGAAGAAGTGGATGGTAGAGAGTGCATCGTGGTAACGGAGATTCCGTTTCAGGTGAACAAAGCCGAAATGATTAAGAAAACGGCTGAAGCAGTAAACGACAAGAAAATTGAAGGTATTGCCACGATTCGCGATGAATCCGATCGAAAGGGAATGCGTATTGTTTACGTTTTAAAACGCGATGCAATTCCTAATATTGTATTAAATACGCTCTATAAATATACCCAGTTGCAGTCGTCATTCAGTGTAAATAATATTGCATTGGTTGATGGACGTCCGCAAACGTTAAATTTAAAAGAGTTAATCTATCACTTCGTTGAGCATAGACATGATGTAGTAGTTAGACGTACGCAATTTGAATTGAGAAAAGCCGAAGAGCGTGCACACATCTTAGAAGGATTAATTATTGCGTCAGATAATATTGACGAGGTAATTGCCTTAATTCGATCGTCAAGCAATGCAGATGAAGCGAGAGCGAAGTTAATTGAGCGTTTCTCTTTATCTGAAATCCAAGCACGTGCAATCGTAGAAATGCGCTTACGTCAGTTAACTGGACTAGAGCAAGATAAACTTCGTGCGGAGTATGAGGAGATTATGAAATTAATTAATCATTTAAGAGAGTTATTGGCAAGTAAAGAAATGCGAATGAACTTGATTAAGGAAGAATTAATTGAAGTAAAAGATAAATTCGGTGATGAGCGCCGCTCGGTTATTGAATATGCAGGAGGAGATGTAAGTATTACCGATTTGATTGCAGATGAGCAAGTCGTTATTACTATTTCACATGCGGGGTATATCAAGCGTACACCACTTTCAGAATACAAAACACAAAATAGAGGAGGAGTAGGACAAAAATCGGCGGGAACAAGAGATCAAGATTTCTTGGAGCATATGTATGTGGCTACGAATCACCAGTATATGTTGTTCTTCACTCAGAAAGGAAAATGTTTCTGGATGAGAGTATATGAAATTCCTGAAGGAACGAAAGTAAGTAAAGGTCGTGCGATTCAAAACTTGATTAATATTGAGAATGACGATAAAGTGAAAGCGTTTATTTGTACGCAAGATTTGAAAGATGAGGAGTACATCAACAATCACTATGTAATTATGGCGACCAAGCAAGGTCAAGTGAAGAAAACACCATTAGAACAATATTCCCGTCCAAGACAAAATGGAATTAACGCCATTACGATTAAGGAGGATGATGAATTACTAGAAGCAAAATTGACGGATGGTAAGAGTAAGGTATTAATTGCTGTAAAATCTGGAAAACTTGTTCGTTTTGATGAAGAGAAAACACGTCCAATGGGAAGAACAGCCTCGGGAGTTCGCGGAATTACCTTAGCCGATGACAAAGATGAAGTAATCGGAATGGTATCGGTAAGTGATTTGAATAGCGAAATTTTGGTTGTATCTGAAAATGGGTACGGAAAACGTTCTGCTTTAGAAGAATACAGAGAAACCAATCGTGGAGGTAAGGGTGTGAAAACGATGAATATCAGTGATAAAACTGGTTTATTAGTTTCCATTAACGTAGTTACTGACGCGGATGATTTGATGATTATTAATAAATCAGGATTAACAATCCGCATGCGTATCTCAGACCTTCGCGTAATGGGACGTGCTACACAAGGGGTGCGTTTAATTAATATCAAAGGAAACGATTCGATTGCGGCGGTTTGTAAAGTGATGAAAGAAGATGACGAAGATGATCAAGACCAAGAATTTGTAGAAATTGACGGAACTGTATTAGATGTTGCGGAGGATTTTGACAATCAAGTTGAGGACGAGGACCAAGAATTAGACCAGGACCAAGAGTAAAATAATAAAACCACACGTTATGAATAAAAAATATGTTTATTTAGCAGCAGCCCTTATGATTTCTGGGCTTACGATGGCTCAAAAGAAAGAGCTAAAAGATGCTGAAAAAGCGGTAAAAAAAGGAAATGTAGCGGAAGCTACAACAGCTTTAAAAGCAGTAGAAGGTGTTTTAGACCAAGCGACGAATGATCAAAAAGTGCAGTATTACTATTTGAAATCAAACTTAGCGTACCAACAAATTGAAAAAGATCAAAATTTTGACGCCAATGTTGATCAAATGGTGGCTAGCTATAAAGCCATTGAATCAATTGATAAAAACAGTAAATTAGCTAAGCAAGCCAATGAAGAATTGGGACTTGTTGCTTCTAAAGTAATCAATAAAGCCATTGAAGATAATAACTCTTCAAATTATATTGGTGCAACAAAGAAGTTTAAGCAAGCATTTGATATCAACCCAAAAGATACTATTTATCTTTACTATGCTGCTTCTACAGCTATTAGTTCAAAAGATTACCCAACAGCAACGGCTTACTACAAGCAATTGATTGACTTGGGATACAAAGGAAATGAGTCTTACTATACGGCAGTTGAAAAAGCAACAGGCGAGGTTCAAAACTTTGGTCAAGATTCTAAAATGAGAGATGTATTAGTGAAACAAGGGACACATACAGATCCTAAATTAGTAAAAGAAGAATCAAAACGCCCAGAGATTGTAAAGAACTTAGCGTTAATTTACTACCAAGAAGGACAATACGATCAAGCAGAAAAAGCGATTGTTGAGGCTAGAAAAGCAAATCCTGATGATACAAACTTGATGTTAACACAAATGGATTTGTATTTGAAGTCAAACAATATGGGTAAATATGAAGAAATTGCCAAAGAGGCATTGACTAAAAACCCAAATGATGATTTATTGTTATACAACCTAGGGGTTACAAGCTACCAAGCAGGTAAAATTGATGAAGCTAGAAAATATTACCAAAAGGCGATTCAAATCAATCCTAAAAATGAAAATGCTTATTTAAATATGGCTTTCATCAAGTTACAACCAGATGAGGAATTGACGAATAAGATGAACAGCTTAGGAATGTCTGCTGCTGATAACAAGAAATACGAGCAACTTCAAAAGGAGAAAAAAGCAATGTATGCTGATGCGATGAATGATTTAGAGAAAGTACTTTCAATCAACAAAAATAACGAAGAAGCTATTCAGACACTAAAAAACATTTACCGTGCATTAGAAATGAACGATAAATTAAAAGCACTAGAGGCTAAGTAAGAATCAAAATAGAATAGAAAAAGGGGGATATAAAGCTAGCTTTATGTCCCCCTTTTTGTTTTTATATATTGTTTTTATTTTGATTTACTTTATTTCTGTATTCTTAGTTTTACCTCCTTGTTTTTACATATTACTAGTTTTATTTACTTTTTAGTGAATAATAATGTAATTTATCTATGAATTGAGATTTAAAACTAAAGTTACTTCACGATTTCGGCATCAATTATATGCATGCCTACTTCTTTTTACATCCTATTTTCTTTTTTTTATTAAAAAACAGAAATTTTTGACTGATAAAAATTAATATTTCTTTTGGAACTTTATTCTACTCAATTTGCGATCGTTTTGATTTCAGTAGTCAGCTATTTTTCACACCTTCTAGTATATCGAAATATTACATCTTATTACTTTACGTTTTGCGAATTTTTAAGCATTATCATACATTATCTTAAATGTTGTAATTTCTTAAATAAAATACTTTTTACACACAATAATTAAATAAAACATACCTTATTAGCAATAATTTTATTGTATGTGTAATAAATATTTAATCATTGTAACTTTATAAAGGTATAATAGTTACGTGTTATATAACAAAAAAGTATAAATTATGATAAGAAAAGTAATTCCTCTATTAGTACTTATTTTAAGTAGTTCAGCTATGGCACAAGTAGGTATTGGTACGAAAAAACCAGCTAGTGCTGCTCAATTAGACATTGTAGCGGACAAAAAAGGAGTTTTAATTCCCCGAGTTAAACTTGAACAGTTAACACAATATGCACCTATAGTAGGTGAAGAAGTGGAAAGTTTACTGGTATATCATACAGGTGAAAACAATATCAAAGCAGGATTTTACTATTGGAGAGACCAAACTTGGGTTGCTCTGCTTTCTGGAGATGCGGTAATTGATCGTATGAATAATACCTTCACTATTGGCCCCAATCCAACCAAAAATGGGGAGGAATCCTTAATTATTACTGATACTGAAAATCATAGCGTTTATCTATCTCTTGTAGCTATCGCAACTAATAGTACGTTTATAACCAATTTAGTAGAGAACCAAGAGTTCATTACCAAGTTGGGAGATAATGTCGATTTCATCAACCACATCACCAACAACAATGAGTTTATTGAAAATATTATCAATGAATTAAAAGGCAAGTATGGAAATGTGCAGTATAATGCAGTTACAAATAAATTCTTTTACTACGATGAGCAAGGCAATGAACATGAAATAGATTGGTCTTCATTAAATACGGTAAACGTAAGCTTTACTTTAGTAAATGATCATTTGGTGGTAACAGATTCCAACAACAATAGCGTTTCCTTAGCGGTAGAAGAAATCGCGAAGAACAGTACGTTTGTTACCAATTTGGTAGAAAACCAAGAGTTTATTACCAAGTTAGGAGACAATATTGATTTTGTAAATCACATT
This sequence comes from Myroides sp. DW712, assembly GCF_046557355.1. Taxonomy (NCBI): domain Bacteria; kingdom Pseudomonadati; phylum Bacteroidota; class Flavobacteriia; order Flavobacteriales; family Flavobacteriaceae; genus Myroides; species Myroides sp. DW712. Next base: position 73,686 of record NZ_JBKFDO010000006.1, read on the forward strand.
ACCAACAACAATGAGTTCATTGAAAACATCATCAATAAGTTAGAAAAGAAGTACGGAAATGTAAACTATGATGCCGTAAACAATACCTTCTTTTACTACGACGAACATGGTGATAAACAGGAGATTGATTGGTCTGCATTAAATACAGTAAACGTAAGCTTTACTTTAGTAAATGATCATTTGGTAGTAACAGATTCCAACAACAATAGTGTTTCCTTAGCGGTAGAAGAAATCGCGAAGAACAGTACGTTTGTTACCAATTTAGTAGAGAACCAAGAGTTTATTACCAAGTTAGGAGACAATATTGATTTTGTAAATCACATTACCAACAACAATGAGTTCATTGAAAACATCATCAATAAGTTAGAAAAAAAGTACGGAAATGTAAACTATGATGCCGTAAACAATACCTTCTTTTACTACGACGAACATGGTGATAAACAGGAGATTGATTGGTCTGCATTAAATACGGTAAACGTAAGCTTTACTTTAGTAAATGATCATTTGGTGGTAACAGATTCCAACAACAATAGCGTTTCCTTAGCGGTAGAAGAAATCGCGAAGAACAGTACGTTTGTTACCAATTTGGTAGACAACCAAGAGTTTATTACCAAGTTAGGAGACAATATTGATTTTGTAAATCACATTACCAACAACAATGAGTTCATTGAAAACATCATCAATAAGTTAGAAAAGAAGTACGGAAATGTAAACTATGATGCCGTAAACAATACCTTCTTTTACTACGATGAACACGGTGATAAACAGGAGATTGATTGGGCAGCATTAAATACGGTAAACGTAAGCTTTACTTTAGTAAATGATCATTTGGTAGTAACAGATTCCAACAACAATAGCGTTTCCTTAGCGGTAGAAGAAATCGCTAAAAACAGTACGTTTGTTACCAATTTGGTAGACAACCAAGAGTTTATTACCAAGTTAGGAGACAATATTGATTTTGTAAATCACATTACCAACAACAATGAATTTATTGAAAACATTATCAATGAATTAAAAGGAACCTACGGAAATGTGGGATATAACTCAACTAACAATAGTTTCTTCTACTATGATGAGGACAAGAATATTGTACCAATCAGCTGGGATGCTTTGGGTAATACCAAGATTAAGCACTTTGTAGTAAGTGCGGATTTCTTAACGATTACTGATACAGAGGATAATACGTTTGCAGTGTCTATTGATGATTTAGGAAGAATCATTGCACAGAATGACGTATTTGTAACTGAATTAGTAGACAATCAAACATTTATAACCGAGTTAGGAGATAGTAATGAGTTTAAAACCTTAATTAAAACTAATTCAGCTCAATCTAGCTTAAAAATAACAGATTCAACGCTTAATGAGAATGAAGTAAAAGGAGGATTTGTATTCAATAATGGTATAGACATCCAAGACATCAAATTTGCAGAAACCTTAACGGCAATGGAAAAAGGAGCCAATCAAACCACAGGAATGATTGAATACTATTTCGTTGATGAGACAATGGAGCGAGATGATGTGGTTGTGACCATCACTCAAGATGTGATTACTGATTTTGATAAAATCATCCAAGATACTAGGGTAATAAATTTATTAAAACAATTTATTTCAACTGCTACAGGAGATGTTTCAGTTGTACGTGATGACAATGGAGATATTGTTATTACGACTGCTGATGATGTCTTTAATTTGACTGCTGAAATTAAGAGTAAAGAAACAAAAACAACTTTAACTCCTCAGAAATACGGTATGTATGTGTATCTAGACGAAGTAAATGGAGAATATCTAGAAGTACATGAAGAAGTAGAGCGACCAGGAGAAACCTATTTACGCACCTATGAAGCAACGAAGTATGTTTATAAAAACGAGGCGAGTGAAGATGTGGAGATTAAGGGAAGTGAATTATTTGGTTCAACAGGTGCTAATAGTTTAGAAACGATTACGTCATTAACACTGGAAGATAATTATGCAGGTATAGGAAAGGCTTTGGTATTCCAAGATGAAGAAAAGTCAAAAAACCCAATTTATATCAAGGACATATTTGAAGAATCAGAAACATTAACTAAGCTAGAAGCAAAACTCGATACACGAGAATTGGTTTATACTGATGAAAAAGAAAATGCAACAATCATCTCTTTAGATGATCTTGTTCAAGAGCCTTGGTACACAGGTAATGGTATCCAAGCGACTAAAAATGATCAAGATATATACACTATGGGTTGGGTTGGAATTGGCTATACGACTAAGTCTAGTGCACCGAATGAACGTTTACGTGTAAATGGTAGTATTACGGCAACGAATAGTTACTATGCAGATTATGTGTTTGAGAATTATTTTGATGGATTTTCTTCTTTGAAGTACGACTATACGTTTAAAGACCTATCTAGTGTTGATAGTTATATCAAAATAAATAGACACTTACCTGGAATTACCCCAATTAGCGAATTAGAAAAAACAGCTACGGGTTATTCCTTTAATGTATCTGAGTTATCGATTCAATTATTGGAAAAAACAGAGGAACTCTTTTTACACGTGATTGAGCAGAAAAAAGAGTTAGATCAAAAAACAGATGAAATTCAAGTATTGAAAACTGAAGTTCAAGATTTAACGAAGCGATTAGAAGCACTTGAAGCGCTTTTAAAATAGGAAATTGTATAAGTCAAAATTAGTATTGATGAAAAAAAATAAGTTGAAATTTATTCAATATATCGCCTGGATGATGGTGACTGTGTTCTTTACGATAGTCACTACTTTCGGACAAAATAATCCTCATACAACGAAGATTAAAGATGGTTCGGTAGCCAATAGTACTATCACGGCGGCGCCTGCAACTTTACTAGAATTAGAGAGTTCTACAAAAGGATTTCTTCTTCCACGTATGACTACGGCACAGCGTAATGCAATTAGTATTACGGATATAGAACGAGGAAATGGTTTAGTCATTTACAATACAGATACGGATTGTATTAATTACTATAGTAGAGAAGGAAACCGTTGGTTGAGTTTATGTGGGACTTTACCTCCAGCTATTGCAGATTTAACGGATTGTAGTAGAATTGTACTAAGCGCTTCAGGGAATGATTATTTAGAACAGGGGAAATTCTTAAAAGAAACTGATATTCTCTATGTCCAATTAAATGTTCAAGAATCTGGTTCTTATCATATTACCGCTACTCCAAGTCCGGAGAATGGCTACTCTTTTAGTAAGAGTGGAAGTTTTAATGCTCCAGGGGTATACACGATTGCCCTAGAGGGGCTAGGTACTCCTCTTACAGGAAATGAAATACAAGGAGATTTACTTAGCTTTTCGATTAATGGAAAAGTAAGTACCGTTTGTACAAACGCTCGCATAAAAGTAAAACCTTCTAATTTAGATTTTACTATTGATGAGCCACAAAACCTGACAGCGGCTTGGGATGCTTATATTGGAGTTCCTTTAAATGCGAATGACAATAAGGTAGAATTAGATGTAAATGTAACAAGAACGGGGTTCTGGAGGGTACAATCGAATACGACTAATGGAATGTCTTTTAGTGGTTCAGGTGAGTTTACTTCGGAAGGAGCTCAAAAAATAGAAGTAGTAGGGCAGGGAACTCCAGGTGTTTCTACACCTATTTCAAGTCCTAATGTTTTTACGTTTACAACAAATTCAATTAACCATACGAATCCAACAAATGCAAAAGTTATGGTTCACGTAAAACCAGTAGCTTTTGAATTGGTATGTGATGATGCGAATAGCCCCATAGAAATTAGAGGAGGATATCAAGAAGATACACAATTATCTCAGGCGAATTCTATTTTAATTCCTGTGAAAGTTTTAGCACCAGGGACAACGTCAATCGAATTAAGGGGACATTTTGTGGTCGGAAATACCACTACACCAGTTAGTTTTAAAGCTAACAATGTCAATCTGTCCTTCCATCCAAATCGAAATAACATTCAATTTGTCACCCTGTATCCAGAAGAGGTGCTCATTCCAAAAGGAACAACGGCAATTAAGTTTACAAATCTAACGCCAGGAACATCAGCTATTTGTGCAACATTCCCAGAAATTACGGTAGAAGTACAACCGATTCGTTACACTATCTTATGTAGTACAGTAAAAGTAAATGGATCTTATACAGTGGATACTAATTTAGGAGCGAATCACTATATCGAATTAAAAGTAAATGTAGATTATCCAGGTCCTTATACGATAAGTACCAATGAAGTAAATGGCGTAAGCTTTAGTGCAACGGGTACCTTCAGTGGACAAGGACAACAAACGATTCGCTTAACTCCAACAGGAAGATACACCGATGGAGGGAATCTTGCCTATACTATTACAACAAATAGTCAAGCAGGTACAACAACTTGTTCCACTATGATTGATGTGCGCTTTAGGGATATTATAGTCTTGCGTTTAGGTTCAAATAACTACGGACCTTCAACATCGAATACGTATGCTGGTGGTGCTATTTTAAATAGTAGAGTGAATTTTGGGTCCACAGGAAAAGTTAAAGTTAATAACATTCGAATTCTAAACACATCAGTACAAGGTGAAAAACTACGCAATTATATTGCTTCGAATAAAGTAGATATTATTGTCAATGTGATTGGGTATAATGCTACTGAAGCAACCAATCAAGTATTGTTAGATTTTGTTCGCAATCAAAAAGGAGTTCTAATTATTGGGGATGAGAATAGAGTGCATTCTACAACGAAGAGTTTTATAGAACAACTGACATCAAGCAGCGGAATTTCACACAGTAGCAGGTATACCATGGTAAATCCAGTGTTAAGTAGTGCAAATAATGATCCAATTATCAATGGCCCTTTTGGAAACCTAAGTGGAAAATACCTCGGTAACGATGCCACAAATGGATGGTATTATAGCAATTTACCTACTAGTTTGGTTCCTTTAGTGAGTAAAAATGGAGATCCTTCTTTAATTTGGGGATTAAAACACAGAGAGTTAGGTTTTGCATTCTTTGGTGATGGTGGATGGTTTGTAGGAACCTCTACAAGTACACATACCACTATTTGGCCTTCAAAATATTTAGCGGATGGAACACCAATCGCCAAACCTTACTATCAAGGAAACTTAGTGTACAACAGTGTGCTTTACGCGAATGTAATGGCTTGGGCTATTGAGTATGTGAAAGAAAATAGACCAACGAATTAATTGAGAAGCAGCTGAAACTTCAGCGTAGGCTTCAGCTGCTTTAATCCAAAAATAATGCATATGAATTTTGAAGTAAAACGATATAAAGTATTGTATTATATATTCTTAGTTGTCTTTTTTTGTATCACTACAGTACAAGGGCAAAATTCAAACGTTCGCAATGGTATGAAATTGACGGATCAGTCCGTTAGTCAGCCCGTTAGTGATGTACTTCCATTTAGTATTCTAGAGTTGAGTTCTATTGAGAAGGGATTTTTATTGCCTAAAATGACGATGAGTGAACGCAGAAATATTCCAAAAGCTGATTTACAACAGGGATTAATGATATATAATACAACCATCGATTGTATGGAATTCTATAATGAAGCACGTGATAGATGGTTAAATTTGTGTGGAGAGATAGAGCCTGCTACTTTTGTTATTCAAGATAGCAAATGTGCAACAATTCAAATAGAGGGAAATTATTTTGAAGGTGTATTTTTAAAAGAGCGTTCTAATATGATTTTTCTCGAGGTAAGTGTATCTACCCCAGGCAGGTATAGTGTTGAAGCAACGGCTTATCATGCAGGAAACCCGAATGGTTATGCTTTTCAAGGAACGGGTATTTTTCCAGATGCAGGAAACTATCATATTGCCCTAAGAGGTTCGGGTACTCCCATTAAAGGATATACACGAGATGGAAATGGAGCACCAACAAGCCCAGGAGATGAGATTAAATTTGTACTAAATGGTAAGACGTCGAATTGTGTGATTCACAATTTTGTTGAAAAAGAATCCTTAAAGTATAAAATTAGCCATATTGAATCTGTAGGTCAATTCTTTACAGGTATCAACTTGAATCATGTACGAAGTGGAAACTTAGAGGTGACCATCACAAATATTACTATGGGAGGAACTGTTGAAATCAATACTTTAGATAACAACGGGATTCGATTCTCAGGAAGACGTGTTTTAACTAATGCAGAAATTGCAGCTAAAACAGCCAAAATAATCCTAAGAGGGCAGGGAGCACCAGTTGTTCCAAGAAATACACCTTTGGATTTCTTTACCAATTCACATGTTCAGGTGGAATTAGGACAGTCTCCTGAATTTTATCCCTATACAGTACGTATAGAGCCATTAACCGTAGATTTTTATTGTGCAGATGCTCAATACCCAATTAGCCATGAAGGCTCATTTGAATACAATGTAACATTAACCCCAGATAATAAAATTCACGTTCCACTAAAAGTACGAGCCACAGGTCGTGGTGAGGTAAAAGGAACCGTTGAAATTGATGGAACAGGTTATGGAAATCAAACTGAAAAGATAGAATTTACTTCAGGATTACTTGATTTTACCTTTAATGATTTACGCGATGATGTGCAGAATGTGGTCCTAACACCAAAAAGAGGAACAGGAAAACCCACGGTAAGCAATCGAAATATAGCCGTAAAAATGAAGTTAACCTCTAGAGGAGCCCATGAGTATGATTCTTCTTATCCAATTGATTTAACTGAATTGAATGGATGTACGTATGATATTCCAGTATCAGGAGCACCTGTTCAATATGAAGTAGATTGGAGTAGAGCCCGAGTAATTGGAAAATTACGTCCATATAAACCCGTATTCTTGACAGGACCAAATCAAATCGAAGTACCAGTTAAGGTTATTTTCCCTGGGGAGGCTGTGATTGAAACAACAAAACCTGTTAATGGTATTACGTATAAAGGTACTAGATTATTGACTAATGCAGAGGTAGGACGTGAAGTGGTTATGGTATTGACGGCAGACGGTACACCTCAAATTGCAGATCACTATCGAATCGAACTTCTTGGAAACAGTGTGGGCAATGCCGAACAACGTGGAATTGTTATCGTACCTGTGCTGTATAGACCTATGGTGGTTTTAGCATCAGGAAGCAGCGCTAGCTATAGGGTAGATGATGGTGCGAAAGCAGGATTATTAAAAAACCCAGCTTATTTTGGACCACATGGAATCGTGAAAGTAGAGCGTGTTACGATAATTTCAGGAAACCACTCAACTGCGAGTAATTTTACTGCAGCTTTGAGAAATAATAAAGTCGATATTGTCATTGGTTCTTATAATTTTGGTTTTGATCGAGCGAAGAATGATGCATTATATGAATTCTTAGTACTCAAAAGAGGTGCTGCAATGATTGTAAACGAAGTGCATGGTACGCATGCAGCCAACTTTATTAATCAATTAGCAGGTGGTGGAGCTGCCACTATTAGTAGCGCAAGTACAGATCATATCTTAATTAATATAAATGATCCTTTACTTAAAGGTCCATTTGGAGACTTAGGAGGAAAGATGTTAGGTGAAGATCGAATTGGTAGAAAAATCAACAATTTACCCTCATCTTATATTAATTATGATGCAGACCCTAGTAAAGCTTGGGCAGTACGACACAATCAACGTGCATTTGTCTATGTTGGAGATAGTGGATTCTTTAGAAATACAGTCTATGGGGTAAGTGGTAATGCTTCAAATGCTACTGTTGCACCAGGATCTGGATCAACTGGAGATAGTCGTGCAGCGACTTATAACAGTCACTTCACCATGAACTTCTTAGCTTGGGCTATCGACTACGTACAACGAACAACGGATGAGCATTACTATGATCAACACTAAAAATAGAACCTAGGTTGGATCATTCTTCAAAAAAGAAAAACATAATCTATTAATCTATTATACAGCGGGTGGCCTAAAAAGTCACCCGCTTTGTTTTAAAACACGTTTGAATAGCCGAACAAACGCATAGCACTCTTCCTTTTTAGTCGTATATTTATGCTTTCAATCCAATAATTCATAGAAACACGACCAAATTTTGTTGATTTAAAAATATAACAGACCTTTGTACCGTGAAAATAGCCACTCTCATATTATCCTTATTTATGTTTTTCAAACCGGTTTTACCAGTTGTGGAATATGTAGTGCTATACGATTATATCAAAAACGAATTATGTGTCAACAAGGATAAGCCTGATTTAGAATGTAATGGAAAATGTCACCTAAAAAAAGAATTGGCACATGCTTCTGATACCAAAACCGAAAAAAATAAGGTCAGTTTTGCTTCTGCTGAACTACAAGTGATGTATTATCAAGCCTTAGATGCTATAGATGCTGTTTTCTTTAATCCGTATCGCATTAAAAATGATAAGGCTATAGCTGATTTATATTTCTTTTCATTTACGAATCTACTGTTTAGACCCCCCGTTTTCTAAAGTACAATAATAGGAATTGCTGTAATCTTCAAAGTTGCTTTTGTGTGATTTTGGGCTAAGTTTGTCGTATTCTCCTATTTTTTATCGCATTTTACTAGAGTTCTCAATCCAGGTAGTCGCCATACTACCTACAAAAGACGGATGAAACGAAGTGCAGTTATTCTTCTCTTTCTATAGAAGACTTGTAGGTCTTCTTTTTCAAAATAAGGAAGTGAAAAAAGAGACTGTATTCGTTCCTAGGTCTATTCCTGAAAACTATGAAAAAGTTTATTTATTTGCTTTCAGCACTTGTTGCTGTAGCAGCCTGTACAGTAGAAAAAACAGATTATAAAACGGAGACAAACACGGTAGCTCCTGAAGCCAAACAGTTTAAAGAAATATTCTCTTCTGAAAATGAAACGTATATCCTTCGTGTAGAAGCCTTAGAAGGACAACTCTATCAAGGCTATAACGAAGTTCGTGTACAATTACTTGATGTGCATAACAAACAAGCCATTGAAAATGCTAAGGTTAGCCTTTTGCCTGTTCACTTAAGCGAAACAGGAGAGGAAACATCTTGTCCGCATAGTACCGAATGGATATATGAACCACAAAATAAATATTATACGGGGTATATTGTATTTACACAAATAGGTGAAAAAGGAGCCTGGGTATTGGTTGTAGCAATAGAAGACATTGCTGTTCAGTTTCAAAAAATGGAACCGATTGAAGTTAAGCCACAGCCTAATATGAATTTGAGCATGACTTCGTTTATTGGAAAGGATCAGGAAGAATATATTATCGCCTTAGTTGCGCCCATGCAACCTAAAGTAGCTGAAAACGAACTCGTAGCAGGTATATTTAAGCGAAATAAGTCAATTGGTATGGATACTGAAGCCTTACATCAAGCCTATGAACCCGTTGAAAACTATACCTTACTCTTAGATCCACGTATGCCAGAACCTTCGATGGGAAATCATTCCTCTCCAAATAATCGCGATTTAGTTCAACGTAAAGATGGTCTTTATCAAGGAGTGGTTAACTATACCATGACAGGGAATTGGACGTTGAATTTGATACTTCAAAACAACCAAGGACGCATTCTCAAAGGAACGAAGGTTCCCACTGATTTTACGCCTGGTGTAGCTGGAGTAAAGAGTGAATTGTATTTAGATATTCTTTTTTAAGTTATGCGTAGTTTATCTTTTTTATTGATCCTCGGATCAATGGGAGCTATGGCTCAAACACCTACAATGGAACAAGATAGCATTATAGTACTCAATGAAATTGCAGTAATAGCCCAAGCCAAAGAAAAAATAAAGACAGACCTCAAAATGGGAGTTTCTGTGGATGAATACTTGGCTTCATCTGAGCAAATTAGCTTCATTAAACGTGGAGCCTATGCCTGGGAACCGTTATTGAATAATATGAGTACCGAGCGATCAAGTCTGACCATTGATGGGATGCATATCTTCGGGGCTTGTACAGACAAAATGGATCCTATCACTTCGTACGTCGAAAGTAATAACCTTGCATCCGTAGAGATTCAATCTGGACAAGAAGGAGGGAAGCACGGGTCTACTATTGCGGGAAGTATCGACTTAAAGCGAAAGACCACTGGATTTAGCCCTTACAATCAATGGATAGGAGGCTATCAAAGTGGCTTTGAGTTTAATAACCATCAATTTTATAACTTAGGAAATCTTTCCTTTGCAAGTAAAAAATGGGTAACAGATGCTAGTATTGCGTATCGTACAGCACAAAATTACAAGGATGGACATAACGAAGAAGTCAATCACTCTCAGTATAAAAAGTTCAATACTTCTTTGGGTATTGCACATAAAACTAGTGAGTTATCAGCTCTTCGTGTAGATGCTATTTTTGATGTAGCCAAAGACGTTGGCTACCCTGCTTTGCCAATGGACCTTTGGTTATCACGTGCAATTATTACTTCAATTAGCTACAAGCAACTATTTGAAGATAAAGCTATTAAAGTTTGGGATACCAAAGCGTATTTCAACGCGATAGAACATTATATGGATGATACGACACGTCCTGAGAATTTGGTGCATATGGATATGCCCGGTTGGAGTACCACATATGGTTTACTTTCCAAAGCGGATTTTAAAAAAGGTATCTATGCTTCGGAAGCACAACTCAATGTGTACAATAACCTTTCCATTGCAGAGATGCGCATGTATCCTCAAGATCGTGAAAAGCAAAGTATGTTTGCCTATACTTGGCCTTGGGTAACGACAACCTATGCCGGGTTATCGTTGAATAACACCCTGAAGCTAACGCCTGCCAGTCAATTGCACGTAGGCGGTGGATTAGGGGTGAATTACAACAAAGCCAAGTACATTGAATTCAATTGGATTTTCCACCCTGGTGCCGCTCAAGAAAAAACAAGAGTCTTGCCGAGTGTGCATGCAAGTTATGAAGTGGATGTACAGCGATTTAATTTTCTTGTAGGAGTAGGTTATGGTCACCGTGCTCCTTCAGTTTCAGAAGCCTATGGGTATTATATATACAACAGTTATGATCGCTATGATTACATTGGAAATCCCGATTTAGACAATGAGGTTTCACGCGAAATTAAGGCGAGTATCAGTTACAAAGGCGATCGATTTGGCCTACAAGCGCAAGCCAATTACTTCCATATTAAAGATTATATCATTGGACGTATTCTCAGTTTGGGAAGTCCTATGAATTACCAATCTGTAGGAGTAAAAGGTTATACCTCTTTGGATTATGCTACCTTATTTAATTTTTCATTATCCGGACACTATAATCTAACGGATAATTTACACTGGAAAGGAAGCTTAACCTATGCAAGAGGACAAGATAACGACAAGGAAAATTTGCCTTTTATTCGTCCGTTGAGCTACCAAACTACTTTGCACTATAGTTATCACGACTTTGGGTTTCAAACTTCGGTTCATGGAGATGCCAAACAACGCGATTATAGTCCAGAATACGGAGAAAGTCAAACGGCAGCCTATGCCATTTGGAATGCTTCTGTAGACTATTCCTTTTATGTTAAAGACATCAAGGCAACCTTTCAAATTGGGGCAGAGAATTTGTTTGATGCCTATTATTCTACTTATGCCGATTGGGGCAATATACCAAGAATGGGACGCAATATTTATACGTCCTTAAAACTTAATTTTTAAATCAATACAATACAGAAAAACAATGAAAACAATAAAAAAATACCTCACTTTATCCGTACTTTCTATCGCATTCGTTTCTTGTTCAAGCGATGATAACTCATCTGCAGCGAACAAAGTAACCTTATCATTTACCAATACATTTGGAGATAAAACAATTGTTTTAGGCGATGCTAATTCTACTACAGCAACAGTACACACGTCTGCAGAAGGACAAGTACATCATTTTAGTGAAGTAAAATACGTCATTAGCAACATTCGCTTAGTAAAAAATGACGGAAAAGAAGTACCGTATAACATCAATAATCTAGATGAAGGTGCGACCGTAATTAATCAAGCGAAACCAGAAAGTTTACGCTATGTATTGCGTGATATTCCAAAAGGAGATTACAAGCAAATTAAATTTGGATTGGGAGTTCGCAGTGATTTAAACGTTTTAAATGAGGTTAAGTTTCCCAAATTCTATGCAGCAGCAGGAGCAAATGATACAGAAATGATGTGGGAATGGGGAACAGGCTATCGTTTCACCAAAATAGAGGGTTTTTATGGCGCTGATCAAAGTGCTTTATCCATTCATACTGGAAGTACAGTAGAAGATGGCGAAAATGAGCAATTACAACAAGGAGTGGATGCATATCGCAATGTAACTTTAGATTTACCAAGTATTGCGACAGTAGGCAAAAATGCACCAACCATTGTGATTAAAGCAGATTTTAACCATCTATTGAGTGGTAAAACGCATACCATCAAGTTAAGTTCAGGTACAGGATCTGATGACAATGCAACGCCAAACGTGCATACAGCGGTGCAAATGACAAAGTTTGTAGATAATTTAGGAGGAAATGGCAGCAGCGACCTCAGTGGAATGTTTTCGATTATAGAAGTTAAGAACTAATGTTTTATAGAGCCATGTTATTGCATGGCTCTTTCCTATTGTTATGAAAAAACAAACGATATGTAAGAAAATAGGCGTTTTGGTTCTACTTTTGGGAATGTTCGCTTGTAGCTCGGATGAAAGTTATAAAAGCCTTCCAGATAATCCCTTAATGGATTTGGCAATTCCAACTGATTTTCCAGCGCTAAACGACGCTGTAGTAAAAAACAGACCCACTAAATATGGTGTAGAATTAGGAGAAAAACTCTTCTTCGATCCCCGTTTAAGTAGAGACAATACCATTTCCTGTAGTAGTTGTCATATTCAGGCGTCCGCTTATGCCGATCATCAAACCCAAGCTGTTGGAATAGAAGGGAGGGTAGGCTTACGCAATGTGCCCCCGATTCAAAACTTGGCCTTTATGCAATATTACAATTGGGATGGTAGCAAACGACAATTAGAAAATCAAGTCATTGTTCCGATTATTACACCAGAAGAAATGCACGCCTCAGTTGTGGATATTATTGCTAAAATTGAAGGAGATCATACCTATCAAATATTGTTTACAAAAACCTTTGGCGATGCTCAAATTACGCCAGAGCGAATTTATCAAAGCATCGCTCAATATGAGTATACCTTAATTTCTGCTAATAGCAAATATGATCAAGTCAAGCGAAAAGAAGCCAGCTTTACGCCCTTAGAAAAGAACGGATACGCCTTATTTCAAGTGCATTGCGCCAGTTGTCACAGTGGAGCTTTATTTACCGATCAAACGTTTCGAAATATCGGTTTTCCCCTCAACCCAGATTCAAATGAAGCCGGTAGAGCCCGTGTAACAGGCAATTTAAATGACTATATGAGTTTTCGAGTCCCTACGTTGAGAAATATTGAATTTACGGCACCTTATGGAAGCTTTGGTCAATTTGAAACCTTGGAAGAAGTCTTGGACTACATGGATCAAGGTGTATTAGATGCACCAAATTTAGACCCTATTTTTAAAGAAAATGAGAATCGAATCCCCTTAACCTCAAGTGAAAAAGAAGCATTAGTAGCTTTTATGAAAACCTTAAGCGATGCTGGGTTTATCGGACACGAATGATTCTAGTAGTAAGACTTTCATTTTTTGATTAGCTTTGTTGAAAAGAATTATAAAATGAAAAAACGCTTACTTTCCATCCTTTGTTTTGGAGTAATTTTCGGTTCTTGTGTAAAAGAAGCCAAGTTAGAAGACCAATTAATGCCCAGTTTAGTCCATTTCTTTGAAGTTCAGTTGGGAGAAGATTTTGATCGTAAAAATGACAAGATTACCATTACAAAAGTAGACACATTGACTGAAAAAGGACGTTTACTATTCAAAACCAATGAATTACAACGTCAATTGGAAGAGGAAGGTCTACCGCGATATGAAAGATTAAAAGATGATTTAGCGTTCTTTACCCAACAAAACGAAATCGATCCAACGCGAACAAACCAAGAACAACTTGTCTTAGTCAAAGAAACTTGTGCAGAGTTTGAGGAAGATCTTCAAGCGTTAAAAGATCAAATAGAGGAGACACAGCAAAAAAGTCTAACTGCCGATTCGCTTCAATTCATGGCGTATCGCGTACACGGATTTTTTACATACACTTCCAAAAAAGAAGGAAAACAAGACATCCATTTACAAGTACTTATGAATGATCGCTTCGAAGTAATTCCCGTAGAAGATATCCTAGCTTATTAGTTTGTGTCTATCGATCAACTAAAAATGAAATAAAGTTTTCGTTTAATTCTCAAATTGACTAAAAATGATGTAAATTACCTACTTAATTCATAAGAAATGAAAAGAATTAGTTTTCTATTACTTGGTTTTGCCCTTTGTAGTGCATTTACCGTACAGGATCCTTTAACAACACGGGTGATGGAAACCGTAAAGCCGTATGTAGCAAAGGAATTGAGTATTGATTTTGTAAATAAAGAAAACGAACTAACCATACTTCGTGTGGATACATTGACAGAAAAAGATCGTTTGCAACTAAAAGGACAGGAGCTGTTGAGTGAATTAGAAGTTGATTATTTACCTTTTATTGAGCTTCAGCGCCATGCAGTGAATCAGTATATGTTGTTGTACAAGATTCACCCCGTAAACAGCGTGCGCATTGAAATTGATAATGCCATACGAGAATACAGCGAAACGGAGGCTAAAGCAGCGCCGTTAATGAAGCAATTAGAAGAAGTGATTGCTCAAGAAAAAACAGCAGATGCGAAGAAATTAGTTGCTTATCAAGTCAAAGCACTATTAAAAAGAAATACAGACAATAATCCTAGTAAAATAGATACTGTAGGGATTCTTGTTAGTCCAAATTTTAAAGTTATACAACGCAAAGATTTTATCAACTAGTAAAAAGCCACAAACATTATTATGGCTTTTTATTATTTGTTATCATTTATAAGAGATAAGAAGTTTTATATGGTACAGACTTGATTACCTGAAAACTCCCAAAGTTCAAAACCTAAATCCGCTATAGCAGGATTGTTCATTTTTAAACCTTGAGAAGCAATTGTATTTAATTTATTAAATGCTACTGAGGCAGTTATTCCTGCTGGAGCTATTGCTTGTTTATTAAAAAAACAGCAACGTCTAATACTACGTCTATTTATAAAAACACGAATTGTAGACACTTCCATTATTAGTTGTAATGAAGAATACAATTGAGTGATTGCCTTTTGTCTTTTACCTTGTTGAGGACCTTTGGTATTTAGATAAGGTGTTACATATTTAGGAAGTGTATCGGTCAATTCATTCAGTAAAAAATCTGTGTTAGTATATACTAGTAAATCACATTTTTCTTTTCCTATCTTAAAAGCATTTGGTAATGAATTAATAAAAGCTTCAAAATTAAGTACGGTTACCTCTGCGCTTGTAGGATTTGAATATTTTGCTACTCCAGCATTTACAACTGTATGAATAAGAACATTATCATCATTTAATTCAAATGTTGCAGTTGTTGTAGTTGCACAAATATTTGATACAGTAGAAGCAGCTAAGTTATAATGACTTGTAAAGTCATTTTTTAATAGAGATTCCATGGTTAATTAAAGTGCATTATATTGATCATATGTCTCATTTATTGTTTCAGATAATGGATTTGTATTAACTAATCGTTGATTCTGAACCATTAAATTTTCTAATTTACCTCCACTAACTTGATATACGGCCAAGTTCTCATACCTAATTTTAGCTCCATCAACTAATTTATTCTTATCGAAAGCCTTAATAAGTAAATTCAAATGATTGATAACATAAGGACTATGTGTTGAGAAAAACAGTTCGATTGGATTGCCGTTTCCAATAAAACATTTTTCTATTAAATCACTAATTAATTTATTTTGAGCATCAGGATAAAGACTCAATTCTGGCTCTTCTATATGAATATATATTTTTTTATTTATCTCACTTAGATTCTTTATTGCCTTAAAACTAGTAAGGTCATTAGTACTAGATAAATAAGTTAAAACGGAACGATTAAAAGCATCTTCAAAACTGAAATTTTTAGAAAAATACTGCGTAATCAACAACAGAGGAACTGAATTTTGAGTACCAGATGAACTATTCTTAAAATCAATATCAAAAGCATCATCTGATGTTGACTTTATTGTATATTTTTTACCAAGTTTAGTTTGTTTAACAGCAAATTTTAGGTTTAAAAATTTGAGTTCTAATTCCTTTATAGCTTCAGAAGCTAAATAAAAATCAGCGAATAATTCATTAAAATAAAAACCTAGAGACATTCCTCCAGAAGATGAGCCTTTCTCAGACCATATAGGAATAATATTACGGGTTTCAGAAATAAAACTTACTTTATTAAAATACAAATCAGCTTCTTTTATAAGGTCTGAACTTCCAGTGCCATTAAGTTTATTTTGCTTATATTCAATACTATATGAATTACCAGATTTAAATTTCAAATTATATTTAATTTCTGTTTTTTCAGTTATAAATTGCTCAAATCCACAATTTTTAAAATATGTTTCCATTCTAAATCTAAAGGGAGATTTAGATATATTACTATGTTTCAAATAGGAACGAATATTATGCATTTTATAAATCCATCTAAAAAGCGCTATTGCTTTCATAAGTGTGCTTTTCCCGCTGCCAGATTCACCAATTAGCACAGTAAGAGGTTTGATATGATCGATGCTAATATCCTTTATAGGACCTAAATTTTTTATATGAATTGATTCTATCATTGGAAGAGACTTTTCTTTTAATCTAGTTTATTTTGGTGTTGATAAAGATTACTCAACCAAATATACATCAAATAAAAGAAACAATTGTATCTGAAATACGATATAATGATTATCACAATAATAATATCATAATTAATATTATGTAAAATAGAAAATTTAAACTCCACTCTATAGTCACTAGAATCCTAGAATTTCTATTTTTGTATTTCTATTATATAAATCATGATCTATTTACTTTGCAGTATCCTTGGCAGTGTTTCTGTGGGTGTATTTTTTAAGTACATGAAAAAATATCCCATCAACATCTTTGAAATTATCATTGTCAATTACGTTATAACTTCCTTATTGGCTTTTTTTATTTTCCGTGTTGATTTAGCGCAAATCTCAGCGGCTATGCCTTTAGGTATTATTACAGCCTTAGGGATTTTACTGCCAACAATCTTTGTTGTCCAGTTTTATTCCATTAAGTACGCAGGATTAATTAAAACCGATATTGCACAACGTTTATCTTTACTGATTCCCATCTTAGCTGCTATATTCATTTTTAACGAAACCTTAAATACGCTGCGCTATCTTGCTTTAGGCGTAGGATTGATTTCGGTCTATTTTATTCTAAATAAGGGAAATACAACCCAAAATACAGCTTCAAATACAAGTACTTTTTATTTGCTAGGTACTTTTTTGGGATTTGGTGTGATTGATATTTGCTTTAAAAAATTAGCCCTTTATTCAGCAATTTCCTACACCCAAAGTTTGTTTTATGTATTTGCTACAGCCTTAATTTTGAGCTTGTTTGCCTATACTATAGGCAAACGAAAGAATATTTTTAAAATAAACAAACGCAATCTAGCCTGCGGTATTTTTATTGGAGGATTAAACTTTGTTAATATTATTTTCTATATGAAAGCCCATCAGCACTTCTCCTCCAACCCCACTATTGTGTTTGCTGGAATGAATTTTGGGGTTATTTTCTTAGGAACCTTATTGGGTTATACCTTGTTTAAGGAAAAGCTAAACCGTAAAAATATCATTGGTTTACTGCTTGCTGCATTGGCAATTACCCTATTGGTGATTTCGCTAAATTAGCTCTTCCCATCACACATCACGAATTATAATTATCCGCAGAAGCCTCAACTACTTTAACTTCATAGTAAGGCTCAAAAGCCTCTAAAGCCTGTTGGTACTCACTTTTTCGAATGGATAGTTCAATTTCACAGGTCATTTCTAACTTTTGTTGTACCAATTGTAAATTGCGTTCTTTGATAACGCGCATCACATTATTCATGTCTTTGTATTCAAAGCGAACCTTGAACTTTTTGTCAATCGTACATTCAATGATATCCGCTTCTTCCAAGGCCATTTGAGCGGCTGCCCGATACGCCGTAATAAGTCCACCAACTCCCAGTTTTACACCTCCAAAATAACGGACAACTACAATTAAAATATCCGTTAAATCAAAGGATTGTATTTGACCGTAAATTGGCGCTCCAGCCGTATTACTCGGTTCACCATCATCATTGGCGCGATAGTACACTGGATCAGTTCCCAATTGAAAAGCATAACACCAATGGCGCGCATTGTAATGTACTTTCTTGATTTGATCTAAGTGCTCCTTGACTTCCTCTTCTTTTTTTATGGGAAAGGCATAGCCAAAAAACTTGCTGTTTTTTTCTTTGTATAAGACTTCTTCGGTTGGTTGACTAATGGTTTTATAAAAATCTTTTTCTTCTGACATTATTGGGCGTGTAAAATATGTAATTCATTATTTCCTAATACATAGCGTTTGCTCGGGTATTTTTGTTCGAATTGTGGAGCGGGAATCCCTTCCTCTAGTTGTACATCACTCGTAAAAATGCGAGCTTCATCCCACAAATTTGCCTGAATAAAATGCTGAATAGTCTGTGAACCACCTTCGATAACCACAGACATAATTTGCAATTCATACAGAAGGTTGCAAATTTGCTGCACTAAATCCTTGTCAAAATCTGCATAATAATAGCGTGTATGAGCATTGGTTTTTAGTGCTCGATTAGCTGTAATACAAATGGAAGGTTCCTGTTGTTGATTGATAGCAAAAGAAGTATCAATTTGTCCTGTCCGATCCAAATAAATGCGAACGGGATTCTTGCCATACCACGTTCTTGTGGTGAGCGACGGATTATCGTCCAATACTGTGTTTGTACCCACTAAAAAAGCCATCTCTTCACTTCTCCATTGATGCACCAATTGCTTCGCATAGGTATTAGATAACCAAACAGGGGCTTGCTCTGCTCGTTCTAAAGGGGCAATATACCCCTCTTGACTTTCTGCCCATTTTAGGATAATATAGGGGCGTTTTTTTTGATGAAACGCAAAGAAACGCACATTGCTTTCTTGGCATGCTCGTTCCAAAACACCAACAACAACCTCAATACCCGCTTCTTTCATTTTTTGAATACCCATCCCACAAACCTTAGCGAAAGGATCAATCGTTCCTACTACGACGCGGGGAATCTGTTTGGCAATGACCAAATCACAACAAGGAGGCGTTTTACCAAAATGACTACAAGGTTCTAAGCTCACATAAAGTGTGCTTTCTTTGAGTAGTGCCTGATTTTTAACATTCCCAATCGCATTGACCTCTGCATGAGCTCCCCCGTAGGCGGAAGTAAACCCCTCTCCTATAATCTGATTCTTATACACCACAACTGCGCCTACTGAAGGATTCGGCATAGCTGCAAAGGTTCCTTGTTTGGCCAATTGTACGCAGCGAGAAATATAGTATTCGTCTTTTTCCAACATTGATAAAACTGTATCTTTGAACAAATTTAATTCTTTTTAGCTAAACCCATTGCGTTTAACCTTTAAACTATGTTGATAAAATTACTCCAAGACCAGTTCATTACCCAGCTTACTCCTATTTATGACGAAGTTGAAGCTCAACAATTGTTTCTATTCTGTTTGGCAGAATTGGAAGGCAAAACGCGTATTGATTTGGTCATGCAACCTGAATTAACAACAACGCAACCAAAAGAATGGACCCTAGTTTTAGAAGCACTATCTAATCAAAAACCGATTCAGCATATTTTTAATAGGGCGTATTTTTATGGCTATACATTTCAAGTCAACGAACATACCTTAATTCCCCGACCAGAAACAGAAGAATTGGTAGAATGGATTATTGCTTCTGTACCCCAAGATATACCTGTTCGTATTTTGGATATTGGCACAGGTAGTGGTTGTATTGGCTTAACTTTAGCTAAAGAATTACCTCAGAGTCAGGTTACTTTATTAGACATCTCGGCTGAAGCCTTGGCCATGGCTAAAGAAAATGCGATTGCACTTGGCGTAGATGTTGCTTTTGTACAACAAGATATTTTGACTGCAACAGAACTAATGGAAACCTATGATGTGATTGTTTCCAATCCCCCTTATATTCGCCAGTTAGAAAAAATAGAAATCAAAAAGAATGTTATGGATTATGAGCCTCATACGGCTTTATTTGTTGAAGATAGTGATCCCCTTATCTTCTATCGAAAGATTGCTCAATTAGCTTATGTAAATTTAGCTCCTCAAGGACAATTGTTTTATGAAATCAATCAATATTTAGGAAAGGAAATGGTTGAACTCTTAACTTCCATTGGCTTTAGTCAAACCGTTCTGCGTCAGGACTTACTCCAAAACGACCGCATGACTAAATCAAGTATTTAACACACTATAGTATCATGATATTATGTGTTTTACATAATATTAATTAAAGTATTACTTTAATTAAAAAAGGACTTAAATACCAGTGGCATTTAAGTCCTTTTTTAGTTATTTTGATGAGATTTACTTTAAAAAATCTTTCTCTAAATAGGCTGGATTTGGATAGGTATAAAATCCTTCACCTGTTCCAACACCTAGTTTATTTTTATCGATAAACTCGCGTTTTAGGTAATCTACCGTTTTGATTTTAAGTGGGTCTTGGGTAGCATCAGCAGCCATTTTATTGATGTTATAAGCTGTCGTAATACCAACGATATCCAAAATACCAAAAGGACCTGTAGGGGCACCTGTAGCCGCCATCCAGGTTTTGTCAATGGTATGAGCATCGGCTACTTCATTCACCAGCAAATTAGTAGCTGCATCTAGTAAAGGAACCAATAAAGAGTTTAGAATATAGCCTGGTTGTTCTTTGTGTAAAGGCAAAGTGATCATACCAATGGCTTTTGCAAAAGCAACGACTTCATCAAAGACTTGCGGATCTGTCTCTGCATGTCCCATGATCTCGGCTGTATTGTGTATCCATATTTCATTGGCAAAATGCAAAGCGACAAATTGTTTTGGTCGCTGGGTGGCTTCGGCAAATTGACTCGGTAATAAAGTAGAAGAATTCGTCGCAAAAATCGCATGCGCAGGTGCTACTTCCGCTAATTGATGGTAAAAGCTTACTTTGATTTTTAAACTTTCCGGAACCGCTTCAATAATCAAATCTGCTGTTGCAGTAGCTTCTTTTAAATCACTAGAATATGACAAATTGGCTTTGGTTTGAGCAATTTGTTCATCTGTTGCAGCTAAATCTTTTTTAAATCGCTCACTTAATGGATCAAATTTTGCTTTTGCTTGGGCAATTGCCTCCTCTGTGATATCGTAAACAGTAACATTAAATCCGTGAAAGGCTGTTTGAAAGGCGATCTGATAGCCTAAAACCCCGCTTCCAGCAACGGTGACATTTTTTATTTTCATCTTTTTTTGATAAATAGGTTGTCCACTAAAATTACGAATCCCCTGTTTAATTAACTAATTTTTGTAGCTGTTTGTTGTTTATTTTTAGTTTTTAAAAAAATACTAATCGAATGAGGTTGCCGTTCTCCTATTTTTCAAGTACGAGTGGAGCCTATACTGGAAGATACGAAAACAAAAAAAAGCTACTGAATCAGTAGCTTTTCCTTTATTTTATCACGTTAAAACGTTTCAATTTCATCCATAACGGGTACTGGGCGTTTACTTTCGTTAATTGCCACTAGGGTAAAGTTACCCGAGATTGCTTTTTCACGACCTTCTCTGTACATGCTTTCTACAAAAACATCTACGCGAACATCTAAACTCGTACGTCCTACACGTACTACAGTTCCGATTAATTCCACCAACGTTCCTACGGGAATCGGTTGATTGAAATCGATTTTATCACTGGATACAGTAACAATTGGTTTACGGCAAAAGCGAGTAGCGGTCATAAAGGCGATTTCATCCATTATGGCTAAAACAGCTCCTCCAAACATAGTACCATGGTGATTGGTTTGTCCTGGGAATACCGTTCTAAAAACGTGAGTTTCTGAATCTTTAATCTTTTTTTGAATACGCAGCTCCTTGCTTGTTAATTCACCTTCCATAGTTTTATCTTGAACAATTAAAATACTAGACTTGTTGTTTGGAAAATACCTCCTCTTTTGTTTGGGTTTTCATCGCTTTTTAGTATCAATTTAAAGATAAAAAGTATGATCCCTTATGGATTTAAAAGCATTTACTGGCAATTGCTAGATTATCTTTTATTTAACCTTTTTTGAGATTGTAAATTTCGCAACAAATATACGGAGTAAAACTATTTTTTTAGGAATTTTTCAAACAATATTTGTTTTTGGCATACTCTTAACAAATATAAGGTTCAAATATGCCAAAAATTTGTTTTATTTCCCGTCTACGTAATCTTGAAGGTAAGCAAAACGCTCCGTTAAGCGGCCATCTTGTGTCATGGTTGCACGCGCCAAGATTTGATCCTTATCTCCATTAAAGAAAGCAGGTAAAATAGTTTCTAAAAAGACTTGTCCAAATCCTTCACTTGCATCTTTAGGTAATTCACAAGGTAAATTATCAATTGCCATGACCGTAATCGCTGCGGGATGATCGAACTCTACCTCTTCATTCTTACCTGGATGATAGCCATAGAACGGATCAGCTATGGTAGAAGCTCTCAAGGTACTGTCAATAGGTCCATGATCGACGTCACAAGACACATCCCCTACTACTTGAATTTTATTATCAATAGCATTTAGCATAGTTCTAGTCAAAATCTTTGGTGAACCATGTTTAAAGAAATGACCAGTAATCAACACATCTGTCACTTTCGTAAAGCGTTCAAAATTACTTTCATACTGCTCTGGATTAGCGTAAAAATCAGCTTTACTTGCTGCTGTCCCATCGATGCGTTTGTAGTAATCCATGACCTCTAATTGGGTGTAAACAGGCACATCGTATTTTTGAGTCAAGAAGTGTTCAATGGAAACTTTTTTGGCTTTCATCCCATTTAAAATTTCCATAATCCCGTGACTTACTTTGCCATTTCCTGTTACGGCAATTTTAATTGGTGGGAAATACTGCTTTCTCAACTGAGCGATTAAGTCTTCGGTATGTAGCATTTGCTCTGCCTTTTTCAAAGTAAACAGTTCGTACTTCAAACCAAAAGCGCGCAGTGTATTGTATGCTCCAACGATACCTGCATAACGGCCAAAACCAATTAATCGCTTGTTATTGCCATCAACTAGTGTTTCATGGTCAATGAGGCGAATGTTTTTTGCCAAACAGGTTTGTAAAATGTTTCTATTGTATTCTTGTTCCTTTAAGGTATGGGAGAAAAAGAAGTAGGTTTTGTTGGGTAATAAAGCCTCTACAGGAACCTCCTTTACGCCTAGTAAAACATCGCAATCTGATAAATCATTGCTTAGTGTAATGTTTTTGTCAGCATACGCTTGGTCAGGAAAGATTCTGATGGGTGAAGGTTCTACGACTGCTTCTAGGGTTTCAAAAGTTTGTAATGCTTTTTCTAGAATTTCAGGTGTAAACACAACACGTCTATCAGGAGGACTTTTACGTTCCTTAATAATGCCAATCTTCATAATATGTATACTAAATTAGTTGTTTCGTTTTTTGAGGGTGGTTCTGGCAAATATAGCTGTATTTCTCTGTTATTCCAAAAAACCGCAGTTTTTTCAGCGTTAAAGGTTGTATTGTTTATTTATAAATTGTAATTTTGCAATCTCTTACAAAAAGAATACTACAAGGGGTCGATCGGTTTTGACAGCGAGTGGAATTAGTCAGTAAGCACGTCGAGCGTGGTTGTTTAGCTCGTAAATATCAGACAACGAACTTTTTAAACGGCGAAAATAATTACGCTTTAGCTGCATAATCTGAATTATAGTAGGATTGCCTTAGTTTCCACCAGGTGGAAGAGCTAGATTCTCCTTAAGAGCCTTGGTTTGTGGCGCTTTGTTGAGGGGAACCGTAAAATAAACCTAGGAAGGTTAGTGTCTCGGACATCTTCCGAATTCTTAGAGGCTAAGTTAGTAGTGGTTGTTTCAAACCAAGCTGCTGATCGAAAATTCAAGTTGAAACTAAACGTGTAGAAAGCTCTCTGATTGCTTGTTTGGACCCGAGTTCGATTCTCGGCGACTCCACCGAAATAAAAACCTAACTGCTAACAATTAAGTAGTTAGGCTTTTGTGTTTGTATAAAATGTACGGAAGAAACTTTTAAAGATTAGCTTTAGATCTAATTAGTTACTAGAAGCTTTATTAAATATATCCATAAATACTTTTATATCTTTCTAATTGATCTTCTCTAATTTGTAAAAGTTTTTCTAGTAGCGCTATTTTCTCTTCATACAGTTTTTTAACATCATTATCAACTTGTATTGTAACGCTTCCGTTATTACTTCCTTTTACATTATTAAAGCTATTAAAATACTTTTGGCTGTCAAATGCTAATAGCTCTTCTATTTCTATTCCAAGAACTTTAGCTATGCTCTCAATCTTACTATAAGACAGCTTAGAAGTCCCGCTTTCAATTTTACTATATCCAGCTTGTGTCATTCCAAGTTTTTCAGCCTTAGGGGCTTTTGGCACTTTTGGTCAATGGCTCGGTATGCCATACGACCAATTTGCCGATAGACACATATCGGCAAACGCACAAAAAAAGGACAGCACCGATTGATGCTATCCTATTATTGGTAGGAAAAGATGAAAATTACAGGTTGTCTTCCCTGTCCATATATTCTTCTAAACTTTGTTTTAGTTGGTCTAAAAACAGTGTCCGTGAACCTGCACGGGTTTTCATTCGGTGGAAGCTGTTATGTATATCATTCAATGAAATGCGGAACAGGATTTGAAATACCATGCTGATTTTGCGGATGCCTATTTTCCCGTGCGAAATGGCATCGCAGGCGTATAGTGCATAAATCAATTCGATAAGGGCGTTTTTTGTCTGTGTCCAAAAGAAGTCTTTTGTTTCTTCGTGTTGGAGCAATACATCGGGATTTTGTTCGGGGCTTAGTTTGGTCGCCAGGTAATTGTACACTAATTCGTTGGCTATGATTTTCGCCACTTTATAATCAAAGTATGTCGAAAATTTGGTATCGATTTCAAACACGAAGCTGTTTAATCCATCATAGCAGTTGATGTTGCCAAGTGTAAAATATTGCTCGTCACGGTCAGTTCTGCCGGAACGGTAGTAGCGGTAAAAATCGGAATTGCAGACATGCTCGGTGTATTCCTGTTTGAGCTCACGCAGGTGCATAGCAAAATAACCTTCGTAGATATTTCCACTACTTGCAGGGCATGCACTCTCAATCCTAAATACCTTGTTGTAATAGATGAGTTTACCCAGAACAGTTGGTTTTATCTGTTTAAAGAAAAGAATTTCGTCTTCCTTTGTAGTAAATCCCTCGTTTATTATATCTTCTTTCACGTCTCCGAGAAGTTCTTTCAGGTATACCGTCATTCTGTAAGCTTCGTCTATAAAGCTCGAAGCCTCCACAGAGAACTTATGCTCCTGTTTCTGTATGTCGGAGACGATTTTGTGTAATAGGTGTCTCATAATACTAAAGGTTTATTAAAAAAAGACATTACTCCTGCCCAAATTTTAGCATTAGTTGTGAGCTTTTTTCATGAGACAGGACGAAGTCAGGGAAGATTTTAGATAGACGATATGCTTAGTTTACAGTTTAACCAAGTCGATTTCGTTATATTAATAAATAAACAGAATGAAATATTTTCAAGTTGGTTAGGATTGATGTATATTGTTCATATCTTTGCGTATTACCCTATTTTTATGACAAAAAACTATATTAATAGAATTCGAGTGGTATTGGCGGAAAAAAACATAGCTAATAAATCATTAGCAGAAAAAATGAAAAAAAGCCCCACAACCGTATCAAGATGGTGTAACAATGAAATGCAACCGTCTCTGGAAACATTAGTAGAGATTGCAAGTCAATTAGATGTTGATGTCAGAGAATTAATAAATCCAACAAAGTGAGTGAAAACCTAAAAAGGCATATTGAAGCTATAAGCTCTGAAACGTTGAATGGGGAGAATTACTCTAGAAGTGATTTTGCTAGGAGCATTCTGAATTATCCTGCTATGATGGTTCCATCAGTTCAGGAGCCAATCATTGAAGCACTCTCTTATGCTTTAAACAAAAATGTATCATTGATGGATCCATTTATGGGAGCCTCAAATACGCTTGTAACAGGGATGAAATACGGAATGAATGTTTTTGGTCAAGATATAAATCCATTATCTATTTTATTAAGCCAGGTAAAGACTAGTTTCTATCAAAAAGAAGAGCTTATTGATGCAGAAAAAAGAGTTATTAGTTCCATTAACGATGATAATTCTGATGTCATAGAAATATCTTTCATAAATATTGATAAATGGTTTACTAAAGATATTCAGATTGAATTATCAAAAGTATATCGAGCTATCCGAAGAGAGCCAAATCTAAAAACAAGAAAGTTCTTTTGGGTAGTGTTAGCTGAAACAATAAGGTTAACAAGTAATGATAGGACATCCACTTTTAAGATGCATATGCGACCTATTGAAGAAATAAATTCAAGACAAATTTCTGCGATAAAAACCTTTACTTCTGTTTCTAAAAAGAACATCAAAAATATTAGTGATTATATTTCCGTACTCATACAAAGTGGTTATATAAAAAAGGAGAAATACGTTAAAAACATTGATGTAGTTTGGGGAGATACAAATTCGGAAATTAAAACAAAAAAAACCTTCAATCTTCTGGTTACATCACCGCCTTACGGCGATAATCAGACCACTGTAACCTATGGTCAGTTTTCATATCTGCCATTACAGTGGATACCAGTTGAAGATATTGATGATTCCATTACAATTGATTACTTAAAGACAGCCCAGTCAATTGATAATAAAAGTTTAGGAGGACAGGTCAAGGAGAGTATAAATGAGATTGAAGAGAGAGTTTTTGAGAAGTCTAAAACATTGAAAAAGTTTGTAACTCAGTTTAAAGACAACGAAAAGAAAAAAGCAGAGAAGGTTACAAGGTTTATAAATGATTTGGATAATAGTATTGATAAAATGCTTCCTCGTATGAAAAAAGATTCCTTTTTGGTTTGGACAATTGGTAACCGAAATGTAAATAAACAAGTAGTACAAAATGACCTTATCCTAAAAGAACTATTTACACACAAGGGCGTTAGTTTATTTACAGATTTGGAACGAGAAATTTTAAGTAAGAGGATGCCAGGGAGAAACAATTTTTCAAATATGATGAGTAAAGAGAAAATACTAATTTTCAAAAAGACGAACTGATGGCTAAACAAAAATACCATTTCGATATAACGCCTCATATAGTTAAACAATTAGGTGAACAACTTGTCCCAGATGAAGTTACAGCACTTTTAGAGTTAATTAAAAACTCTTATGATGCGGATGCAACTTACGTGTCTATTGAAATTAATACTAGTGGTGAGTATGTAAAAGACAACGTTTTCTATCCAAACCAGAAAGGATTTATAGCAGTTGAAGATGACGGATTTGGAATGGATGAAAAGACCATTATGAAGTCTTGGTTATTGATCTCATATTCTAATAAAAGAAATCAAAATGGACCTAAAGAAAAAACGCCTGAAGGCAGAACACCTCTAGGAGAAAAAGGTCTAGGAAGGTTGAGTACACAAAGGCTTGCTAATATCTGTGAGATTTTTACCAATAAGTTAAATGAACAAGGAACCCATATAGCTTTCAATTGGAAAGATTTTGAAATAGAAGAAGCATTAAGTGATGTTAATGTAAAATATGAATCTTTCAATAGTAAAAAAAAGAAAGGGACAACACTTTTATTAACTGACCTTAATAATTCTGAAGTTTGGCAAGGTAAAAACTTAGAGAAGTTTAAGGGACAAATTCTACAAGTAATATCTCCATATAAAGAAAACAGACCTTTTGAAGTTTATCTTAAAGTTAATGGACAATCTATAGAATTAGATAAGTTTAATGATGGTTTATCGGATTTAGCTATTTCAACTTTTGATTTTGGCATTAAAAATGGCATCCTTACTATTTCAGGAAAAACAAGATTGGCTAAATTTTTAGGAAATGATATTGACTCAAAAAGCGCTTATCACAATTTTGTTGAAGTTGATAATGGGAAAAAGTTATATGAGTATTTACAAAATAAAATAAGTGATTTAAAAAAATCTGATAATCCGTATTTTATAAATTTTGAAAGAAAATTTGATTTAGATATAGATATAAAACTAGAAATTTTTGATGGAGAAAAGGCAAATCCTGGAGAATTTTCTGGTACTATTAATGAATTTTCGTATAAAGAAGAGCAATTGAAAGATGAGGATACTATAAAAGATATTTTTGGAAAATTCGAAAGTTACAGAGATTTTGCCCAAGCTCAAATAGGTATTAAGATTTATAGGAATGGTTTTGCTGTTTTACCATATGGTATTGACGACAGCAATAAAGACTGGTTAGGACTATCAAGCTCTCAAACAAAAACATCATTTTATGATTTAAGACCTGACAACGTAATTGGTTATGTTGCAATAGATGAAGGAACTAATTATGAGCTAAAAGATAAGACAGACAGGTCTGGTTTAATATCAAATCCGTACTCAAGAAACTTCTTTACACTAATCCATTTCGTAAAAGATCAAATCAACTTATACCAGAGATCTATTAGGAGAAATTACAATGACTTTATTAACGTATATAAGGTTGAAAATAGTGGTATAAAAACAGTTAATCAGGCATTTAAAGAACTCAAAGATACCCAAGCTAAAACAGAAGATGTAAAGGAGGATTTTAAAAAAGCTAAATCCCAAGTAAATAATTCAATCAGAGTTCTTGCTGACACAAGCCAAAAGGTTAAAAATGATCCTCTTTTCACAACAGATTTAGAAAAGGAAACTGCTCAAAGAATAGATTCACTTACTGGAGAGTTAAAAGCAATTGAGAGCACTCTAGAAAGACTTGAAACAGTTATTGCGAAAACGGAAAAATTAAATGAAGTTATTGATATACTTGAACCTAAAATCCAGATTTTAGAAGAACAGTTAACTAATTTTTCAGAATTAGCAAGTTTAGGATTAACTGCCGAATCTGTAAGTCACGAGTTTGCTTCAATAGCGGATAGATTAGCAGAAAAGGCATCTTTTTATGCTACAAAACTTCAGGGAAAAAAATTAAGTGATTCGGATATCTATGTTTTTATTGAGTATATAAATACGACAGTGAATGGTTTAAAAACCCAATTAAAACACCTTGACCCAGCGTTAAAATATAATAGAGAAAAAAAGTCAACTTTTAGTTTGTCAGAATTCTTTAATGAGGAAAAAGAATATTACAAAAGTAGATTCGAAAAGCAGAATATTAAGTTTAATATTCTCCAAGAAGATAATTTTTCAATCACAGTAAACAGAGGGAAATTAGTTCAGATTATTGACAATATTGTAAATAACTCTGAATATTGGCTTATTGAACGAAGGAAAAATGAACCCCAATTTATTCCTTCTATTAGTATCAAAATAGAATCACCATGGATTTATATCTCTGACAATGGTTACGGAATAGCTCCAGCAGTGGAAAACCAAATCTTTGAGCCATTTGTAACGACAAAGCCTAAAGGTGAAGGAAGAGGTTTGGGATTATTTATTATTCAACAATTATTGGATTCATCGGGATGTACTATAGTATTAGAACCAACCCGAAATGAACATAAGAGAAAATATATTTTTGCTATTAACCTTTCTAACATCATTGTGAGCTAATGGAGAATAATGCATCAACTACTATTCAAGGGGAAGCTTCTGCTGTCTTACCAAATGAAGATTTGCGAAGTAAAGCAATAGAAACGACAGTTAATTTATTAGATACAGAAAATATAGCCCATATCATCTATGTAGATGATAAATTTGATATTGAAGGTCAGAAAGCAGAGTTTGTTGGCAGAGTAAAAAGTCTAAAGAATCAGCAAAAATATATCGATGGAGGTAGTTTTTCGGAATTCAATTGGGATGGCCCAGATGAATTAATAAATAAACTATGGGATGAATCAGAACAAAAAGGAGTTTTGTTGAATGAAGTTTGCAGATTTGAAAATGATGATGAAAGTGCTAATGTTATACCTGCTTTAGAGATAATAAGCTATTTTGGAAATAAAGTTGTTCCAATGACACCAGATCAATGGAAGCAGAATGATTATGCATTATTGAAAGGTCTAGAAGAAGGAAAAAGAGCGATATGTCTATTTGATTTTGAATTTCAAAGTGGAAATAAGTTAATTGAGGGCAGAAATGGTGCTCAGTTAGCACATCTGCTTTTAGAACAAGAAGATGTTAGTGAAAAAGTAGTTTGTGGAATCTTTTCTCATAAGTTCAGAGAAGAACAGGAAGATGAAATTAGATTAGAATATGCAGCTCAATATGGGATTAACAAAGCTAAATTTTATACAGTATCAAAATATCGGTACTATTTCGATCCTCTTATTGCAGGA
The DNA here is from genome assembly GCF_046557355.1 of Myroides sp. DW712. Taxonomy (NCBI): domain Bacteria; kingdom Pseudomonadati; phylum Bacteroidota; class Flavobacteriia; order Flavobacteriales; family Flavobacteriaceae; genus Myroides; species Myroides sp. DW712. The sequence goes on from NZ_JBKFDO010000006.1 coordinate 104,103, forward strand.
TTTTCTGAAGGTATAAAAAATCTATTGTTACAACCTCACGTTGAAATTTTAAAGCAAGAATCAGCAGATGTTTTGAAAAAATCGAATGAAAAAGCTTGGCAAAGAATTGATGATATAACGCCAAAAACTTTCAATCAAATTATTCAAAAATCGTCTTTAAAAGAAGGGATTTGGGAAGTAAGTACACTTTTCAGGCTTTATGGTATATTGTCTAAAGAAGAAAATTTTAATATGATTTCAGATTCAGATATCAGAAAGAAATTTAATAGTTCTATAGAAAGAATTAGATTAATAGACAATGCGGATACAGGATACATTTCAAAAATACCCAATCAGCAGCTAATTGATTTAAGAAATAGTGAATTATACTTAAAAGGAGACCTTGTTAATAAACTTCACTTACCAATATCTAATGGAGATATTTTTAATATAAAAGGAAAACTTTTTGTGCTATTAGTACAGCCGTGTAATCTTGCTATAAGAGCAAAAGATACCGAATGTGGTTCAAGAAGTAAAAATTATAATAATGCGTTTTTAATTCCTCTTAGAGAATTTTCAAAAGAGCAATTGAATCATACAAAACAGGAAGTTTTATCTCCAACTAATACTCCAGAAAAAATTCTTTGTGCTTACTTTCCAGAGTTTAAAGTTCTTTCACTGGATTATCTTGATTTAACTGTTTTTAATGAAGCAGGAGAGTCTTTTATTAATATGACTATGCCAGAACTAGATAATGATGTTATCCATTTCCCTTGGAAAAAACGCTATTCTCATATTTTTGAAAAACTATCTGTATTAGAAGAAAAAATCAAATCATTCATCCACATAAAGAGCTTAATAAATCCAAAAATTGAAGAGCTTGCTACTACGATAAGAGAATCTACAAATGATTTTGGCAAACTTAGTCAAGAGGATAAAACAAAAATTATTGAAAAATTAAATCCAATTAAAACCGAAAAAAAAGATTTAGAAAACCATCTAAAAGCACTAGAAGAAAGTATTTATTCCATTGAAAATTTTGATAGTTTTAGTCTGAATCATATTAATAATTATGATTCACAAAATCGTATTTTTTCTTTCAATATTCAAAGGGAAAGACATTATAAATCTCCCTATTCAGATGATTTGCTACAGAACTTTATGTTGTATTTGTCGAGAAATGCCTTTGAACATGATTTTACTTCATAATTTTTGCCACTCCATATGTATAATGATGAAATTAATAAGCTTGCCAACCTAATAAAAAGTAGCTTACAGATAAGAAATGAAAGACATAGAGAAAAAGAAGTAATTGAAGCGGAAAATCTTTGGAACGCGTCAGTATTTCTCTCTAAAGTTTTGCATAAAGCGTCCTATGATTTTTCGTTTACTAAATCGGATTTCGATATATTCAAAGTTGAATTTGAAAAAAATAAGGGTACAAAGATTGATGATAGTTCCTTATTTGAAAGATATTGGTTACGGGAGATTTTAGGACAAATTAAAATCTCAGCTGCCATAAGATCATTCTGCTATACATTTGACGAAATCCTAAATTTTAAAGAAGAGCTTAAATTTATTTGTAAACTTCAAGAAGATAATAAACCCGAGCGTTTTGAATCTAAAAAGAAGTTTTCAAGGGAGTTCTTATTGGATCAGATTGCAGAATATGAAAAAGCAAATAGCCTATCAATTAATATAAAAGGGGTATTATTTAATAGATGGTCTAGTGAAAAAGATAATGAAATAGGATTTTCGGATATGGAATCATATTTCAAGCCGTATTTGGAATATTGGGATGATTTTATATTTCTGAATGCACTTAGAAAAAACTTAAGCAATGACGATGATATAAAAATCAAAATAAATGATTTTATAGAAATCCATTCCGCTCATATAAGCACTTTCTCAAAAACACCTACTATTAAGCAATTAATAAGTCAAAAATTATTAATTGAAGATGAAGATGATTATCGCATTGAATTTTACAATCCCGAACCTAGATATTGGTCAGGTTTAGAGAATAAGATATCTGCTTATCTCTGGCAATTATTACTTGACGATTCGACATTTCAAGATGATAGTGAAAGACTTGTTAATTGGGCTTATAAAGTTCACTATTGGGAAAGTTGGCCAAATCCATATCAACACTTAACCTCTTCATCTTCTAAACGATTATTAGATGCTTCGTTCACTTGTATTATAGATGAGAAGGATTTAGAAGGATGTGATGATGAGTTCAAAAAAGTAAAACTAGAAGGAGAACATCGAAATGAGATTTTTATTCTTTCCGAAAGAGGTCTGAAAAGGGACAATGAATTTTCTTTAAACAATGATGATTTATTTCAAGTTCTTAATAGTTTAGAATCATGGGAAGACAGAGCAAGCAGAACTTATTTATATGATCAATCAACAAGAAGTGAAATTAGTTTTTTAATTTATTTGGTAGTTGTGCAAGATGAGAAATATCATAGGATTGAAAATAAATCAGATGAGGATGATTATAAAATAGAACATTGCAAGAGAATAAAAGATTTACTAAGAGCGGGTATAAATAAACCCTATTTAGTTTGGAAAGTTTCCCGTGTGATAAGATACCATAGACCTGAAGTCATTCCACATTTACTTTTTGAGAAAGATATTTGTTCTATGTGTTTTATAATATTAGATCAGCTAGAATATAATGCTGAACACAGGGACTATTTTGAAAGCAAAATATGGAAAGAATCTATTTCATTTACCTTGAAACAGTTAATTAAGGAGAATGCGTCTAAACAAGAAATAGCCACATTAATCTTTAATCTATATCAGGTTATAAATAAGGATAAATATAGAATTTACAATTATCAGAATAACCCTAAGAATGCTGATAATTTGAATAACAGGGAATACGAATATTTAGCATTGCTGGAGAATTATAAAATCAATTCAGCAAGATTATCTTCGTATAATCAAGATTATCTTCTACCATATATTTATGAAGAATTGTCTGACTTATTCAGAAATCTCAAAATAAAGTCTAAATACAATAACGGAACCATTCGGTTCCCGATGTTACAATGGGATGGACTCATTTGGTTATTGAAAATTTCAACATATTGGAAGTTTAAGAATGATTTTACAAAATCAGGTATAGAAATAGAAAAACTCATAAATGAGTTTTATAAATCTTACTTAGAGATCATAGAAAAGAAAGAAATAACAAAATATAATTTCTTTGATGATAAAGATGAGGTTGGAATTCCTTTGTGGAGTGAAAAAATAGAAACCGTTGGTTTTTTAGAGTGGCTATATCCTGTTTATTTTATATCAAAAGAAGGAAAATTAAATTCATTTCTTTCTCCACGAATCGAAATTGATAAAAGTAAAGGCAAATATGATAAAGAAAATAGCTTTGGTGTACAAAAGTTAAGAACACATATTGGTGTATTATTACAAGTATTGAGAAAAATTATTGAAACACCAACTCCTTATGGTTTTGAAGAAGACAAAATTCTAGAAATAAAGAGAAGAATAGAAGGTCAAATTGTTGATTATATTTCTCAATATTCAAATTATGATCCTGAAGATAAATCTATTGATTTATTTGGCTACAGTGAAGAGCGTCAATTTCACAATACAGATAAGGAAGCGTTAATGCCCCAACTGTTTAGAGCAATCAACTGGTTTTCGGATAAAGAGAAGGTTGTTAATTTAATAGTAAATAATGGAGACTTAACCAAAATTCTTGAACTGCTAGAAAGCAGTACATCGGAAGGAGCGAAGAAACTGTTGTTAGAAAAAATAAAGAACATTAATATTAGAGAGTTCTTAGAAAATTTTAGCTGGATTCCCGAGATTGAAAATGTTTTATTGAAAATTTCTCGTTACCCAGAGCTAATAGAGCAGGCGGAAGAAGCTGTAAAATATTGGGAAGAAAAAGTTTTGCAACGCAGAAAAGAACTTAATTACAAAGAGCTATTATTTACTACTAAATTATTACTAGCTTATTTTAAAAATGATCTATCAGCTATTAATACTATAGAAGCTCCTGGAAAGGATAATTTTTATGATTCCAGAAAATTACCTTATTCCGTATATAAGCGTTTCTATACAGCGTTAATACATATTCAATCAGAGCCCGAGAAAGCCTACAATATCTTTAATGAATTAGTTAAACATTATCCCGATTACTATTCATTTGCTTTAAATAGAATGGTCGCCAAAGTAAATTGGGCTGAAAAGGAAAGTAAGATTGACTTCTATAGAGAGGCTTATGAAGAATGGAAAGAATATCGAGGAGTGTATGATGATTCAAGTTTTGACTTAAAAGATAAAACAGAGTCTTTATCTGTCTTGGACTTATTGAATAGATTGGAAAAGTTTGATGAGTTTGAAAAAGTTTTTCAAAATTTAGAGTTGCCAATAAGAATGTATCCAAATATTCTTAAACTTAAAATTGAGAACCTTGTTAGACAAAAGAAACTTGATGAAGCATTAATATTGAAAGAAACAGCTTATAAATATCATCAATCTTCTTCTGAAACACCATTTGAATTTCTTGCAGAAATTGATAGTTTGATCAGTGGCATTGATAATATTGATGAGTTAAAGTCTTTTTATCACAAAATCTTTTCAAGCACCCCAAATAAGTTAGTACAGATTATTCCTGATGACATAAACGATAAAGAAAAACTAGATGAATTTATCGTAAAGGAGATTGTTATTGCATCCAATAAAATGCTTGAAAAAGTAAAATCAATTTCAGACATTAAGAGTGAAGATAAGTACAATGATATCCTAGAAATAGTTTTGGACTCAAGATTGAATCATTTAGGATGGCATATTGGAGAGCAATCACGTGGTGGTTTTTCTGCTCCTAAAGATGGAAAAGAAAGCTACCAGCCTGGAGAAAGAGATTTGCCTGTTATGGATAAAAACAAGCAGATAATACAACTATGTGAAGCTTTTATTTATAGAGGTGTTACGACAGCTAGAGAACATATTTTAAAAGTATTGAACTACTATCATAAAAGAGATTCTATAACAATTATGGTTTATGATATTGGAGAAATTAAAGGAAAATCATTTGATGATAATTGGAGTAAATATTATGATGATATTACTAAAATTCAATATCCTATAGGTTATGAATTCGATAAAATAGAGGACGTAACGAATAATTTTAATTCAAAACTCTCGGCAATAAAAATTGCTAATACCATTCATAAATCAGGTACAGTAATTCATCATATTTTCATAAATGTTAATTATAAAGTAGCTATTAAATAGCCATTGTTGAGCGCATATATATACAAAATCATCTTTTCAATTTTTGTTCTTTACTTGAATTTCGATTTTTCACATCATGGTTTTTAGCAACATTGCATTGGATTGAAACGTCTTTCAATTGATTTAGTCGCCTTAAATCTTCTAAAAAGGAGTTCGAGTTTTGTATCTCCGACTCCACAGAAATAAAAGCCTAACTGTTGATAATTAAATAGTTAGGCTTTTTTTATGCTCGAATTTGTACGTTTTTTGTACGCTTTTATTTTTGAAATACTTTTACATCTTTATTCGAATACTGTTTTTTATTTACTTTTTGTATAAAAACCATGGTTTTTAACAAGTTTTCATGTTATGAGATATGAATCAAATAAGTTAAAAAAATACTTATACAATAAAAGTGATTTTGAGGCTATTTTTACCTTAATCTTAAGATTTAGAACAAGGTGCTATTTTTGTCAGTAAGAGTGAATAATAAAAAAAAAACCTGTAAACTAAGGTCTACAGGTTTATATTTCTAATTTTTTATTTCATCAACCACATCACCCCATTAATATCATCTCCAAGGGTAAACTGTCTTTCAATTGCTTTAGACAAGTTGTCATTATTGCTAATTACTTCCGAGTTTGGATACATCCATCTATGTGGTATTTTACCTTGATTTAATACTCCTCCTCCATCTACATTAAACGTTGGAAAACCAGTACGTCTATGATCATAGAACGTATTCCAGCCTGTATTCATAAATGAAGCAATATGTTTCTGAGTTAAGATGAGTTCCAAGTCATTCTTCCCGTCCAAAGCAACTCCTTTACTCACTAAATAATCTGTCGGCATATCGGTTTTAAAAAAAGCAAATGAGCTCTCAATTCCCTTATTGTAATAGGTCGCTGGGTCATTGGGCAACCATCCACGCTGTGCAGCTTCAGCTAAGATAAAATTCAATTCAAAATAACTGATTAAACTACTGGGTTCATTAATTGGATCATTATAGTATCTATCATTAATTCTTGAGGCCTCTCCTGCTACTGCCTTTTTCACATTCTCACTCAATACACCACTTCCTTTTAAACCTCCATAATTCTCGAAATTAGTTCTTTCATCATCTTGCCTTTTATTTTTTAAGGCAGCAAATCTGAACAAACGCGAATCTTTGAGTTCCTGTAGCTTACTAACAAAAGATTCTTCTAAATAATAAGCCGTTTGCATTGAATTACTATTAAACGTTGGATACTGATTCGTCTTACTATCCACAAAGTATAAAAAGGCAGAGTCTTGATTGTTTTCAAAAATAGGATACTTCGTTGGGTTAGTTACAATCTTCTGAAAATGCTCTACTACTTTAAGATCGCTATCGCCCGTCTTATTAGATAAATTAATCAATACTCTTAGTGCATAGGTATTCACTAATTTTCTCCATTTTAAGCGATCGCCTTTGTATAGGATATCCCCTTTAATTGGATCATTATTTTCAGCTAATAACTCATTTGCACGTTCCAAATCTTTTAGTATCTGCACAAAAATCTCTTTTTGTGTATCATACTTTGGTTTTGTAATCCCTTGTTCAACTTGTAATGCTTCTGTATAAGGAACATCACCAAAAACCAAGGTAGTCTGAAAAATAAAATGTGAATTAAAGAATAAGGCTAAAATAGTATAAACCTCTTGTTCATACTTTGCAGCTTCTTCTTGCATTTTTTTTATTTGTTTCAGCTTGTAATAATTATCAAAGTCCGCGCGTTGCCAATTGTAATACTGACTATTGCTTACCCCATCAGTATTTGTTAATTGTCTACTTGCCAATGCATTATCAGTAGATATATTCTGGGTAGCATCAATAATAATAGTAGTTAATAACAGATCCGGTGTAACACTTTGCACTCTGTTTGGATCCTCTTGTAGGTTATCTATCTTTTCGCAACTCACAACTACTGTGGCTAAACTAAGAATTCCTATCAGTGGTAAAAATAATCTTTTCATTAGTTAAAACTTAGCGTTAATATTAAATCCTATACTTCTCATTGTAGGGGTCTGTAAAGCATCTTTTCCTGAATCTGGATCTATATTTTTAATTTTCGATGCCATCCACAAATTCGTCCCAATAAGAGAGAAACTCATGCTACTAAATGCTGTTTTTTCCAATAGCTTAGGTTGTAGTTGATAGGTTAAAGAGAGATCTCTTAATTTGATAAAATCTTGTTTGTAGTAGTGATAATTTTTTTCTGCATTATTACTTGTGGTCTGCATAAATGCATTGTAATTTACAGCTACATCATTTGCTTCAAATACGCGGGTATCACTCACAATATTTCCATTACTATCATATTCTACTTGTCCAGATACAACCTTTACTCCTTTTGCTATATACGTATTCAAGCCATTGTTAGCATCGTCTCTAAACTGATTTACTGTACCTGGATCTACACCACCCCACCACATTTTCTGATTGGTTTGCGAAAACATCATACCTCCTATTCGACCATCAAAAGTAAAGCTGAGTACAACGTTTTTATATTTCAATGTATTGGTTAATCCAAAGGTCCAATCAGCATCTGAGTGACCAATAAAGCGACTATATGGATCAGCTACAGGATATCCATTTTCATAAATTACATTTCCTTCTTTATCATATTGGTACTTGGTAATATACATTCCATCAACACGATCTCCTTTTTTAATGTATTTATCTGTTTGTGTACGTCCTTCTGCTAATTCAGTTAGATATTTTCTATACGTACTTAGATTTATTGCTGCATTCCATTCGAAATTCTCGTTCTTAATTGGAGAACCCTCCAAGACAATTTCTAATCCTTTTCTCTTAAACTCATCTCCATTTATTAGATTGTTTTCATACCCTGTTCCCAAAGACAAAGGCATATATATAAGGTTGTTGAAATCTTTGGTTTGATAATAAGCGATATCAAAACTAAAGCGATTTTTAAAGAATCTCATATAGGTACCTATTTCCCAAGTATCTGAAGTTTCTGGTTTCAAATTACTAGACAGCAAAGAGTTTCCAAAGTAAGTAGAAGGAATACCGTCCCAAGTTGTACCTTGTTCATACCCCTGAATGTGATTATAAGGATTACTACCTATGCGACCTTCAGACACGCGAGCCCAAGACCCTCTTATTTTCGCAAAATCAATCCAAGAAGGCATTGACACTATATTTGATACAACGATAGAGGAAGCTACAGAGGGATAAAAGAAAGAATTAGCAGCAGTGGGCAAAGTAGAAACTTTATCATTACGCCCTGTTAAAGACAAAAAGTACGTTTGATCAAATGCTAAATCCACAAATCCATAAAAACTATTGATTCCCTCTTTTTCTTCTCTATTAGATGAAATAATAGTTGGACCAGCATTATTAGCTAGATTGTAATATCCTGCAATATTTAAACCATCTGTTGCACTGGTAAGTTTATTCCAATTTCTTCTGTATCGAGAATAAGCAATCTCTCCTGTAAGGCGTAATCTACTTAAAATATCACGATCTACTCTAAACCCAAAGTCAGTTGTTATATCAAAATAATTCTCTCCTTCAATTGTATAATTACCTCTTGATTTAGCTCCATATCCAATATAACTCTTAGGCTCTTTATATGTTCTATCCAATCCATAGTAATTAATTCCTCCTATAGATTTAAAACTAATGCCAGGAGCAAACTCATAATTGAGATTAAAATTACCAAATAAGTTATTTTTATTATATCCTCTCAAATATTCGTAGGCTTGAAAATAAGGATTGTTATAATAGGATATATTGTAATGTCTTTGCTGCACTCCCTCTTGTCCTGGCCTCCAGTAGTCCTTCAAATCTCGAATATCCACATCTGTTCCCGTCCACAACAACAGATTGTACAAATAATTCGTCGGGCCATATCCAACTTCTGGGAAATTATCTGTAAACTGTCTGTTATAAGTGAGGTTAGATGAAATAGTAAACTTATCTGTTGGGGTTAGGCTACCTCCAAGAGCAAAGGAAGTATTATTTAAATCCGTATTGGGAACAATCCCCTTTTGATATTGATTAGACAGTGAAATTCGGAAACTTGCTTTATTACTACCCCAATCAATACTTACATTATTGGATTGAATTAATCCTGTTCGGAAAAAGTTTTCTACGTTATTTTTTCCTCTTGATAAAAACGGTAAAGGAATTAGCTGTCCTGTTGCAGGATCTATCTCGCTATTGTATTGAGGCGTTTCGAAATAACCACTTGCTGTAGAGGGGTCTACTTGATCAAGTTTTGGTCCCCATATCCAGCCTCCTCCTTCTGTACCTCCTCCTGTACCATCTATATAGGCGTATTTTCCTTGATTTCCATTTCCATAAGTTGTTTGTCTATTTGGCACTCTTAAAAAAGACGTTTGAAACATGGTAGAATTATTCACCGATACTGTTAATCGGCCTTCTTTTCCTTTTTTTGTGGTAATCATTATGGCTCCACTTCGTCCTACTGATCCATATAGTGCAGAAGCAGTGGCCCCTTTTAAAACACTTATATTTTCAATATCATCTGAATTAACACGCCAAATATCAGCTGTTCGATCTGGAATACCATCAATTACAATCAACGGTTTTGCTCCCCTTAAACTCACATCAGGATTTTGAAACAAATCTCCCGAATTCTTTATATTGAGTCCTGCAACCTTTCCTGTTAAAGAACTTATTGCATTACTCTCTTTTACCTTCTCTAAATTTTTCCCATCAAAATCTTGAACAGCATAGCCAAGTGCTTGCTTTTCTTTCTTGATTCCTAAGGCCGTAATTACAACCTCTCCAAGTCCTTGGCTTTCGGAATGTAAAGCAATTGTAAATACAGTTTGAACACCTACTTTTACTACAACATTTTGATAGCCAATATAACTAAACTCTAATTCACTGTGATCTAATGTAACAATAGAAAAGTTTCCATCAACATCTGTCATTGTACCTTCTGACGTTCCTTTGATAGCAACGGTTACTCCAATCAATGCTTCTCCTGTTGTTTGATCTTTTACAACACCCGTTCGCTGTACTTGCCCTATCATTATACTTGGTAGTATAAGACAAAGTAATAAAACAATATTTTTCATCTCTCTACTAATTACATGATCCAAGTATTCAACTGACCTACCGAAGATTTCAAATACACCTTATAGAATTCTCCTGATTGATTCTTTAACTTTTTTGTCCACTTTTTATCCTTGAGGTTTACTTTCCCTAATAAAACAAAAGTATCTTCGCCCCCTTGCTTTTTATTATTGGAAGAGGCTCCCCAAATTTCTGCCGTTTCTTTCTCATCCAATTGACTGGCTTCCCAAGTCAAGGTTAAGGTATTGTGTGCTATTTCCCCCTTTAGATTAGCAATTCTCACTGCATCAAACATAGAATTGCCATCCCACTCTCTTTCTACTTCTATCGGAGCTTTTAACCCCAAATGAGCGATGACTGACGGGGCGATATCAACAATTGAAGGCATGAAATTATTGGTCTTATTTTTCCAATCTTTTTGATTAGATAAGATCCAAATGCTGCGTTCTCTATCGGATTGTCCACCATGTCCTTTTCCATCACTTGCTGTACGTCCGTGATCTGTAGTAACTACAAACAACCAATCTTCGTTAAACTCTTTTTCTCTTTGTAGGACGGATTCATATATTTTTCCAATTAATGCATCTTCATACGTAATTGCATCATACAATTGCTCTCCATCTCCATAGCGATGTCCCATATCATCTGTGTATTGCAAATACACCCAGGACATATCTGGTCCGTGCTTTAAAATATATTCAGAAGCACGGTGAGCAATAGCACCGTCAATCTCTTTAATATACTCGCTATTATCGTCATGGGGATATCTTTGTTTGTCTATTTCAAATCCATCAAAAGCATAATCTACTTGCACCCTATTTGTTTCTTCTAAACCTTCACCTATTAACTTTGTGCGATTATCTAACCAAGTAGAAAAAACAGCTGTCTTTAAAGAAGGCTGAAGTTGTTTTGTTAATTGGAAAAGCGTAGGGTAATTATAGTTTGGAGCATCAATATTATTATCTGGCACATTGTGTTTATTTACCCAAGTTCCTGTCAATAAACTATTATATCCTACTGCGGATATTGTAGGAGTCTGAGAATAGGTCCCTTTTCCTCCACCTATATAGGCAGGTAATAAACTTCCTTTTTCTGCTATCTTATCCATAGAAGGAGTAGCTGTTTTTGCAAGCATATCGTATGCTATTCCATCTACAATAATAAATACAACCTTTTTTGAAGGTGTTTCTTTTGCCATTATTTGTCCAGTCAAAAGCAAAGCAAAACAGACTAAAAGCTGTTTGAAATAAAAATTGTTCATTTGGTTTGATTTATTTTTATTCAAAAGTAGATACATTGCACTCCAAACCCTTTAACTAAACATTATCAATGATTTAACTAATTACCATGACAATATCACCCCAACATTAACTAAAGATAGCTTTCGCTTTAACTTAACCTATACAGCGATAAACTAAAACAATTAGTAGTTACTCCTGCCTTTTGGGTAGCGGCTACCTTAACTTCTAAATTCTTTTGATTTATAGTTTTATCGCGAATTGTTACTGAAGAATAAGGGCTCTATCCATAATAACCTAAATTAATTTAAAGTATGGAAAATCTACCCACTTTAGTAGGTTCGACATCTACACTCTTTATATATCTGGTTCAATTAATTATGGAAAACTTGGAATGCGCAAAATTGCAGTGCTCTTTCAACAATTATTTGGCATTACATGCTTAGATATCCATCATGCTTCTCATCGGATGAAAGCAAGATTTAAATCAAAAACCTATTATCTGGATAAACTAAAAGAAGGCTTGGAAGAGTATAAAATAAAGAATATTGAAATCATTTTGTTTATTTTCAATGTTTTTTAATTAGTAGTAAAGTAACATGAGTAAATGAGACTAATTTTTATTACAAAACACAGCTCCAAAATGAAACGTGATATTAATAATATAACTCTACCCAAGGATTCAAGAAATACACAATTAGAAATAATTTCTAAAGACTACTTTAGACTGTTATTTGATTCTAAAAGATCTTGTAGGCTCCTCTTGGATATAGAAAAGAAATTCCTGCCATGATGAACTATTTTAAGATTAATAATAATTTTGTTATTATTAAATAACTAGGTCCATCAAGGATGACGTAAATATTGGTAACAATACTAATAAAGCAAAAAGCACACAGTGCAATAAGAGACCTTTTGATGCCAGATGTTTAAAATATTACCAAAAAAATCAATGTTATATTGAATTAAAGCAAATCTAACAGCCATATCAATTTAACATCGGGTTAAAAGCCTAAATTTTACAGTAAAACTTGTACGCTTTTTGTACGCTGAGTGAAAATTATCTAAAACTAAGAGATCATCATATAAAATATAAAAATCTGTAAATCAATGTATTGAACAACTTGTTTTCGCTTAATTAGAGATAATGTGGAGTCTAATCATTTCGGCGAACCCACAAAAATAAAAGCCTAACTATTGATAATTAAATAGTTAGACTTTTTTTATACTCAGATTTGTACGCTTTTTGTACGCTTTTATTTTTGAGATACTTTTACATCCTAATGTAAATACAGTTTTATGTTATGAGATTTGAATTAAATAAGTTAAAATAAAAATGATATTTGGGGTTATTTCCGCTTAAAAGATAGCTTTAATTATTACTTATCTTTGAATAACCTCGCCTTTCTCATTTAACATGTTGAACAACGGCTGACCAAGACTATCGACAGAAATAATAATACGCGGTTTTTCATCGGGTCCATTGATAACAAGACTAGAATTACCATTCTCCGTGAACAAATTAATTCTGTTAATGTTACTACCAACTTTTCCTGATAAATCCTTGTCATTTATAACAATACCTGAACGATACGTTTTTGAATCACTAGCCTGCTGTGTTATTATACCAATGGCATCGGCATTGTCATAATCCAAAGCCAAGGCATAGGTATGGGTTTCTGGATTTTTTGACAAGGCGATTCCTCCGCATTCATCTCCTTTTTCATTATAAAAAACAATACCTGCAGGATTCAAAACTCGCTTATATTTTTTGCCCTTGATAATGGGTGGTTCCATACGCTCTTCATTAGATAGTACAATTCTATTTACACCGTTGTCGTCTACAATATTAATTCGCTTTACCGTAATTTCTTCAAAATTTTCCTTTAAGGTGCTAAAAGAATATAAAAGCATAAGGAAGGCTACTGTTATTGCTCCTGCGTAAAAACCTAGAGCCAATTGTGATATTTTTTTCATGTGATTTAGATTACTTAATCAAACTTAACAAACATTGGTTTAAAATTAAAGGGCGTATAACCGATTTTTTTATAAAATATTGATCTATACTATCATAAAAGATCTCTTTATGATTTATCTTACTCGTAAACAATTGCTCCTCTTTTAACTTTATCTCCTGGGTAAGAATCGTAAAAACAAGATTAATTCCATATCCTTCAAATTCTTTCATTCCTGTAGCAGCAGTAAAATGTAATTTTGTTGCTTTATAATTAAAATCTATTTCACTTTATCTATCAAGAGCATAGAAACAAGAAAGCTTGCTTTGTTTGTCATTCCTGATGATGCAAACAAAGCAAGCAGTCTCTCATTTTCAGATTCGGTGAGTCTGAAAACATGTCTGTATTTTTTTAGAATTAGATTTTGGTTTTCTTCCGCCTTTGATTTTAGTGGTCGTTTGCATGACATCTTATTTTGATTTGTGTCAAAATAAGAAATTCTAATACTGCTAAACCTTCATTGGCTCTAAGTGGTTGTATTGGGAATTTTATAGCGAACTATAATTTGAATCTATTTTGTCACAGATACCCAGTCAACAAAATCACATAAGCCAATTAGTTCTTCTTGTTTTAATCGAACTACGGTATTAGCACTACCTCCAGCAGGATAAAGCTCCTGATGCTTTTTTATAGATGCATCAAAATAAATTCTAGTTGATTCTTTTACCTTAAAAGGGCAGACTCCTCCTACTTGATGCCCTACTAGTTCTTCTACATCTTCATATTTAAGCATCTTGGCTTTGATACCAAAAGTGTCTTTAAATGTTTTATTATCTATTTTACTATTTCCTGAAGCGACGACAAGAATAGCAGTTCCCTCTTCTGGGGCATAAAGTGTTATACTCTTTGCTATTTGGTCACTATCACAACCAATCGCAATTGCAGCTTCTCCTACAGTAGCTGTACTCTCCTTAAATTCAATAAAACGATCTGCAAAGCCCTTGCTTTTTAGATAGTCTTTCACTTTTAAATGGTTCATATTCATTCGTATTGGTTTTTAAAAATAAGAATTATAATACAATGGACAAGTTTTAATTGTGAAGACAGGTAAAACGCGGGCTAAATCTTAGTATTTAAGCGAGTAATAAGTATTTTATTCATGCTATGGAGCACGTATTGAATCAGAACTAAAAAACATGGAGAATGGTCCAGATTTAGCTCATTTGATTAAGAAGAAATAGATTCAATTAAATAATAGAATCTAATTCTATTATTCGTACTGTTACTTCTGTTTTTTAATCTTATTTAATGTTTCTTCAATCATTTCCATGCGTCTTTTCACTTTATCAGCGGAAGCATCTAACGTATATCCTTCCTCCATTAACTCCTTAATTAACAACATCTTCTTGATATTCTCGTAATTATATCGTCTGTTTTTTCCTTCTTCTTCCGTTAAACTTGTAATAATTCCCTTTTCTTCCCAATACCTAATTTGACGAGTGGGAATCCCTGTAATTTGAGCAACTTCCCCTATTCCAACCACGAGTTTATCTAAGAAATCGAAGTCAAAAGATAAATCCGCACTATCCTTGCTTTCTTTCATTTTGTAATTTATTTACAATTAATGTTGTAAATATAAAATATAAGTCCTTCATTTGCAATTGTAATTTATTTACAATTAAAGTAAATTTTAAACATTAAATGTATGATACGAACATTTTCTATTTTAGTACTTATAGGAACCTCTTTTAAAACAGCTAGTATGTCTGCACAAAACGCTCCTTTACCCCATCCCAAAAACGAACTTATTCGCTTAGTGGAACAAACCTTTGCTCAAGGAGCCTTAAATAAATTGGATATAGAGCAAATGAGAAAAGGATTTCATCCTGATTTTTCAATTCTTATTCCCAAAGGAAATGAAATCATCAAACTCCCTTTAAACCAATGGATTGAAATTGTTCAAGCCTATAAAGACTCCCCAGAGAAAGTACAGTCAGGAATACGAAATCTATGCTACACCATCGAGGTACTAGACCTTACGGACCGTACAGCTGTAGTTAAAACTGAATTTTATAGAAGTGAACAGTTACTGATCACCGACTATTTATCCTACATCAAATTTGGCGATTCCTGGATGGCAGTATCTAAAGTCTCTAAAGAATATAGTATTAACCCTTTACATCTTGATTTATAATGAAAAAAGCATTTTTATTACTCTTAAATTTATTGTTTATGAACACGATTTTCGCTCAAACTCAGTCTAAGTCAGCTTTGATTTTAATTGAAACACAAAACGAATGGATGCATCCCGAGGGGAAGCTCAATAAAGCGCTTATCCAAGACACTCAACTGATGCAAAACTCCATAACAAACATTGAAAAAGTACTTTCTTGTGCAAGAGAAAACAATATGGAGGTGATTCACGTCGGACTTCGATTTAAGAAAGGATATCCAGAAATGGGAAAAGCAGAAGCTGGACTTCGAAAAGCGATTCCAAATGCAGGAACCTTTCAGGAAAATGAATTTGGATCGGCTTTCTTTGAAACAGTCAAACCGTTAGCGCATGAATTTATTGTAACTGGGCGTACAGGCGCCAGCGGATTTACGGGTTCTAACTTAGATGTATACTTACGAAACAACAAAATTGACACCCTTTACCTTGTTGGTTATGCAACACATGTGTGCATTGAAAGCACCTTTAGGGATGCACATGAAAAAGGATATAACACTTTTGTCCTCTCAGATGCTACTGCCGCTTTTAATCAAATACAACAGGCCTATTTTTTGAATGAAATTGTCCATCACTTTGGCCAGCAATTAACTACGGATGGATTTTGCCACTTAAACTTTTAAGAAAAGTCCTTATTTTTTGACTAATATTGATAAAACACATCATACTTGGTGTGTTTTTATTTTTTAATCCCTACATCTATTTAACTAAATACATAGCTTATAATCCTTTTTTTCCTTCTAGCCAATATCCTTGCGAACAAATTCTTCCTGCCTTCTTGGCTTTTAAGGTTTTTCTTATTTGCTGTATACTATTGACATTACCCGTGAGAATAAAATTGGCGTTTACCCAATTCGGATCTTGAAGAAATGATAAGCTTTCAATCCAGGTAGGCGCTGTAAATGCCTTGGTTTTTGGTACGATGGTATAGTTTTCTAATCCCAAGGCCTGGGGAACTTCAAAATTATACGGGTGTAATTCAAAATAAAAATGAAAACGATGCTTATTTTGTTTGAAAAGAGGCAATAAGAAACAAGCCAATCCCAAAGAGGTTTCATCTCCAAAAAACAGTTGTTCTTCGACAAAAGATTCATAGAGTTTTTTACCTCGGGGCAATGTAATGAATAGTTCATCACCGATTTTCAACGTAGCGAGAAGTTCACTTCCAACACCGTGCCCGTGAAGATTAAAAATCATATCAAATGTGCTCTCTTCTAAATTGTAAGCCGCTACGGTGTAATTTCTAAATTCGGTATCGTTGATTCGAATAACATTCGCATAGCCTGCTTGAAAATTCCATTTGGAAATATCTCCTTTAAATCGAATTTGTTTAATTGCTGTACTTACATAGGTTATTTCTATAATCTTCATATTGGGACGTAGTGCATTTCCAAAAATGCTACTCACCCATTTTGGTAGGGTTGAAATCATGATATTACGTTGTTTATTCGCTCTTTATTTTATAAAAGCAAAGCAACAACAGATTCCTTTTTTACCCAATACTAAACAAATGTAAGTATTGGACTATTCGCTGTTTTTATTTCGAAAAGCTACTGCACTTACCCCTACTACCTTTTTAAACAAGCGGGTAAAATACGGATAATCTTCATAACCTAAAGCAAAGGCAATCTCCTTTACGGTTTGATTAGAATAGCGAAGCATGCGTTTGGCTTGTAGAACAATACGCTGTTGAATATGAAAAGAAACAGCATGTCCAGTTGTGTTTTTTATGCATTCGTTTAAATAGGCAACAGATAAATTTTGCTGCTCCGCATAGTATGTTGGACTTTTATGTTTTTCAAATTGTTCTTCTAATTTGGCTTTAAAGGCTTTGGTTACAATCTCATAACGAGAAGATTTAATTTCTTGTTTGATTTCCTTAAAATAAGCCGAAAGTACCAAACCAATAAAGGCATTACATCCATTTTTTAAGAAGGAAAAATAGAATTTCTCGTTTTTGTGTTCAGCAAATTGAGTACACAATCGTAAGGTTTCTACTAAAAGCACTATGTCTTGTGATTCTATTTGCAGGGGAATAAATGGAATGTGGTCCTGTAAAACAGACAGATAGTTTTCTTGTATATGTTCTGTATCGATAACCAGAAAGCGAATCCTAGCCTCATGAAAGGAAAGTAGGTGGTGAACCTGTCCAGGATGAATATAAATAATAGTTCCTTGTTGAAGGGTATAGCGCACAAAATCAACTTCAATACAAGCCTCTCCATGCTCTAATACAATAAAAAAATGATGATCATCCCGATGAGGTTGAGCAATACCTTCGTTCTTAGCTTCCAGTTCTACATTTAATGCTTGCAGTTCTTCTGTTGAAGCAGAGCCCAAGTGAATTCCATCAAAAAAAGCGTGTAATATAGGATTTAAGGGAATGTGGTTGGTTCTTTTGGACATGGTTCGTGTATTCAAAATGGAGTACTAAGGTATAACTTTTGTCTGATGAAAGTTATGTTTTTAGAACGAGTGAATCATTTTCTGATGTGTATATACAAAAGAAGTTATCTGAATTAAATAACATGAACTAGGCTGTAAATGAGTGCATCATACTTGTGAAAAATATAAATAGTACCAAACCGATAATTTGCCAAAGTAAAGAAGGTGATTTATAATTTTCTATTTCATATTTGCTCGGATAAAGGCCAACAAGTATTTTAATTTTATGCCAATCCCAGACTAATAATAGAATCCCAGCGAGCAACATAAGCATAGTAATAACCCATGTAAGCTTAAAGTTCATACTTATTGTGATTATGAAAATATTGCAAATAATTCCACAATAAAGTACGGCTCCTAAAGTAGCAAATCTTTGAGTAAACAGTAAAAAAGCAGTAAAGACTTGGCAAAACCCAAGAAAATTCCAATATAAAGTGGCTTGATATAATCCTTCAAAAAAATAGCCTACTGGATCATCCGTACTTATAGCAGTAAAACGGCGATTCAGTAACTTGGTTAAGCCTGAAGGGATAAAAGCAAATCCAACTAAAAAGCGAATGCCAATAATAAGGGCTTCTGCCATTTTACTCTGTCTTAATTTCCTGTATACCATAAAATTGCTATTTCTTTCTAATCATTTATAATCCTAATGAGTCGAATAAAACTTTATTTGTTACAAATACACTTCTCCGTAAATAATATGGATTTTACGGGGGAATATATTGTGTAATGCCAGCTCCATTCCAATAAAATAAGGCTCCAATTTATTTTTTAAGTGTCCACATCAACGCTTGCTTTTTAGTCGCTCTAAATATAGTTGTATGTTTTTCATTGGGCTCATCAGCATATTTCCACTTTAAAGTTTCAGTTTCATTGTCTGCTAAAATAATGGCTAACTCATTTGTATAGGGTGCAATATCAGCAGCATTCGATCCAGTAAACCAAAGCTTTCTTTTTATGGAGCTATTCTTGTCTAAACTGGCTTTTGCGGTTCTAACCAAATACTGATTATTCCACCATAGTGAAGGATCAAAGGCAATATAATTCGCAAACATCTCTGGTTCAACAAAAAAGGTCTCCATTACAAACAAACCTGAGGCAGACTCTCCTAGTATCGTCTTTTCTTCTTTGGTTCTGTATCTCTTATCGATTTCCTTAAATAATTCTTCTTTTATAAATGCTCTAAAATGATTAGAACCACCTACTTCTGGTGCAATTTCTTTATCTTTTGCAACAGCTGTAAATCCAGTCAAGTCTCTTCTTCTTTGTGTATTTTCAATTCCAACTAAGATAACAGCAGGAATTTTTTGTTCAGTTATTAGCTCTTCAAGTGTATTGGCTATATGAGGAAAATCTTCCCCTATCCCTCCGTCAGCCATATAGATCACAGGCAAGGAATCAGGGGTAGTACTATACTCTTTTGGGGTCCATACGTTAATAATCCTTTCCTCTTTTAATTGATTTGACTGTAACTTAAAAGTATCATGTATAGGTACTATGTCCTGTGTTGTGGCTTTATTACCACAGCTTATTATCCAAGTGGCACAGCATAACCCCAATAAAATCATAATTTTTTGTTTCATTTTAGCGTGTTTTTTAATTTTAAAAAAGTGTTTCAATAAAAAATGGTAGTACCTCTCATTCTTTACTATAAAAATACATTTTTATAGTAAAGATTAGCAATAAAAATTGAAGCATAATAAACACAACCACCAAAGCAGTCGAGGATACGACAGAATATCCAGTACGCTATTAGAGTCACAATGAAATTGTATTAGAGGCCAACCGAATGCTTTAATATACCGAACAAAGTGTCAAATAAGTAAGTGAAAAAAATAGTCGGAAGACTCATCCTCCGACTATTCAAGCGAAAATCCGCTCACTTAATTAACTAAACATCCTTTAACTAGGCAAATTATTTATTCTATTTGGTTCCTGTAAAATCTACATCGGCATTAATGACCATAGGTCCCCAAGCGCTATTTGCAGTAAAGTTTAACTGCATCAAGTAACTAGTGCCATTTTTTGTAATAGTTCCCTCTACATCGATAGTTGAATACACCCCTAAAACACTAAAACCGTCTTCTTGTGTTCCTTGAAAATGAATTGTATTTCCACTTTCTACATACGGGATATCCTCCATCTCAATTTCAATATTTGCAGGCATTTTCCCTACTTTAAAGGGTTCAATAGTCAAACCAATTGTTCGAGCGGTTTCATCTACCGTAAAGGTAATACTCTTATTTTGCACATCAGCATAATCACCAGGCTGTGATCCTGCTAGCATACTGTTTATCACGTAGGTACCCGTGTATATTCCCGCATAATCACCAGCGGCAAACGTCGCATAACGACTGCTATTTGGTGCCGTTTGTTGATTAAACAAATCGTGAAAAAATGTTTTGTTTTCTACCTCTTGATTTAACGGCTGATCTTGGTTATCCTCTGTGCTACAAGAACTAAAGATTAATACGCCTAAGAACAGAGATAAAGTGGTAATAAATTTAAAATTTTTCATACTATTATTGTTTTATAAAGGTTAAGAATGATATTTTTTGTTTAGTTACGCTTTTATTTACTTCCAACAGTAAGGGTAAGTTTTAATCCTTGATTAAAATGAATATCTATTTCTGTCAGTCTAAGATTAGCATACTGGTAATTATCCCCAAGCCAATCTGACGAACGCCACAAACCAGTTAATATCGCTCCTTCACTTGTTTGACCATCGACAATTACCTTGGCGGTTCTCGGTGTTTTACATTGTAAAAGCTTGGTGTGAATGGGTGTTTTCCAAGTTTGATAAATGGGGGGATCAGGGTTAAATAGAAAATCTATATCGCCTTCAAAATCAACAGTGTACTCTTTTCCATTTAACTCAAAACTGATGGGATTTAGTTTACCTCTAGTCTGATTCGGGTTGTTCAGATCATAGCTAAAGCTCAAGGGAATAGCTAGATCTATACTGTTATTTTCTGCATCCGTGAAGGTCGCATTGAATGATTGATTCGAAAAATTAAACATTTTATATCGCACTTTATCAATCTGTCGATGCATATCATAATAGTTGTCCAAAAGTGCTAAATACTGATCAACTGGGTGGGCATCATACGGTTGATCAGGAGAGATTGAAGTTACGCTCATCAACTTAAAGTTGATATCCATAAAAATTTCATTCGTATCGGGATTATAATACCCATTTACTTCTGCACTAGGGCTTGAATCGTATTGAATTCGATCGCCTTGTTCATTGTAGATGTAGGATCCAGCGGTCGCTTTTGTACTGCGACTACCAAAATAAATCCAATTCTTTTTTTCAGGATAGGCATCCACATACCTATTTATGATATCCAGTTTTCCACTAATAGTAGCAGCTAATGGCATATTGCCAAATTGAAATTCGGGCATTTCAAAATAAAGTTTATTGGGTTCGTTACTATTATAATCAAACTTAAACTTCACTGGCATCCCCTTCTCTCCTACTGTTCTTTCTCCATTAGAACGAAAAGCTCGGGTATACATAATAACCTCTTTGTTTTTAAATTTCTGTTCAAAAAGATTTTCTTTCTCTTTTTCTAACTCCACTTCAGATTCCGAGGTGCTACAGCCACCAAGCAATACGAATAGGGAAAAAAGAAAGGTAAAATAGATTGTTTGTTTCATACTATATTGTCCTTATAAAATAGTTCCATCTTTGTCCATCTTTTGGGTATTCACCCATTTTCCTTTTGCATTTGGCCCACAATAAAAAAATGCTGCACTGGGGGTTGAAGCTTCTACTTTATGCATTAATTCGATACTTTTTTCTTTGTGAGTCGTAAGCATGCTTTGATCAAAAGAGAGTTTGATTTCATGTTCAACTGCTGTTAATGTTTTAGGAAATTGTACGTTCCACACTGGTAATCCTCTAAAAGAAGAAGTTCCCCAAAGTGAGTTTAAATGTGAAAAATCCGCTTTTTGTAATTTGGGTAAATACAAAAGTTTGATTTGTCCCCACTGCATATCGGATAATTTGCTCTTTGGTACAATAATTTCTTCTAAATCCAAACAATTGGAGATTACTATATCTGACATTGTTAAGGCTCCACCTACAAACCAATCTGCACTACTACTTAAATCAAGGGTTTTAAAACCAGACATAAATTCTAATTTTAGTCGCTTCAAAGAAGTACTAGTAATCTTAATTCCTTTGGCTATATTAAAATTTCGCATCCATAACCAAGTAACGCCATTATCTGGAATTTTTAAATAGCGAATACTTGTATTCTTCGCTTGATGGTTATTGTTTAGATCCACCCAACTAGCTCCGTAATCTTTGTGTTGTAAGACATATTGTATGCCCTCGTAATTTTCAATCTTACTCGTTTTGTACTTATCATCGGTCTCTTCTAGATACAGATAGGTATTGTCATACGAATCAGGATCCTTGGTTTCATCATAATTAGGATCTTTATTCTTCTTCAAACTAATATACTCTCCCAAGTGAAACTCAGCTGTATTTTCTGGGATTCGCAAAGGAGTTGCGATATCTAACAAATCACCAGAACCAGGAAACAAAGAAGGAAAAGTTTCCTTCATATAATCCCTCAAAATCGGATCAGGAATCGCTCTTTGTGTGGTATATTTTTTTAATTCTCCCTGAACAAGCATCTGCATATCTACCGTTCCCTTATCCACAGCTTCTTTATTTGTCTTATAAAAATCCAAAACCTCTTCCATATTAAATTTTGCACTCTCAGGTAAGTACAATTTATTGAAAGTCAATAGTTTCAGATTGAAAAACTCATATAACTCATTCCCTTGCAATTGGATTCCAGTCAGTGTAGGAGGTAAAACAGCAAAGTCAAATTCAGTATCTAGGTTGTTATCCGCTAGGTTTATTTCCTTCAAATTTTTAAAGGCTTTAATTCCTTCTAGGTCACTGATTTGTTGAGAAGAAAGGTTTAGTTCTTGCGTATCTTTTACTTTTTGATCGATTTTGATGGCATTACCTTCAAACGTATACCCTAATGACTTAAGGGCTACAATTAGATTATTGTCTTTTATTTCTACAGTTTCAACAGCTTCATTATCTGGTTCGCGCTCTTTTTTAGTATTATCGTCAGAAGAACAAGATATAAACTGCACCATTAAAAGTAAAATAGCTGTAAAGCTTACCATTTTTTGATTCATAATTATCGTGTTTTTAGTTTAAAAAATTTCATCACATTTGTAGCTAATTAATCCACCGCTCTCCCCAATTTCAAGTTCAGGGTCATACCAACTGATAATCAATAGTTTAAAAAAACGTGTCCCTTCGGCACTGCGAATGATGTACACATGATACGAGGGTTGGTACGAAGGTGGAGGACCCGAAAAACGCAAAGCATTCGCAAGCACTAAATTAGCTGTGGATTTCATTTGTTTCGGCCCACTATTGGGATCAAACCAAGGGTCTGTGTTTCCTGTCTTACTACTTTCTAGAATCCACTGTTCTTGACTCATGGTAATATTGACTAGTGTATCGGTAACAAAAACGGCATGCGAGGGAATTTGCGCAATTGAAGTTATACTCTCATAGGAAACTAATCCCATATCGTAAGCTCCCCCTTTTCCATGACCACTTAAACCGCTATTTGTTCGTATATTAAATCGATTAAAGGCAATATCCCAATCCAATCGATCCTTTTGTTCCCCTTCAACAATAGGACGGTCAGCGGATCGAAAGAGTGAATCTCCAGAGGAAAAAGGATTTAAGAACTTATCCTCTCTCAGATTATAGTACAACCAATCATTGCTATAGGCTGTAATTCGAGGTAAATTTTTTCCATCGTAGGACAGCGCATCATATTCTACACAAGCCATAGGCAAATGAATTAGCAGTATTAGGCAAGCAATTTTTTGTACTAAAGGCAACTGGTTTTTCATTTGTTTATAATTTATATTCAACTTGTAGGAACACTCTTCTACCAGGAGTTGCAGGAATATTAAACATAGATACGCCAGCTCCGAGTAAAGAAGGTTTGTAATTAAAAATATTATCCATCCCGAGGGTCAACTTATAGCGACTGTAAAAAGTTTGATTGACAACCAAATTGGTCATCGAATACGTAGGTAAGTCTACCTCAAAATAAGCATCCTTTGCCGTGCCATTAATCATTAGCTTATCTTGAACATTAAATGTCTTAGCTCCAATTACATTGGTATTTGACGTGATCTTTAAATCATAGTTTTTACGGGTTAAACTATATTCAAGTTGAATATTAGCATTATGAGGCGAGGCCGTATTGAGTTGTACCCCATTTGTTTTGCTTACATGAACATAAGAATAAGACCAATTCAGAGCTAAATTAGTATTGATTTTACCTTTTCCTAAAACATCAAATCCCTTAATATTGCTTTTATTTAAATTTTGATATTCAAAATTGTATTGAAATTCAAATACTCTCCACACCCCTTCTATCTTGTCCTTGAAGTAATTTGCATAGGCATTTACATTAATAAATAAACCGCTACTTTGGAACTCTGTTGAAAAGGAAACATAGTTGTTTTTTTCAGGGGTCAAATCAGGATTACCTACGATTTGGAACATGCCTAAGTGATCCCAATCAAAAAACTTTTCTTTTATTGTTGGAATACGATAGCCCGAAGCATAATTTAATCGAAAAGAAACTTGCTCTTTTACATCATACTTAATCGAAAATTTTGGAGCTATATTCGTACCAAACAACTCATTATAAGAAGATCTGAGCCCTACAGCTACTTTCGTATTTTTGATCCCTGAGTATTCATCTTGAACAAAAGACTCGATTTCCTTCGATTCTCTTTCTGTTAATGTACCTGCTCTTCCAAATCGATCACTAATCAATTTTTCAACATTTTGCTCTACGCCTATTGTGAATTGGTGTTGCTCAAAATAATTCGTTATAAATCTTACTTTTGGCTGAAGAAATTTTGAATCATATAGCTTTTTACGCTCATCCACACGTTCGTGTCTTTTAAACCTTTTGTAAGTATCCGTATGAATACTAGCGGTAAATTCACCCCAATTCTTTAGGCTATACTTGGCTTTTACTCCTCCAGAGAGATCTTCTGTTTGATTAAATAAAAGGTCCTGAATAAGATCATAAGAATTCATAAAGAAATAAGTCCCATACACTTGAAAATGAAGATTCTCTAAAGGATCAAAATATATCTTTTGGGAAATATTCACAAATTCGTCGCCTTCAATTCCTAAAGGAGGTCTTTCAACATAACTGGTTACAACCGTATCGCGCAACAGGCCAATACCCGGATTTTTTCGAAACATTTTTTTATCATATCCAGATTGGAATAAATAGTATGCATCTGTGCTCGTATATTGAACATCTGTTTGTAAGGTTACTTTGCCTAAATTACTCCCCATAGACAGCCACCCTTGCAAATTAGGACGATCTACATTTTTCTCGTACATATACAGGAAATCAGATTTTTTAGGATTTTTATAGTTTCTCTGATTCATTTCTCCATAGCGCACCCCTGCCGTTAAGGCAAACTTCTGATCTGTCTTTTTGGTAATTAAGTTAATAACAGCACCCGAGGCCATCGAACCATATAAAATAGAAGAAGCCCCTTTTATAATTTCAATGTGATCTACAGCATGAATATTGAAACGTTGATAATCGAGATTTCCAGCCATTTCCCCTGTTAGTTTCTCCCCATCAATGAGAAATAGAATATTTCTAGCATCTAATCCCGCTACATTCACATCTGTTCCAAAACCTACTTTTTGAAAATTCATACCGGGAATCTCACTCATCAAAGCATCTTGAATACCCGTAAAACCAGCCTCAGCCATTTTCTCTCCCGAAATAACTTGAACTAATACGGAAGAATCTTTTGTTCGTTTAAGTTGGCTACTTGATGTGGTTATTATAATATCGTCAATTAGTTCATTCTCTGTGCTAAGTTTAACTAATATAAAGTCTTGATTCGAGGTAAGAACAGCCGTTTTAACTTCATATTGAAAGGCATCAATATAAAAAGTGAGGTCTCCTTTTTGACTCAATACGACCTCGCCCTTGTCATCTGAATACAACACTTGTTGCTCTTTAGTTAGCAATACGACCTTAGCAGCCGAAATAACCTCACTCGTTTGCTCATCTACAATTTTGATAACCCTAGGTTGAGCTTGAGCTACAAAACCAAAACCAAAACTCAAAAAGGAAATAAAGAACAAAAAAAGCAGATTGATCTTAAACATAGTCTTAAATATAGTTGATAATCAGAAAATTAACTGACACAAATATATTTTATTATTTGTATTTAATCTAAATAAATATAATTTATATGTAAATTAGCGTTATTTAACATTTATGCTAATTCTAAAACCAAATAACCTCGTTTTATCTTGAGTTTTAAACTATTTTATCTTAAATTAAATACTATTTTATACAAAACAACACAAGTAAACTGACCTATTTCAGTTTTTAAAAGTTCAATTTATACTTATATTTACAGAGCCAAATAGCTATGAATTCACAATCAATTTATACCTACTTAGTTTAATAAAGTCCTATTTACTATTCGATTTCTATTTTTATGAAGCCAATGTATAGTGCTATAAGTTTAGTCAATTTTTTCATAGCCGCTTGTTTTGGACTCTTACTACGAGCTGCTTTTGTATATCCTGAAGTGAATGCCTATTTTACCTATTCTAATGTGCTGCATGCACATTCGCATCTAGCCATGCTAGGCTGGCTGTATATGCTTGTATTTGTTTTGTTTGTTCACTTTTTTTCAATTCAAACGACTAAAGAGCAACGATTTTATACTCGTTTATTTTGGTTCACCCAGCTGGCCGTTATAGGAATGACACTAACATTTCCTTTTCAAGGGTATGCGGCACCTTCCATTGTTTTTTCTACCCTCCACCTATTGTGTTCTTACGCTTTTGGCTATCATTTGTGGAAGTACAATACAATAGAAAACCCGCAAACTAGGCGACTTTTAAAAACGGCAATTATTTGTCTGTTTGTGTCCACACTTGGTGCTTGGTGTTTAGGACCTATCGGGGGAATAGTGGGAAAAACTAGTGTTTATTTTCAACTCTGTATTCAATTTTTCTTGCATTTTCAACTAAACGGATGGTTTCTTACGGCTTTCATTACCTTGTTTTTTCACTATTTTTTAGGCACAAAATCCCTTCCTTATTTTACTTCTTTTTATTGGCTATGGAGCCTTTCTATAGCTCTAACTTTTGGATTAGTATTGGCTTGGTACTTAGATGCTCCCCAATTTTTTACGATCAATACAATGGGCGTAATCGCTCAATGCTTTGCCTTTGGTATCTTTGGTTATTCCCTTTGGAAAAAAATACAGCTAAAACAGGTTTTTCAATTTAGTCAATTGTGGTTGTTATTGGCCTGTAGTAGTTTAGTATTGCGAATCTTAGTTCAATTGAGTACGGTTATAGAAACAATAGCTACTTCAACTCAGGCAATTCACAGTTGGATTATTGGATTTATACATTTAAATATGCTCGGAATAATGACGGGATTTGGCATTTGGTTGTTGATTCAACTAAACCAAATTAGAGTAAATGGGGTAGTAAAACTAGCTACTATTTGTTTGCTTAGCGCATTTGCCTCCACACAGTTGGTACTAGTCCTGCAAGGCCTTACACTAGTTACAGGAGCATCCTTTATTTTTCAGGGAAATACTTGGCTGTTTGCTTGTTCCATCGGTTTCCCTTTGGGAATTTTTCTTTTATTGTGCACTAACGTTTTACAATCAAAACGATGATTTCGCTTAGGTAGTTTTAATTTTAACTATATCCTACTGATTCCATTGTAAATCCATTTAACTGTAAATTATCGGGGGCTATTTTAAAAAAAATACATTCACTTGTTGAACCGAATTAAACTAACGTTTTATACAAAGTATACAAGCAAAAAAAAGTCTGCTTGAATAAAATCAAGCAGACTTCTGTTATTATAATTGGTTTTGATTGGGTTTTACTTTCTTGTCTATTTCTATAATTTTTTCTGATAGACCTGTATTACTAAAATACCTGTACCAAAGTTGTCGCTATTTTGCAAAGGATTTCCAAAATATGTAGTTCCAGCCCCAATTTCAATATAACCTTTAGATGAATAGGTAATATATTTCGTTTGATTTGTATTATTGTAAACAATGTCGGTTGCTTTTCCAGAAACAGGCATCGTAATATACCTCATATTTCCCATATGTAAAGGGGTATTATAAAGGGTGAATTTTCGTGATCCTTCCTCTAATTCAGTCATCACTCCATTTTCAAATTTAACTAATGTCACTCCAATATACCCACTAGCTATAGTTGAAGTAATAGGTATATTGTATTCAATAGCGATAGCTGTAGAAGAAAAGGGCTCAATTGGAACTACGATATCCAAACCTAATTCAACTGCTCCTTGACTTGGTCCTTTCCAGACAGAAGCTTCACTTGCTGTTGAACTTACGGTTACAGGCATCACTTTAAAGAGGATATCTTTAACAGCATAGTTATCCTCTCCTAAATCACTATACCCTAGTACTCCGTCTTGATTTGCTAATACTTGGCGGTTAAAACCAGTCGGATTATTTAATTTTCGCAATCGAACATCTCCGTTGACATCTAAATTAGCCGATGGCGTTTCGACATTAATACCTATTTGCCCAAAAGCTGTAGTCAGACTAAGAAATAGTACTAGTACCAGACTTTTTTTTATAATTTTTATATTATTCATAATCAAACACATTAACACTTAATGATCCCCTTCCCCAGTTAAAATTTGAGCCAGTCGAACTCGCATGAGTAAACATTCCAAATTTAGTATTCGCATTAGTACTCACAATACCATATACCTTATACGTAACAAATAGAACATAAGGGGTATTATTCTCTACTTCGTCATAATAGGTATTGGATATTGCTCGTCCATGGGCAGTAGCCCTAGAAGAATAACCATTAACAAAAGAAAAGGTTCTAGTTGCATTGTGTAACATTTCTTCCGCTCCATAACCTGGTGTTTTACCAACTAAGATCGATGCATTTCCACTTGCACCATTCATCACTCCCATGCTATAACTCAATTCAATTAAAGACTTTTTCATGGGTAGAACTGGAACTATTACTGATAAATTTAAATCTGTTAATACGTTTCTAACATTAGAATATTTATCCATTTTAGAGAAATAACTATTGCGATAGATATATGCAGATCCTCTAGTACGATACCCTAGATTTCCATCTGCATCTGCATATAAAACTCTATTGTATTCTCTCAATTCTCCACCTACATTAGGTAGATTGCTAACTCTCATCTTAACATTAACATCTAAGTCAGCTTCTGGTGTTTCTATTCCAATACCTACTTGCGCAAAAACAGCAGGCATAAAGAATAATACACTATATAACACTATATTTTTTATCATATTCTTTAGTATGTTTTATTGAAAATCATAGCCGAAAAAACGCCTACTCCCATATTTCCTACTTGGGTATTATTTGGATCATCTCCAAAAAAAGCCGCTGTAAAACTCGACGCTTGAATAATCCCAAATAAAGAGTATTCTACCGTTTGTGTCGTTGGAGAGTTGTTTTGAATAACATCTACATATTTTCCATCAAGAAACATCCCTTTTAGTTCATTTGCATCTCCAGGATAACTTACTGGAAAAGAAAACTTTCTAGAACCGCCGTAAAGTGGCGTAACCAAACCTTCTCTTTTTCTATTCAATTGGACTACAGCAAAATGCGGAACAGGAGAGGCTGTGGTTACCTTCATAAAAACCGGAATATTATACGACAAAATAACCGTAGTTTCACTATAAGGCTTTAGATCAACACGGAGTAATACACCTAAATCCTGTGGATAACCTAAAGGTACAGTAACGGTTTCCGTCATAAACTGCTTGACTAGATTGCTGAAATAAAGTCCTTCTTCAGATTTACTTTCTACAACAGTCAAACGACCAAGATTATCACTTCTTAATTCCCTAGAATGTGTAGCAGATCCCTTATGTTCCAAACTTCGAAATCGCACACTGCCTTTTACTTCATATTCATCTGCTGTTGGATTTTCTGTTCCCATTCCTACTTGGGCATAGGAAACTGCACTTTGTGCCAACAAAACAAGAAATACTATTCTCTTAATTTTTCTAATCATACTTTTGCACTATTAATCTAAGTTACCTTTTTCATTGCATAGAATCCAAGCCTCATTTATTCGAACCACCACTTCTATAGGAAATAAATCATATTCCTTCCCTTTTTTCGTGTTTGTGAATAAATTGGGCTTATATTTTAACTTTACAAATTTACTTATAATTAATTTATTAATAAAAGTAAATTTAATTTATTAACTATACAGTACTTTATTAAGAATAAATAATAAATTATACACAATAATAACGGCTTTATTGTTTTTAATTCAAAAGAATGTAAAAAGTTAAAGTTCGCAAAAAATCCTCATCTTTAGTTGTACAATCGATATTTTCGAATTTTGTACAATCAAATTTTATATGGAAGAAAAATATTCTAAAATTGAGTATTTTTATTTTAACTAGTAGCATTGTACAATTCGCATTGCTTTTTTATTCCTTTACTAGCAATTAGCGATTAGGAGAGTAAATAAAACAGGAGGTTTGCTCTTTTTTGTAAAAAAGGAGATACTTAGATCTTAAAAGTGTAGTGGGAAATAAACATTATATTTTTAGACTAAAGTTAGCATACGCAGCAGGTAAACAAACTTTTCTCGCAATAAAAGCCCTCCTTCTCTACTCCACTTGCTTTTTTTAAGTATTACACTTCACAGCAACAAAGAGAGCTTAGGTTCTCTTTGTTGTTATGAGTAATTTTAAAAACGTTAAGCTTCTTTATTCTTTTTTAGTAGTGTAAAAGGATTAAAGGAAATACCCACATTGAAATAAAAAGTAGGATCTGGTTTGAATTCTACCGTAGCTTTCTTAAAGGACTTTTCTTTTTCAAAAATACGCGAAGACGGCGTGACTTTTAATCCAGCTTTAGCGGTTAGCACAAACTCGCCAAAAGCGTGTTCGTAAATAAATCCAGAATTCACATCCACTTGCCTGTATTCATAGCGTTGCTTGACCTCGTCAAAATTATACAAGTAAAAAGACGTAACATCCAACTCACTTCCTA
Organism: Myroides sp. DW712; assembly: GCF_046557355.1. Taxonomy (NCBI): domain Bacteria; kingdom Pseudomonadati; phylum Bacteroidota; class Flavobacteriia; order Flavobacteriales; family Flavobacteriaceae; genus Myroides; species Myroides sp. DW712. Next base: position 135,430 of record NZ_JBKFDO010000006.1, read on the forward strand.
GGGATAGTCTACTCGCAGTAAACATATTTTTTCTTAGGTATATACTTTTTGGTAGTGTTGCATCAAAAACAAACCCATGGTTAAATTTACGCTCATAGGTAAAAACAGGTAAAACAGGTACTTGCGTTGTAGGATCAATAGTAACAGCTACCCCAATACTCATAACTGTTCTAGCATCGCCTTTTAAAATAATAACCCCTGATGCCAGTCCTTTTACTCTTTCAACATAGCTATCACTACCATCGACAATCAAACTCGTAGAATAAACCGTTCGCTTGCCAAATAAGGAAGAAAAATACACAAAATTTAAAGACGTAAAAAGGTTGTGAAAGTTAGTTTGATTCGCTGTGGGATTTCGTGTAAAGGACTCAAATAGATCAGAATCTATCGCCGTGTATTTATACCCTAATGTTCCCGCAAAAACATAGTTCTTTTTTTTAATAAAAGGAATCGTGGCTGTTACTTTAGCCTGTCGAAATGTATTTACTTTGCCTTCTTTTACTGAGGGAAGACCTTTTTTAAGACTAAAATTATAGGGAGAAACACTAGTAAATTCAATATTTAAAGGACGTATAACAGTAAATTTATCAGCCGCATAGCTGACTACTTTTTTAGGTACACTTATACTGTCATTTTTTACGTGTACTACAGCAGTCTGATCTTGAGCAAAGCTTTGAAGGGTTAACAAAAACAAAGCAATTACCCCCACTAGATTGCTAATCATATTTGAAAAATTCTTACTTTGAACGTTATCAAAACAACACACTTGTTCCTGTTTCATTTTAAAAAAATAAATAAAAAATAAGAGAAACTCTCTTTACTTTTCGTACAAATTTGCTGTTCCTTTAACCTATTGGATTGAGTATACCTGTTAACTTTGTACGGTTCTTCCTAAGCTTACAACGTAAAATAGATTGTAAAATTGAGTAGAACAAAAACTTTAACTTTTGCCAACGGAGATGCAGAAGGAGGTTTTACACATAAAGTGAAGGAACTAAAGTAACGCAATTCGCATGCTCAAAGTATAAGAACACTTCAAGTCTTTCGAAACAAAGTAAAACAATTAGCTGTTTCCTCAAAAAATAAAACTTTCAAACTATTGAAAGGAAAAGAATCGTGGACTATAGCATAAAATCACGCAATAAGCGATTGAAAGCTTTTTTTGACATATCGAGTAAAAGATACGCTAATAGAGAAAGAAAGAGTATAATACTCTTCTTTTTTTATGTAGCTTTGTTATTTATACTTAATCTTATTAAATAGCAAATAATGAATCTACTTCTTCCTATACGATTGTCACTCTTGTTGTTTTTATTCTTCCAACTATCTTCTTTTACGTCCTATGCACAAGTTCCATCCACAACAGATACTGCCAATTTCACACTCCCAAATACCCCTCTCTATCTTGTTCATACTGCAGATACAGAATTGGCTATCCGATATAAGAAAGGGAGTGGTACGCCTATTGTATTTATTCATGGTTCATGGGATGATCATCATTCCTGGCTAGCCGTAGCTGAAGAGTTAAGTAAAACAACCCCCAATCCCATCCTCTTATATGATAGACGAGGACACAGTGCTTCCGGTCCTGATAAAAAACAAGGGACAATATCCATGGATGTACAAGATGCCATAGCGCTACTTGATACGTTGGGATTTAAAAAAGCGCATTTTATTGGACATTCCTATGGCGCTAATATCGCAATAGAATTGGCTAATAATCACGCAGACCGCGTTGAAAGTATTGTTATTTATGAACCTCCTATTTTTGGACTGTTGAAAGGACAGGCGCAATACAAACACATGCTAACAGCCGTACAAGAGGATATGCAAAAAAGTAAAACCTTATTAGAACAAGGGGATATTGAGCAGGGTACGTTTACTTTTATCGAAAAAGTAGCATTTGGTCAAGGGAGTTGGTACACGATATTCGACGAAAGAGCGAGGCATACGATGACAGCTAGTTATCGCACCTGGCTTGATCAAGCCAATGATCCTGAACGATTAAACATTAAGCCAGAAAACCTCAATCAATTTACTGGACAAATAACCCTGCTAACAGGAACGGATTCAATCTTAGTTTACCCAGCAGTTGCCAAAGAGATAAAGCAACGCGTTCCTGCAGTGGCACTCTATCCAATCCATGGCGCTGGGCATGGCGGACTTATTTCTCATCCCAAACAAACGGCGGATGGAATAGCTGATCACTTAAAAAAAATTAGCGATAAACGATAAGAAAAAGATATTCACAAAAAGGTTTTATAGGTAATGTGTCCATTGTGAGTCCATAGTGCCTCCATAGTAAGTCCAGTAAAAGCAACGTTTTTATTGGACTTACTATGGAGGCACTCTACAGGTTGTACGCTCACAATATAAAGAAAACGAGCGATAACGTACAGAAAATAGCTTAAAAATAAACAGTTATATATCAAGCTATTACGCATATTATCCAAGAGAATTGATTGCAGTTGATCTTGTTTTTAAGCATAGAACTGGAAAACGACATTTTTTTTTACAATTTTTGCTGTATTTACTTTTTGAATTCTATTATTTGCTATTCGTTTATCGTAACTTTGCCACCTAGACTGGCTCCCAATCGGTTAACGTTTTGTTTTTCTTCGTTTGGGCGATAGAAACCCACTACAATAGCATGAAGCAAGAAAAGGAAGAAGAACAGGTATATTGGACCGTATGTATGGCCTGCCACGGGCTTGGAAAGAAAAATAAAGGGCCTCGAAAAAAAGCGAGGATAAACAAACAAACCTTAGATACTTCCATCGAACCACTAAGGGTTTCCATTTCCCATTTTTCTACCTGCTCGAAATGTGCTGGGTCGGGTATTGTTCCTGCTTCTTGTCCTCCACCTGTAGATATCACCTATCCTCATGTCGCTATTATTGGTGGCGGTATTGGCGGAATGGCATTAGCAGTTGCCTGTTTACACCGTGGAATTCCTTTTACTTTATATGAACGTGATTTACACTTTGATGCACGCTCGCAGGGCTATGGTCTCACCTTACAACAAGCGAGTAAAGTCATGAAAGATTTTGGCCTTCTAACATTAGAAGATGAAGTTATTTCTACGAAACACATCGTCCACGATACCGATGGAAAAATACTCGGGGAATGGGGATTTCGAAAATGGCAGACTACAGCGCAACAACCAACCCAAAAAAGAAACAATATTCACATTGCTCGTCAATCCTTGCGCTTCGCCTTATTCAATCAATTGGGCGCGTATCAAGACATCCAATGGGGACATCAATTACTTGATTATAAGCCAATAAATGAGCAGGAAATTGAACTGACATTCCAAGTCAATGGCGCATTTAAGACAGCTAAAACCAATCTTTTGGTAGGAGCTGATGGTATTCGCAGTTCCATTCGAAAATTAAGCCTTGGAGAGGAACTAGCTCCTTTACATTATTTGGGTTGTATGGTTATTTTGGGTATTTGCTCCTTAGCTACTGTAAAAAACTTGACTAACAGCCTCTTACTGGATGGAGAAACGGTATTTCAAACCGCTAATGGACAAGAACGCATCTATATAATGCCATACAAAAAAGATTCCGTGATGTGGCAACTGAGCTTCCCTATTGAAGAGAATGAGGCTCGTGTTCTAGCGGCTTTAGGACCAGAAGCACTGAAAGAAGAAGCGTGCCGTAGAACCCTATGGCATGACCCGATTCCTCAACTTGTTCAAGCTACCCTAGCAGTTCAAATTTCAGGATATCCTGTGTATGACCGAAAAATAGTAGATGCTACTAGTTGGAAGGAAAAGAACGCCATTACGCTACTTGGTGATGCGGCTCATCCCATGAGTCCATTTAAAGGACAAGGAGCCAACCAAGCTTTGTTGGATGCGTTGCTATTAGCACGTATGATTACAAAGGGATGTACCGCCACAACACAATGGAGAGAAAGGGGGCTGAGAAAAAGTGTACTAACTGCTTTTGAAACCGCCATGTTTGAACGAAGTGCTACAAAAGTAAAAGGTTCAGCTCAAGCTGCTCAACTGTTGCATTCTGCTCTTGTCTTAACCCCATGCGATCAACCTAGAGGCTCGCTAATAAAGTCAAAAAGTGAAGCAACGACTACTGCTTTTCCTTAGCTTTCTGTTCTTATTTTTTTTCATAACTCCCGCTGTTGGAGCGGGGTTACCTTTGCATGTATTGCTATCCTAAAACTGATAATACCCTTGAATCGAAAATTGACGTGCCTCTACTGCAAACGCTTCCACATCTTTAAGCTTTGTTTTATTGCCTTCTATTTTGGAAAACCCTACTTTCACTCCTAAACGCTGATTTTCTTTGAGTTGATAGCTGTAATTCAACGCCATAGACCAAGTGGTTTTATCCATACTTTGGTACACAAACATCGGATAATACACCTCATCGTACAGGCTCTCATAACTGCTGTCTTTTTGTGCATCAGCTTTGCTGCTTTTTTCACTTTCGACCTGAAATCCAAGACATACTTGGTGTTTATGCTTGTTATAATTTAAGTTTAGACCTAATCCTGGTTTGTTTTTTTCTAGTCTGGTACGAAAAGTAGTCCCTTGATAGCGTTCATCAACGGTTGTCTGCGTATACTGTATACCGAATTGATAGTTCCACTGTTGATTTACGGTATAACTCCACTTCCACCCTACTTTCCAGGCATCATCTTCTAAAGTATAGGGCTTTAGTGCGCCTATTTTTACATAATCATACACTCCAGAATAGTCCTCATTGACGCGTTGATAACTATAGCGATTCTCCTGACCAGTTAAGCGCTGTTGCATATGCGAAAGTTTAATCTGGGTTTGCCAAGCGGGAGTAAAGGTGTAATGTAGCCTTATTTGTGGTTGAAGTACTGTTGTAGTCAGTTGATATAAATTGATCGTAGTTTCCTCTTCTGTTTTCATTTTTCGTACTAATCCATCAAGGAAAACCTCCAACGTTAAAGGACTTTTCTTCCAGAACGAAGCCATTAAATTGACATCTACTTGTTGTTGCTTATAGACTCTTTTTTTGGAAAAAACCTGATCTTTGTGATCGTGATCGTACATGCCAAAACCGCGAAGAAGTAAGAATTGCTGCTTTATGTTTCCCTTCCATACATCCAATTCAACATGTTGTGAATGAATTTCATAGGTTGAGCTTATACCAATTTCGTGTTGAGGAGATACAGCATATATTCCGCCGAGTTGTACACCAAACCAACTTCCAATAGCTTTCGCTCGGGGATCCGTTTGTTTATATGCATAATCTCCAGTATAGTATAAATGTAGTCCCCAAGTCATAGCTGCTATTTTCTTACTGTATGTTCCACGTACGTCATAGTGTTGGAAGCTGAAATCAGAAGTTTTTTTATGGAGGAGTAAATAGGGACCATAGGCTTCCGATAACCGCATCGTATTAGCATAAACATCCTCTTGATTACCTTTTGCAAAGCGAACCTGCCCTAAAAAATTAGCGGTAGTATCAATAGGTGTAAACCAATGAGCTTGTAGACCATAAGCACTAAACTCTTTTCCTTTGAGGATGTTGTAGCTCTTTTTTTCTTTGAAATCTTGATAAAAAGTAGTTATTTGTGTTTGAGAAGTATGTATTTTTTCTTTATTTAAATAGGCTGGATTCCATACATAGTTGGGTTGTTCCCCTAGATTCATTCGCTGTGCTGTCGAATCCAGCACCTGTAGGGTTGAAAGCGGAACTAATGAAAACTCCTGGGCAACCAGTCCTACACTGAGGCTGTATAGAAACAAAAATACACCTATTTTTTGTGTTAACTTCATCATGGTTTAGCGTTTAAGGGTTACTTCAATACCAAAATAAGGAGAGCTCCACTTTCTCTGATTTACGTTGTAATTATTCTTGTATTTTGAATTGATATTAATGATATTATTGACAAAAAAGGAAATACTCCCCCAGTTTTTAAACTCTTTGGTTCCTTTGAGGTTAATCGTAAAATCGGGTTTTGTTTTATCAACAGAGAAGTTCGCTTTTTCACTGCGCAAATCTAAGGGAAGTAAGTCTGGTCGATCAGCAATTATTGATTTAAAATCAACAGGGTGAATGGTGTTGTTTTCATCTAAATAAGCAGAAGGAACAAAGGATTCACTACTTCCACGTTGGGAAGTTGTATACCACAAGGCTTGTACAAACGTGGTAAATACTAGTTTTAATTTGGGAATGCGTGTATTGATCCACAAGTTGGTATTAAACCGGCTTAGGGTTGTTGATGGAGCCACGGGATAAATTCCCACAAAAGGATAGGTTTCATTATTTGAAATGGTTTTAGGATAAAACATCTTGGGTTCATTTGAGCTGTATTCGGTCTTATAGTAAGCACCGTTAACTTCAAGAGAAGTTTGTATGGCTTCAATGGTAGGAAATACCAAGCGATATTCTATTCCCTTTTTTTCAATCGTACTACTGTTACGTACTCGGGGCAAAGAAACAAAACGATGTTGTTCTTTTGTTTCAAAATCCTCAGCTGTAGGTTTACCTTCAATCGGATGCAAAGGGGTGGTCAATTTCGTATAGACTACGGGAATGTATTCGTAATGGTAGGCAAATCCACGGGCAGAACGTTCTGAAAAAGCAGTAAGCGAAAAGGAAAATCCTTTCCAATACACATCAGCACCCACTTCAAACTTATCTGTTTTACTTGTTTTTAATTGGTTGTTCTCCACCTCGTGAATAAACGTATGCGTCAAAAGCAAGCGATTTTCAGGTTTTGTATCATACCAATTGAGAACTTCTAAGTCCGAGTAAATCGGGTCTGGATAGAGGTAATCTAGCGTAGGAAGTTTATTTTGTTGCCCATACCCAATTCTCAAATTAGTGGTCCATATAGCTTCTTCATCATAGTGGGTGGTCCAATTCAACTGCAAGCGAGGTTCCACTAATAGTTTGTTATTTAATGCATATGATTCTGGTAAATTATGCAATTGTACCCCTCGTACTCCCATAGTAAAATCTGTTGTTGATCGCAACGCATCAACTGCCATATCCCATTTACTTTCAAGATAATAGGCCGTGTGTATTAAAGCGGGAATGGCCTTATTAGCACGAGGTCTGATAAAGGCATTATTAGAAGGAAAAGGAGGTAATGCGGGGTTAATCACTGCTCCTTTTCCGTAATTTTTAGCGCTGTTATACTCCACTCCATATAGGATATTTTGATTTATCCCTTCCGCTAAATTGAAGTACTTCCCACCGTTTAACTGTAAGAATATATTGACTGGTTGATTGTCTAATTGGTAGCTCGTATAGTATTTAGAAGGCAAAAAGTAAGCTTCGTGTACACCAGGTTCCGTCGCATTAGACATATTCACTCCACCGTCTGAATACACCTGCAAAGAACGGTCTAAGCGATCCTTCGTATAATCAACATGCGCCAACAGTTCCAACTTATCGATCCAGCTTTTATCTAAAAAAGAGGACAGCTTCCAGGTAAAATCGAGTTTGTTATATTGTACTTTGTATACTTCATCATTGTATTCCGTAGATTGATCACTTTTGTAATTATCTAAGGTTTGTGTATAGTTGACTTTCGTATTCATACTCACATCATAGTCAAAAAGAGCAAAGTCAACAACGTGATTCGCCTGTGCCGTGAATCGCGTAAACTTAGTTAATGATTCTCTCACATCGGGCTTAGCACTGAGCAGGTCCATACCAAGATGCAAAACTCCTAATCGTTCAGGCAAAGCGAATCCTTTTCCAATATAGGCTAATTGAACCGTTGGGTCTACCTTAGCACGAAGCTCCAAAGGACTGATTCCTTGTTTGGCATTTAGATTGATTTGACCACTCGAGAGATTCCCTTGTTTTGCAGAAGAAATTCCTCGAGTAATTTCAATACTTTCAATGTGATCTGTAGAAATCATCCGCATATCCATTCCTGCATTGAAAACAAGATTGCCTTCTTTCCCATAGGATGGATTTGAATTTGCCGTTATACCATAGAGTTGATTTCGAGTACCATCACTATTCATGGCTACGCCGTTGGAGACAATAGAGACACCAAGTGAACTATTGGAATCTCGTCCTGACTGACGGAAATTAACCCCACTAAACTGATTCAAAGAAGGTTGTTGATAAACGCTACCAGGAAGTAAGACCAAAGCATCCACAAGGGAAGTTGGTTGAATATAAGTAAGGGCGGTTTGTGTAATCGTGGCTATTGTTGGCTTTTTTTTATTGTATTGAGCCATAATTACAAATTCTTCTAATTCCACACTCTGTCTTGTCATTGCATAAGACAACGTCCTGTCTTGTTGCAAAACAACCTGATGTTCTTGAGGCTGATAACCCAAAGCAGAAATAGCCAGCGTAAAAGAGCCTTCAGGAAGTTTAATTTGAACTTTTCCCTCTTGATCAGTCGTAACAATAAGATTTAAACTCGCAATTTCAACGGTTGCATAGGGAATTGACTCTGCCTCTGGATTACTGAGTTGAACAAACAAGGTATACCGTCCGTTTTTACTTTTTTCTTGTGCGTGAATGCCCAGCGAAAGAAAAAGAAACAAAACAAAACACAAATATCTAATAATCATAAGTATAGAATAAAAAATCTATTGACAACAAGGGATATTGTCAATAGATTAAACATGAGATTGACGAATTACTTCGCAGGGAAATTGCGTTGTCCCACACGGATTTGAAAATCAGCCGTAGAATTATCGCTGTCTACATATACCTTTTTGTTTCCTTCAACTGTTGTGGTTTTGCGTACATATACTTCTCTTGTTCCTGTATCTGTAACGGCAATAAATCCGCGATCCACAGCATTCGTCAATGATTTGTATTTTACTTGATCTACTTGTCCTGTTTCAACACCATCAATAATTAAATCTGTTGCAATTTTAAATATTGTTTTGATACCTAACATACTTTCAACCACTTGTGAATTTTGGTTCAAGAAATCGGTTAAATTCCCTTCTTGTTTAAATAAAAAGGCAGGTGCATACCCTACACCATACCCTAATAAGTCCGTATGGGTTGTCCCATTGACAATCATATTGGGTACCTTAGGATTATCCGTATCGTTAGTAGGCATAACAATTTCAAAATCAGCTCCACTTAAATTAGCGGCCATTTTATTTGTTCCTCCTTCAGTAAAATCCTTCGCTGAACGCGCTAAAACAATCTCTTGCCCTGGTTGAATGGGATACTCTTTTCCTGTACCTGGAAAGGTATAAACTACATCAGCATAAACCGCATTTTCTTGCATAGCAGCTGCTATAATATCATTATATGGAAATTTGTTCCAATGGTTGGTAATGGCATAAGAAATACCATCCAAGTATTTCACTTGATTACTATTATTCGCAATGACTACATATTGATCGGCTAGTTCTACATATTCACCATACTCATCCTCTGCTCCTTCTCCAGCGGTAAATAACTCACTAATCACCAAACCTGCTAAGGTTTGTTTCATCAGTTCTACAGGAATTTTCACCCCTTGTCCCTTGTTAATGGCTACATTGAGTTTTGAGCCAAATCCAACAGTTGCTTGCTCTACCTTAAAATTGTAGTTTCCTACTTCTAGCGCAACTTTTGCTTTTCCGTGGGTATCCAAGTTTCCTTGAACAACTTTAGCTGTATTTTGATTGTATACTTCATAGGCAAATCCTGAAAAATCATCAATACTACCCGTTGCATCTGTTGCTTCGATTTCAATTTCAAACGTTTGAAGCTGTGTTTCTCCCGTGGAGTCATCACTCGAACAAGCACCTAAGGTTACGAGCACACCAAGCAAATAAACCCCTTTTTTTACTACACTTATCATCTTTATTTAGATTAAATTAATTTAATGCAAAATTAGTATTTTTATCCAATGCTAAACTAGCTGGCTTTTCTTTTCTCTAATATTGTGATGAATTGTTAAATAAAATACTTTTTTCGGCTATTTTTAAGGTGTGTTTTTATTTTAAACTAAATAATAATTAATTTTTTACAATAGTAAATTACCTCCTACTTGCAGAGAAGAAGGAAGAGATACGCTATGGAAATCCATATTATTTTAGTTTATAGGAGGATATTCAATCCAATTTGCCTTATTTCCTTCTCTTCCATCGATGAAGGCGAATAAATGATTTTACTGGATATTGGCGTTTGTGTGGTATATTATTGAAAATAAGTGCGGCAATAAAGAGTACAGTAACGCCTGTTAATACGGGAGAAAGCACATACATATAACCTAAATTCGTAATACTATTGCCTCCAGTGACGGCAATAAGTGCAGTAGCACCTCCTGGTGGATGAAGTGCTTTGGCCATTTGCATGCCAATAATAGATAAAGATACAGCCAAAGGCGCCGCTATCCATAGGTAGTCACCCAGTAGTTTAAATACCGTTACACCAATTACAGCGGAAATCAAGTGTCCAAAAAACAAATTTTTAGGTTGGGCCAACGGACTTCCAATTGCTCCATAAATCAACACACAACTCGCACCAAAAGAACCAATTAACAAAGTCAAATCATAGCGCGAAAAGGCTTCAAAATGAAAGTAACAGATTGTTCCTAATCCTACAAAGGAACCTATAAAAGCCCAAAGATGTTCATTGAAATCGACTAGTGTTTCTTTATATAGTAAATAACGCGTGCGGCGGTAAACTTTATTTTTTTTAATTGACATGTGCTTTACTCGTATTGGATTGCAAATATAGTATATCTGATAGAGTAATGTACACTGTTTCTCCTATCCTACTCAAAATTAACTTAGGGGAACTTACTCCCTGTAAATGCAACAGTTATTGTGATAAAACGAAGGCATGTAGTACTACAATTCAAAGCTAATTTAGCCACTATTATCTTATTTACATTTTTATATTATCTTTCTGCTTCTTTTTGTTTTAACTAAAATTATTTACCTAATTTTAAGTAAAAATAAGCAACCCTAATTCTATTTAAAATGAAAGTAGATACCCGTAAATTTGATCATATACTAGAGACTTCGTCTAAGTATGGACATGTAAACCAAGCACCTAATGGCAATACAGAGACTCCTATCAATACGGCTCAGCGATCCATGCCTTTTGCCGATCAACTCGGCAATTATCAACGCAATATTGGATTACCCACGCAAGATTTTTCTCAAAGTAAAGTTTATATTGTGGGAAGTGGTATTGCAGGAATGGCTGCAGCTTATTATTTCATTCGAGATGGACGTATTCCAGGGGAGAATATTACATTCATCGAACAACTATCTGTCGAAGGAGGATCTTTAGATGGTGCAGGAAATGCCAAAGAAGGCTATATTGTTCGCGGTGGTCGAGAAATGGATATGACCTATGAGAACTTATGGGATATCTTCCAAGATATTCCCGCATTAGAGCTACCAAGTCCGTATAGTGTATTGGATGAGTATCGCTTGTTGAATGACAATGATCCCAATTACTCCAAATCTCGCTTTATTCATCAATTAGGTGAAATACAAGATTTCAGCAAATTTGGGTTATCGAAAAAAGATCAGATGGCGTTGATTAAACTCTTGCTTAAAAAGAAAGAAGACTTAGATGATATCAGCATTGAGCAGTATTTTGCTTCTTCTTTTCTCGAAAGTAATTTCTGGACCTTTTGGCGCACCATGTTTGCCTTTGAGAATTGGCATAGCCTCTTAGAATTTAAGTTGTATATGCATCGCTTCTTGCACGATATTGATGGTTTAAAGGACCTATCTGCTCTTGTATTTCCACGGTATAATCAATACGATACTTTTGTTGTGCCACTTCGAAAACACTTGGTTGATTTAGGCGTTCAAATTCAACTCGATACCCTGGTGGAAGACCTTGAATTACACAGTACAACGAAAGGAAAACAAGTAAAGAGCTTACTGGTAAAACAAGGAGGTCTTCAAACGCGTATTCCAGTGAATGAACACGATTTTGTAGTTGTTACAACAGGATCGATGACAGAAGATACTTCTTATGGAACGAATACCACGGTTCCTATGCCCCAAATAGATAATGCAACCAGTGGTAAGAGTCCAGGTTGGGCATTATGGAAGAACTTAGCGGCTAAATCACCCGTTTTTGGACATCCTGAAAAGTTTTGTTCTACCATAGAAAAATCATCTTGGGAATCCGCTACATTAACGTGTAAACCCTCTCCATTGATAAATAAATTAAAAGAATATGCGGTCAATGACCCCTATTCTGGAAAAACGGTTACAGGGGGAATTATTACCATAACAGATTCAAAATGGCTGATGAGCTTTACTTGTAATCGTCAACCTCATTTTCCTTCTCAACCCGACGATATTCTCGTCCTTTGGGTCTATGCTTTATTTATGGATAAAGAAGGAAACTATGTAAAAAAAACCATGCCTGCTTGTACAGGAAATGAGATTTTGACAGAATTGTGCTATCATTTAGGTCTGATTGATCAAGTAGACAAAGTCATTGAAAATACGATTGTCCGTACGGCTTATATGCCCTATATCACTTCTATGTTTATGCCTCGTGCACAAGGTGATCGCCCCAATATTGTACCAGAAGGATGTCTAAATTTGGGATTAGTAGGCCAGTTCGTAGAAACGCATAATGATGTAGTTTTTACCATGGAAAGTTCAGTGCGTACGGGAAGAATCGCGGTCTATCAATTACTCAACCTAAACAAACAGGTACCCGATATTTTTCCATCTCAATATGACATTAGACACCTACTCAAAGCCGCTCATGCACTAAATGACGATCAACCGATTGTGGGAGAAGGATTACTCCGCAAATTCTTGCAGGGAACATACTATGAACATGTTTTACCTGTAGTTGAAAAAAATAAGGAAGAATCAAATTCCTTTTTCATTGAACAGTATGAAAAAGCAAAAGATTGGTTTAAAAAGGTAACAAGCTAAGTAAGGCTTCGCACAAAGACAAGGTAGAAATGGAAGAAAGCAAAACACCAATTGCTTTGTTCCATTTTTTTTATACGCTATTTTTTTTCTTTCTCCTGTTTAATTGATAGGCATAAAAAAATCCAACTAAGGCTCCGACTAAATGCCCCTGCCAAGAGACTCCTTCTGCAACAAGATGAGGGAAAATACCGTACATCAACCCTCCATAGAGAAAAGCTACAAAAACAGAGAGTAAAATAAGTATAACTTGACGGGAAAAAATACCGCTAAAAAAGAGGAAGGTAGCCAACATATAAATCAATCCACTAGCACCAATATGACAACTAATTACTTGGTTTTTCAAATAGCCAAAATCAGGTAACAGCCATAAAAGAGCTCCTGTCAATAGCCATCCGGAAAGCAAAACTCGATATGCTTGTCTGCGATAAAACAAAAAGAGCATCACCAATAGAACAAATAAAGGAGCTATATTGCTAATCAAATGATCTAGATTGCCGTGAAACAAAGGGCTTAAGAAAATTCCTTTAATTCCTGCTAAACGCCAGGGCATTACACCATAACAAGCTTGAAAAACACCGACATATTGTAAGACATAGATAAGCCACAAAAGAGCCACTAAACCTATAGCGGGATAAAAAGCCTCTTTCTTCCTTGATAATTCACTTTTTCTCAAGATAATAGTATCGAATTAATAGAAGTAAATATACACTTTTATCCTACGACCTCTGCTGTTTTTAACGGGAATTCTTCTTTTTGGACGTTGAATTTATTTCATTTTCACCTTTATTTTTATAAATAAAAAGACATCATAAGCTAGATGTAAAATATACCTAAAACTTCTAATTTTCAGTAAATCAAAAACTTAGAAATACATTAAATACATCAATTACCCATTATAATTAAAGTAAATTCATTTTATTCGAAAAAAAATGAAAAAAACACAAAATAAAATTAAACGTTTGTTTAATTTTGTACCCGACTAAAACGGATACCATGGCATTAAATGAGAAACAAAAGGAGATTTTATTAGTTGCGGAAGAGCTATTCTGCCAAAAGGGAATTGATGGTACAAGCATACGTGATATTTCAAAAGCAGCAGGGATTAATGTAGCCATGGTCAACTACTACTTTGGTTCCAAAAGTGCCATGGTTACTGCACTATTTGAAATTCGATTAACGCGAACAAGAGAAATGCTGGTGGATCTAACGGGGAATACGGAATTAAACCCCATGGAAAAGCTATTGGCTTTTGTTGAACACATGATGGCTGTACAGCTAGAAAATGCTGATTTTCACATCATTTTGATGAATCAATTGGCTCGAAAGGAGAATGCTCCTGCTATTTCAGAAGGAATTACCCTTTTAAAACGAGAAATTATTCAAAACATTAACCACTTTATAGAAGAGGGATATGCCAGTGGGATATTTCTTGCCAAACCAGACCCTATTGTTTTCGTTGTGTTTGCCATGGGCATTATTAGTTACTTAATTCACCACGAACACATGTTATCAGACTATTGGAGTTTGGAAGATCACCATGCGTATAGTTTATACCTCAAAGAACATATTTATCCTTATTTAATTCAATCCTTTCAATCAATATTAAGCTACAATGAACAAAAGTAATTACGTCTTACTTGCTTCATTACTCTTTTGTCAAGCTTTTGCCCAGACGCCAACAACACTCACCTTGGAGCAGGCCATAGCACTAAGTTTAAAAAACGGCAAAGAAATAAAAAAAGTAAAAGCAAGTACAGAAGCCGCTAGACTTCAGATTCACAGCGCGCAAAATATGCGTTATCCTGAACTAGAAGTATCTGGAACCTACAACCGTCTTTTTAATGGTACCGATATCAACCTAAAAGTACCACTCCCCACTTCAACGCAAGACAATCAAATGCCTGAAGTACAACCCGAGCATTTAATGATTGCTCAAGCAAAAGCCAATCTTCCTTTATTTAGTGGTTTTAAAATTACAAATGCAGTCACGCAAAGTAAACAATACTATGCGCTCGCTGAACTAACAGAAGGAGCTACAACAGAACATGTGGTCTATCAAACCATCAACTTGTATTTTTCTTTATACAAAACCCAACAATCCATCGCATTGTTGACGGAAAATTTAAATCGAGCCCATCAACGTACCCTCGATTTTGAACAGTTTTTGGCAGAGGGAATAATCGCAAGGAATGATTATTTGCGCACTCAACTTCAGGAAGCTAATGTGGCTTTATCGCTAGAAGAGACAAAGAATACCCAGAAAAATATTTGCACGCGTTTAAGCGTCTTACTGGATTTAGATAAAGAAGAAACTATTGTTGCTGAAAAAGTGAAACCTGTAGCTATTTTTCCAACAAAAACAGGAAATCTTTCTTCGCGTAAAGATGTGCAAAGTGCAACAAAAATGGAGGAGATTGCTCAAACAGCCATCAAAATTGCAAGAGGAAACTTCTTCCCTTCTATTGGTTTAACAGCGGGGTATTCTGCTATACAGCTGGATCAAGTGGTAGATATTACCAATGCAACAAGTGTGGGTATTGGTTTAAAATACGATTTAACACAGCTATTTAAAAATAGAACGGAAGTCAATAAAGCAAAAGCAAAGAAAACAGAAGTCGACTACCAAGTACAACTCGTTGAGGACGCCGCAAAAATTGAAATTGAAGAAGCATTTAATGCATATGAACTGGCTTTAAAAAAGAATGCCGTATTAGTAAAAGCGTTAGAACAGGCCAATGAGAATTATCGCATTGTTAAGGATAAATATGACAATGGCCTCACCGACACCGATCATCTATTAGAAGCGGATGTACAACAGCTACAAGCCCAAATCGATACCATGTTTGGAGAGGCAGATGAAACCCTGACTCTTTATCAATACGCATATAAAACAGGTAAATTAATAGACAACTTACAACTAAAAAATTAAAATGGAAACAAATCAAACACCCTATAAAAAGCCGTTAAACAAAAAATTTATTGTGGCTTTAGCTGTCCTTGTTGTATTTGGTGGTGGTTATGGTAGCTATAAATATATCCATGCACTCGCCCATGAAACAACAGATGATGCTCAAATTGAAACCAAAATAACTCCAA
The DNA here is from genome assembly GCF_046557355.1 of Myroides sp. DW712. Lineage (NCBI taxonomy): Bacteria > Pseudomonadati > Bacteroidota > Flavobacteriia > Flavobacteriales > Flavobacteriaceae > Myroides > Myroides sp. DW712. The sequence continues at coordinate 151,379 of NZ_JBKFDO010000006.1, forward strand.
TTGTATCAAAAATTCCAGGCTATATTAAAAAGATATATATCCAAGATAATCAAGTGGTTAAAAAAGGAGATACGCTTATTTGCTTGGATGATTCCGAATATACTATTCAAGTACAACAAGCAAGAGCAAATTATCAAGCAGCATTGAGTCAATTGGAAGTTGCCCAAGCAGGAGAACATACAAGTCAATCTACAGTTCTTTCTTCTCAGGCTGGTGTATCTACAGCACAGGCCAATGTAGCCACTGCTCAAGCGAATATCGAAGCGGCGAAAACACAGCTCTGGAGAGCTGCGAATGATTATGACCGCTATAACCGTTTGTTTCAAAGCCAATCCATTACCAAGCAACAATATGAACAAGCGTTAGCTGCTAAAGAAACAGCAGAAAAACAACTGGTGATTTTACAAGAACAATTCAAAGCTGTTGAGAAACAAGCCCAAGCTATTGCACAACAAGTGAATATTAGTAAATCACAAGCCGTGGCCTCTACCGCTCAAATTGATGCAGCCAAAGCTTTAGTGGATCAGGCGAAGGCCAATTTAGATCACGCTACGCTCTACTTATCTTATACAGTAATCACAGCCAAAGAGGATGGACAAGTTTCTAAGATTAATTTACAAGCTGGACAATTAATTCAACCCGGACAAGGGCTGTTTAATACGGTACAAAAGAACAATATGTGGGTTGTGGCGAATTTTAAAGAAACACAAATGCAAGATATGCGTGAAGGTCAGTCTGTTAGTATAAAAGTAGATGCTTTTCCCAAACATAAGTTTGAAGGAATCGTTCATTCCATGTCCCCAGCAACTGGTGCCAAATTTGCACTGCTACCACCAGATAATGCTTCAGGTAACTTCGTGAAAACAGTACAGCGTATTCCAGTTAAAATTACATTTACCAACCCACAAGATGAAATGTTAGCACATGTTAAACCAGGAATGAACGTCGATATTGATGTAAATATAAAAAGTGGACGATAAACGAGACGACTATGAGTGAAGAAAGCTTAGTAGAGCACGGATATCGTCGAATTATCATTACCATTACAGCCATTCTATGTGCACTATTGGAAATTGTGGATACTACGATTGTCAATGTTGCCATGAATGATATGAAAGGAAGTATAGGTGTTTCCTTGACGGATATCGCTTGGGTTGTTACAGCCTATGCGATTGCCAATGTAATCGTAGTGCCCATGACGAGCTGGCTCTCTCAACAATTTGGAAGACGCAATTATTTTGCCGCCTCTATCATCATCTTTACGGTAGCTTCTTTTTTATGTGGGTATTCCACTACCTTATGGGAAATTATTCTTTTTCGTTTTATTCAAGGTTTAGGAGGTGGTGCTTTACTCGTAACCTCTCAAACCATTATTACAGAAAGTTATCCCGCAGAAAAAAGAGGTGTTGCACAAGCGATATACGGTATGGGGGTGATTGTAGGTCCTACTTTAGGTCCTCCCCTAGGTGGTTATATTATTGATAATTATTCGTGGCCGTTTATTTTTTATATCAATGTGCCTATTGGAATAGTAGCCACTATATTGACCTTATTATATGTGAAGAGTCCGCGATATGCTGAAAAAAGCAAGTTAAAAGAAGTTGATTTCTTGGGTATAATTTTATTAGCCATTGCTGTGGGCTCGCTCCAATATGTATTGGAACACGGTCAACAAGACGATTGGTTTGAAAATTCAACCATCTTAACTTTGTCTATTACGACTGTATTTGGATTTTTCTTTTTTATATGGCGTGAATTAACCTGTGAAAAGCCCATCGTAAATCTACGGGTACTTAAGGATTCTAATTTAGCCATCGGAACCGTATTATCTTTTATTCTCGGATTTGGATTGTATGGTTCTACGTTTATTATTCCGATTTACACGCAATCCATCCTTGGTTGGACTGCTACAGATGCGGGTATGTTACTCGTACCTAGCTCCTTGATGACAGCGCTCATGATGCCACTAATTGCTCGTATGCTACAACGAGGTGTTCCACCTAAATATCTGGTAGCTACTGGATTTTTGGTCTTCTTTGCGTACAGCTTCTGGGCACATATGATTTTAACACCAGATACGGGAAGCGAGCATTTCTTCTGGCCTCTAGTAGTGCGTGGTGTTGGCTTAGGTTTGCTATTTGTTCCCATTACGACGCTCTCTCTTTCTAATTTGAGAAACAAACAAATTGGTGAAGGTGCTGCCTTTACTGGAATGATGCGTCAATTGGGAGGCTCCTTCGGAATTGCCTTGATTACCACCTTTATTTCCCGATGGACGGTGAACCATCGATTGGCTTTGGTAAGCCATTTGGATACCGCCTCTTTAGAGATGCAAAATCGCGTAGCTACTTTACAACAAAGTTTTATTGCGAAGGGATTTACAACAGATGAAGCCTTGCAAAAAGCCTATACCCTATTGGATATGGGGGTAACCAAACAAGCTACAGTACTAACTTATATGGATGTATTTATGTTTTTGGGAATACTATTCTTAATTTGTATTCCCTTTATCTTACTACTGATTAAAAAAGGCGCTGGAAAAATTATCGCTGGTGCAGGACATTAAATTTAAATTTGATGACTCCTAAATTCAATAGAAGAGGGTGCCGTAAAAGGGCACCCTCTTCTATTGTTTACTACCCTTACGGACTCTATGCGGAGTAATCCCCTATTCTTCTTTCGTGTTTTAAAAAAAAGGATGATTTCCTATTATATAGTTTATATAAGGTGTAGCTGTAGGTTTTGTATCTTTTTTTAACTACTCGTTGCGTTGATCTTTTAATTTTTGTCGTTCTGTTTTATAACGCGATTTACGCTTGTTTTTTTCCCGCTTTAGCGTGTACTTGTCATTCTTATACTGATGCTCCATTTGCTTAATGTCCTGCTCATATTCTTTTTCTAAGCGATCAATTTTCTTTTCAAGGGCGTCTTTTTTTAGATCATTAGAGTCATGCTTAACTTGATAGTACTCCCATTTTTGATACTGATCATCATTCAAAATGCTGCGAATATCGGATCGAATCTGTTCGGAAAGTTTTCTTTTTTTCAGACCCTTTTCATAACCAGATAAACTTCGATCTCGATTAATAGCAGCGTATTCTCTACCAATCGTTCGCTTGCGTGCAATTAATTTTTCTTTTTGCTCTACACTAATTCCATAGGTCTCACTTCGGTCAACAAGCTCCGAAATATCAACAGAATTTTGCTGGTTTCTTTGTCCTTGTTGAGCGTATATTCCTGTAACCATTAAAAACGCAAGGCCTACTACATACTTTTTCATCACTTTTTTTATTTACTATTACTAATCACACAAATTACTTCTTCTTTCCATATTTTAAAAATATAATCAGTTAATTGGCTAATATTAACATATATTAACCCATAAAACTAGACCAATTACTTATTTTGTTCATTATAAACTTTTTTTTCTGATACAATTGGATGATACAAGTACTCGTTTTTTGCCCCTTATTGTGCATAGACTTATAGCCAAAAAAAATAGGGTTCTTGATTGAACCCTATTTTCTACTCTAATTTTTACTTATTCTCTAATGATAAATTGAACACTTTGCTGTCCGTCTTCGGTTTTTAATACTAAGAAATAAGAGCCAGTCGCTACCGTTGAAGGAATCATAAGACTTGAATTTCCTTGTTGTAATTTTCCTCTCTGAATCATTTGTCCTTTCAAATCGTAAATGATATACCCTATAGTCTCTTGATGTTCTTGAGCTAGGTTAACATAAAGCGCTTGATTTTTCTTCACTGGATTTGGATACACACTCAATTCACTTTGAGTTGGTGCTTCAATATAAATTGGGCAACTTGTAATTTTCTTGCCATTGTGCAAGGTTAACTCAACGTGATAGGTCGCACCAACTTCTAAAACATCTCCATACTTATTACCCGCAGAATAGGCTTGTTGTGTACCAACAGGTTCTCCATTTTTAAACCATTGGTACGCCGTGAATACATAGCCTGTATTGGTTTGTTTGTTGTTGTTAACCAATAACACATTGTTGTACTTCTGATATACTATTTTATCTGTTGGTATGCGCTTGTCAATAATTACCTTATAGGTTTCCGTATTTCCTTGAGGAGATTGTACTTGAATGATTTGTTCATATTGTCCATATTCTGGAACTTCAACTACAAAACTTCGAGAAGGAGTAACAAGTGTACCTTCTAAGGTCTCTACCTGAATTGTAACGGATGTTTGTGGTGAATCACAGCCAATCATCACATAGACTTCCTTGTCTATTTTACCATAAGATACTCCATCTACAATTAAATCAAAGATGTCAGTATTCTTACTCACTACTTCAATCGTTCGTGAAACAGGCACTGCTGCATTGTAATTTTCATTTCCTGCTTGACGAGCTGTTATTGTCACAAAACCAGGACGAATAAAACTTGTAGCTCCTGATGTACTAACGGTTGCAATCTCGCGATCCTCTTCATAGTCAATACTAAATGTTACTGGTAAAGAAGAACTGGCTGTTGCCACCAATTGTAGCGTTGGCGTGTCTTCTAACAGTACTTCAGCTGGAGCATCAAAATCAATCACTTGATCCGCTTTAACGATGGTCAACGTAGCTGTTAACGTCAAAGGTTCATAACTTACGCCATAATTAACTACAGCTGTAACTTCATAAACTCCTACATTAATTTTATCATTATTTGTATAGGTCACTACTGCATCTGCAGGTATATTTCCTTGTACAGCCAATGATTTAGCTGTACCATCATAAATAAAAGTACGCGATACGAAAGACACCCCAGTAATAGAACCACTAACAATCTCAAAATCAGATGAAACAAATGAATCTATACTATAATTAGTGTTCGGTAGTAAGCTTCCTTGTTCAATTGGATAAAGTCCTATAGCCTCGCCTGCTTGACGCATTAAACGTCCTGACATCACCTGAGTGGCTAACTCGCCACGTTGTAAACCTTCTACAGTATACGTCAACAACGGATCAGCTTGACCAAACATTTTACGCTGATTTTCATTTGCACGAACTGTGATAAATGCAGGTTTAATTTCAAATTTACTATCATTGTTAATCTGGAAAATATAGTTGCTCAATGGAGTATTTAAACTACCCGATTCATAAGCATACCTTCCAACATTTTCACCACTTTCTCGACTAAGCGTTCCTTGTAGAAGAGCCGCAGTATCGTCAAATTTGAAACCAGAAGCTGTAAATGTAAATTCAGGGTCTGCCGCGCCATAAATCTTCTGCATCCCAACCGTAGGTTGAATGAATAAAGTAGCTGGAGTAATCGTCAACTGTCCTTCTTCATAAACCAAAATATAATTCGAATTAGTTAAATACAATCCTCCTTGGTTGATGGTATATACCCCAACATTTTCTCCTGTAACACGGTTCAACTGACCTGATACAACAGCGGTATCCGTAAACTTTAATCCCGTAACAGTATAGGTTAATTCGGGATCTGCATCTCCATATACCTTAGTTAAAGCATTAGCCGTTACGTATAATCGCGCTCGAGTAATTTCAAAAGAAGCCCCTACGAAAGTAATATCGTAATTAGGTCCTGCATAAAGATTCGCTTGTACAAAAGTATAATTACCTAATTCTTCACCTGGATCTCTACTGAATCCAACCTCTACTACACTCGGTTCGTCATCATACTGTAAGCCTTCGACTTCAAATGTAAATTCTGGATCTGGATCTCCATATTCTTTTTCTTGATCTGGATCCGCAGTAATGGTTAACATCGCTTTGTTTACCGTTAAAGTAAAAGTTACATCTTCTGCAGGTAAATAAATCATATTCCCCTCTTGACTCGCTGTAATTTGAGTCGTTCCTGCTCCTTTAATACGGAATTGTCCATCTTCAAAAACAACAATACGCTCATCCTCAATTCGATAAGATAATGATAATCCACTATCCGATTCTCCGTGAGTAAAGGCCGCATCTCCATAATCTTTAACGAGATCCACAGCTGTAATTTGTTGTGTTTCTGTTGGTTCTAATGTTGTAAAAGTTACTGGTCCATACAGCGTTCCACAAGGTAAGGGTTGAATGTACACATCATACGTGGTAGCTGCTGCTAAATCTTGGAATAAGTATGGACTTGTAACCGTAGAAACAGTTGTACCTGTTCCTCGTTCAAAACCAGTTTCTCCATATTCTAAGGTAAATGATGATGCAGAAGAGACTATAGCTAAGGAAATACCATCTGCCGCGTCAATATCCACGGTTGCTTCCGTAACCGTGTGAGGAGCAACCGACACCACTACTTCTTCACGTGCAGATTTACATCTAGACGAAAATATCCAGTTATAATACCCCATATAATAGCTAGATGAATATTCATTTCCAGTAATAGAGGCTACTGGAGAAGTATAAGGATAAGAAGCACCTCCTGTGTTTCTTCTAAGTCCTCCACTAGGTAAACCTGGTTCAATCGTATAGGTTCCAGGTGGTAAATCAATATTGATTGGTATCGTTTGCACGGTTGTTCCACCAGTACCCACTGTCGTATAATTGATTGTTCCTACTGTAGCAGAACCTGTTGATCCTGTTTGTCTGATTGTCATACGACCTTCACGACCATCTTGGTATGGATATACATCGATTGTTTTTAAAGTTGCTTGTTGCAAAACGGTAAAGTCAACATCCCATGATAGTGTCCAGTTGTCTTGGGAGTTACTTACAGCCGCTGCATTAATTGGCCCTGTTGGAAAATCATTTGTGTCATCTGAAACTACTTCATACCAAAGAGAAGTGGTAGCTGAGACTGTAGTTGTATATGAATTTCCAGTATGTACAGGTGTAGTTGCTGTTCTTGAATTATACCAGTTTACGTTGCCTTGTGTTGCTACTTCTAGAGTAACTGTACCAGGTTCACAAAGAACTAAATCAGATTCATCTGTAATGAATTCATATTCTGGGTAATTACAAAGTGTTTTAAATGTTTTTCGCTCACTCCACTCACTCTGATCAGTCGAAGAACAAATCGTTTGCACATAAACGATATAATCGGTTTCTGAATCAAGATTAGTCAGCGCGAAAAATAAATCTGTAGTCGTAAAGGTATCCACTAACCCTATTGCTTCTCCAGGTTGACCCGAAGTACGGAGTTCTACCTTATATTGAACTCCTGTTGTATTTCCATGTAAAGGAAGTTCCCACGTTACTCTAGCTGTTGATTTTCCAACTTGGACCACTTGTAAATTGGCTGGAAAATAACACGTAGGTGGAGGTAAAATTTCAATTGCATAATCTTCCGTTTCTGCATAGGTAGAAAAGGCTGCACATGGGTTTAATTCCGTTCCATTTTTATTGTGCTGATACTGCACTCTTAATCGATAGATACCAGGGGGTATAGTTGCTGGTACTTCAAAAGCCGGGAAATTAACAGTGGCATTTGCTGCAATAGTATTGCCAATTACCGCTACTTTTTCATCTGCATCAAAAACTAAATTTTGATTATAATCAATCCAAATAGCTGCTCCGTGATTTCCACTTCCTGACCCACTAGTTAAAGACGCAACATAAGACACACCTCCTTGCAATTGAGCAGGTGCAACTGTATGAGCATAATTATTATATCCATTCACTCCTTCTGAATCAGGAGAACTATGATTTAAATTACTCAATTTAAAGGTGCGAATCTCATCGCCATTGTTTGTTGCACCAGTAGGAATACAATAGCGTAAGGTATTGAATCGATAAGGCCCTACCCATGAACTTACACCATTCGTTGTACCACAATCTTGGCGTACATAATAATCATAATCCATATCAAGATTCAATCCACTAAGCGTTCCTCCATTAGTAAAATCGGTCACTAAAGTTCCTGCTGTGTCTAGGTCAAATCCTCGAAGTCCCCATTTAATATCAAACAAAGTTCCAGAACTGGTCCACGTTAAATCTGCACTTGTAGCTGTTGTATTAGTTACCCCTAGTTCAGTAGGTCTAGCACAAGTACCTGGTGGTAAAATTTGAACCGCATAATCCTCAGTTTCTGAATAACTACTTGTCGTTGAACAAGGATTTAAATCCGCACCTGCTTTACCAGAATGATACTGTACCCTCAATCGATAAATACCAGGTTGAACCGTTACTGGCACGGTAAATGCAGGAAAATCAACGGTAGTATTAGTTGCAATAGTATTCCCAATAACAGCTACTTTTTCATCTGCGTCAAAAACTAAATTTTCATTGTAATCAATCCAAATTGCTGCACCATGGTTTCCACTTCCTGATCCACTAGTTAAAGAGGCAATAAAAGAAGAGCCAGCCTCCAGTTGCGCTGGTGCAACCGTTGTAGAATAGTCTGTATATCCATTTACCCCTTCGGAGGTAGCTGAATTATTGTTTAAATTACTCAACGAAAAGTTTCTAATTTCATCTGCATTATTTGAAGATCCCGTCGGGATACAGTACCCTGTTCTAAATGCATAAGGTCCTATCCAATCTGTTACACCATCAGCTCCACAATCACGACGAACATAATACTCGTAGTTTGTATCTGCCGTTAATCCAGATAAAGTTCCCCCATTGGCAAAACCAGGAACTAAAGTTCCTGCTGTTGCCACATCAAACCCTGAAATCCCCCATTTTATATCAAATAGGGTACCTGTACTGGTCCAAATCAAATCTGCACTTTCAAAAGTGGTATTATTGACTCCTAACATACTAGGTAATGCACAAGCAGGTGGCGGTAGAATTTCTATCGCGTAATCCTCTGTTTCTGAATAGGTACTTATCCCTGCACAAGGTGTTAAAATTTCACCAGAGTTGTTATGTTGATATTGTACACGTAGTCGATAAATACCAGGAGGTATTGTCTCTGGAACAATAAAAGCAGGAAAACTAACGGTAGAATTTGCTGCAATCGTATTTCCAATAAAAGTTACTTTTTCATCCGCATCAAAAACTAAGTTTTGATTGTAATCAATCCAAATTGCGGCACCGTGAGTTCCTGATCCAGCTCCACTCTTCAAAGAAGCTACATAAGAAGTACCCGCTTCCAATTGAGCAGGTTCAACTATATAGGCATAATTTATATAACCATTTACTCCTTCTGAAGCTGGAGAACTATGATTTAAATTACTTAAGGTAAAGTTTCTAATCTCATCCGAGTTACTAACTGATACCGTAGGTACACAGTAACTTAATGAATCAAAGCTAAAAGGACCTGCCCAATTACTTAATCCTGTATCACCACAATCTTGGCGAACATAATAATCGTAATGAGAGTCTATCGAAAGTCCACTTAATGTTCCGCCATTAGCAAAGCCAGTCACTAAGGTACCTTCTGAAGTAACGTCAAATCCTTCAGTTCCCCATATAATATCAAATAAAGTTCCTGTACTAGTCCATGTTAAATCAACCGTAGCAGCAGTTAGATTTTCAATACCCAAAGTACTAGGTTGTAAACAGTCTGCAGGTGGCAGAATCTCTATCGCATAATCCTCTGTTTCTGCATAGGTAGAAAAGGCTGCACATGGGTTTAATTCTGTTCCATTTTTATTGTGTTGATATTGCACTCTTAACCTGTAAATCCCTGGAGGGATAGTTGCAGGTACTTCGAAAGCTGGAAAACTAGTTGTGGCATTTATGCCAATTGTATTACCTATTACGGCAACCTTTTCATCTGCATCAAAAACAAAATTATTATTATAATCAATCCAAATTGCGGCACCGTGAGTTCCACTTCCTGACCCACTAGTTAAAGACGCAATATAAGAAACACCGGCCTCTAATCGCGCTGGTGGAACGGTTTGTGAATAATCTTTATATCCACTAACGCCTTCACTAGGATCTGAATTATTATTTAAATTACTTAGTTTAAAATTTCGAATCTCATCGGGATTATTGGCCGCACCTGTAGGCACACAGTAACCTGTTCTAAATTGAAAAGGTCCTGCCCAGGCACTTACCCCATCTACTGCACCACAATCACGACGCACATAAAAATCATAATCCGTATTGATTGTCAACCCAGATAACGTCTCTCCATTCTCAAAACCAGTCACTAAAGTTCCCGCTGTACTCACGTTAAATCCTCTAGCTCCCCATTTGATATCAAATAGCGTTCCTGGGCTCACCCAAACCAAATCAGCACTCGTTGAGGTCATATTTTGAACCCCCAAGTTACCTGGTTCAATACAATCTGGTCTGATTTCACCTGAAACACCAAAAATGTTTAAAAACCCATTCGTTGAACTCGTTTTTACAACATCAATTTTTTGTACAACTTTGGTTTGATTGGCTGGATCAATAGCTATAGCAACCTGAAATAATTTAGGATTCCCCGTATTGTTATCTGGAAGCTGTGTCCCTGTACGCGATACGCGTCCAATCCCTCTAATAGCCACAGGAGGTGTACCTGTATCATACCAATCGGGTACGGATTGCGTGCCAAATGATTGCGTGGTTGCATCCGTAAAAGTAATTGTTCCCGTAAAAGTAGAAGTAGCACTTCCAGAAGTAACCAAAATAAATAATTTACTCAATTGCTGAGTCGTTTGTATGGCTAGTGTTCCTGTGCCATTATTGGCATTGATTTTCAACGAATTATTTTGGTCATAAGCCGCCAGTTGAAAGGTTAATCCTGGAGTTGAAGTTGCTATTGTAGTGATCAATCCATCATTCGGTAAACCTACCGTAGCGCCTGGATAAGACCTACTCATAAAAGCATTATTCGCACCAGTCGATGTTGCATCTACTGCAGCCGTTGAATGAGTTGACGCAGGGCTATCCTCTGCTATTACATCTTCATTAAATCCAGAAGTAATAACCAAAGGCGTATAATTCTGTCCTTTGCTTAGTTGTCCGGATAAGAGCATGAAGATCAAAAAGAACTTTAAAAGTAGTTTTTTATTCATAATCGTTGATTTGGTTATTTCGTTTATTTCCTTTTATCATCATATGGCTGGTCACCATTATTCTTTAAAATGTTAATTTTTAAAATAAAAATTTAGACTATTTTCACTAAATCAAGTAAAGGTCTTTTTCTATTTATTTACAAATAAGCACTAATATAATAATTAAAATGAAATAGTATTAATTTTTATGCAAATAACTAACCTAAACATTAAATATAAAAACACAACTAAACACACAAATCTTATTTTTGTTAATAAAATCATAATACAAAAGTTTTATTTTGTCCTTAATTCCAGTTCAAAAAAACTGCGTTTTGTCCAGTAACAACTGCTTTTAATTCCTTCACTCCCATTTCATTTTCACTTAAATTTGTAGAAAAAACATGATATCAAATAGTGTTAGAAGAATACTGGACTTTTTAGGTATAGCCCCAATAAAAGTACCTGAGGCAGAAGTGGTCGATATTGAAATGTTATCCCCCTCTATCAAGCGTATTCAAATAAAGGGGCAATTTGAGAAACTCCATTTAAATAGTGGGGCTTACATTAGTTTTACACTTAACTATGTACAAACTAGAAAATATACTATTGCCACACTAGATAAAGAAAAAGGTTGTTTAGAACTTCTTGTCTATTTACATCACCACAAGGGGAATGGGCAACGCTTTATGGATCAATTGAAAATTGGAGATCAAATGAACATGAACAGCTTGCGTTCGAATAGCAATCATTTAAATCTGGCTACTTCAAAATATGTTTTTTTTGGGGATGAAACTTCTTTAGGACTCGGGTTATCGCTATTAAATAAATGGAAACAACAACAGGTTGATTTCCTCTTTCTATTTGAGTTAGATAAAGAAAATCAAGACCTACCAGAAAAACTTGGTTTCGAACAAACATGGGTTTATCCGAAAAAGAATACCTTCAGAAATGAAAGAATGATTGGACAATTGGAACCAATCAAATCAAATCAATGGAAAGATGCAGTTTTTTTACTAACAGGTAACGCAAAATCAATTCAAATTTTCAGAAAAGTAATAAAAGACAAAACCACAAGTAAAGTGTATACTCGTGGGTATTGGATTGAAGGAATTGAAGGGTTGTAAGTTTTTTTTGCTTTTTTGTTGGTTGCTTTTTGTAAAATTCACATCATGTAAACATTGTCAACCGTAAAGGTAAACCGTAAACTGTCAACTATAATTCCATTTTTAGAATAGGGTACTCCTTCCCTTGCCCATCAAGAGCTGATCGGCTCTTTATTTTGAAGCCCATATGTTGATAAAATCCGACAGCTTGATCATTTTGTTCATTAACTTCTACTGTTGTCACACCTTGTTCTTGGATACCAAATGCAATAAGTTGTTTTCCGATGCCTTTACCTCGGATGCTAGCATCAATAAACAACATTTCTAGTGCTTGATCGGCTATGCCCATAAATCCAACTAACTTCCCTTCTAACTCCAGTCCCCATAAGCGAACAAAACCAAAGTATGTGGGTAAATTCGCTTTGTAATAAAGAAAATCTTCTTCTTTCAAAAAATCATGGGTAGCTAAAACTGCACTTTCCCATAGTTCAACTAAACGAGGGTACTCCTCTAAACGAATTGGTCGTATCATATTATCTGTTTTTATGGAACAAAATTACTTTATTCAATGAAGAATTCACTAGCCTCTAGTTAAAAAATATAGCTATGTATTGGATCTAAGACGCGAGAAATTTTTTTAGTAAAAGAGTTTTATACTAAAAAAAAGTACCCGAAGGTACTTTTTAAAAGTATTGATTGCTCTTATAAAAGTAAAAGCATCGCTATCCGCTATTGTTTTGCTTGCCAATCGCTTCTATTCAAGCGACTGATATATTCTACGCGATGGTCATTCATAAATTGGTTAAATTGATTGTCAACAATATGTGAATGTTGAAAGCCACATTTCGCTTGTACTTTTTGCGATTTCTCGTTACCTTCAAAATAACCACACCAAAGGGTCTCTAGCTCTAGGGTTTCAAAACTGTGTTTCACAATTGTTTGTAAGGCCTCTGGAATTAATCCCTGTCCCCAAAAGGGAACGCCAATCCAATAGGCTACTTCACCTTCTGTATCGCTAATTGGAAAATTACTATCTGCTCCAATAAGAATCCCAATGCATCCAATAGCGCGATTGTTTTCTTTTAAGGCTACAGCATAGACTTCTGGTTTTGAAAATACATTTTCAATAACACTTCTACTTTCTTCAACACTGGTATGCGCAGGCCAACCGGCTATAGGTCCAATGTTTTCATCTTTAGCATAACGAAATAAATCTTCTGCATCTGTTACTACCCAAGGTCTGAGAATTAAACGGTCTGTTGTAAATTTCATTTTTTCTTATTTCTATTAATTTCTAAGGCAAAAGTAGTCCATACGCACAACCTAAACCATACGTTAATTTAAGTACTTTAGGTACTTTTAACAACAATTCTAGTTAAACCAAATGAATAATAGCTATATTTACGTCAAAATAAAAACCAACCATGAATCGCACGATATTACATCCCACCCCTATTGGTCTACGCTTTGGCCCAATCAACTGGGAGAATCAACTAGGATATCCCTTAACACTCTCCTACCTTGTTGTTATAATTGGATTAGAAGGGGAAGCAGATGTAACATTGAATTTTAAAGATTATACACTCAAAAAAGGTGCTTTACTTGTATTATCTAGTGATATTGTAACCTTAATCCAACGTACATCTAGTAATTTTAACGCCCAATGTTATGCGATTGATCGACCTTTAGCTAGCGAAATCGCCTACCAGCTATCCAATCAATTGTTTGGTTTTCTTCACGATAATCCTTTACATTTCCTAAACAAAGACGATCAGCAACAACTAACCTATTGGAACAAACAACTCCTGTATATTCTCATTCAAAGTAGCAGTCAACAACAAAAAATTGTAGTCAATCATTTTCAAAACTTATTTTTGCGCATGACGGAATACATGGAGAAACAAGGTGCGTTTAAACAACGTAAATTTAGTAGACAAGAAGAAATGTGTTGGAAATTTTGGGACCTCATTGGTCAATATGCCAAAACCCATCGTGAAGTCGCCTTTTATGCCAATCAACTTCATATAACTCCTTTTTACCTCGCTCAAATTTCAAAAAAATACCTGAATGATCAGCCGAAAGACCTAATTAACAGGCAAGTAATTCTAGAAATTAAAAATCTTCTTCAAACGACCAACAAAAGCATTGGAGAAATTGCAGAGGTCGTTCACTTTGATGATCCTTCATATATGGGACGGTTTTTCAGACGAGAAACAGGGTTCTCCATGAGTGAATATAGAAAATCCTAAGGAAACTCATACTCCTATTAGAGGAGATTAAACGCTCCAAAAGAGAATCCGTCTGAATCAAAAAAGCTCAAAAATTAAACCAAAGCTGCTTGTGAACTAATTGCATAATCCTTTGTAAAAACACAATTGGTCGTAGTAAAAACAGAAAACATACATTTGTTACAATGAATACACAATCCCAGCTTGCTTGGATTAACTTTTATTTTATTGATAATATCAGGTTCGCGCAATAAAGCTCTTCCCATAGCAAATAGTGGAAATCCTTCCCTTACTGCTGTGGCCATATCGTCAAAACTATTAATTCCACCTAATAAAATTAGTTTTGCCTTTTTAACCACTGTTTGAAACTGACGGGCTGAGGAAAGCATATATAAATCTTCATAAGGATATTCTCCTAAAATTTGCCTTCCGAACCACTTTACACCCAATTTCATAATTCCTTTTTGCGTATTGGCCATTCCATCAATATCTGTTTCTCCTCGAAACAAATACATTTGATTGGAAACGGAAGATCCCATAGTAAGTTCAAAGGCATCTACAGCCCCTGTTTCATCTAAAATTCGCGCTGTTTCTGTTGAATCATCTAACCAAATAGACCCTTTGATACCATCATCCATTGATAGTTTAACAATAATAGCCAATTGGTCTTGCACACGTTCTTTTACTGCTAGTAAAATTTCTTTGGCAAATCGCGTCCTATTTTCTATAGACCCTCCATATTCGTCCGTTCGTTTATTAATCCATGGGCTAAAAAAGGAAGAAACAAGATAAAGATGCCCAAAATGGAGTTCAATCGCATCAAATCCCGCTTCTATAGCTACTTCTGCGGCATCAGCAAATTGATTGATGATTTCTTTCATCTCTGGAATTGTAATGGCTCTACAAGTCTGCATGCTCGTCAAATTGAAAAAACGAGAAGGCGCTATCGGTTGTACACCCGTAATCTTTTTCGTTGCTACAGGTCCCGCATGCCCAAGTTGAGCAGAAGCCTTTCCTCCTGCCTCATGCATGGCTGCAGTAAAACGCTTTAATCCACTCGTGTTTTCTTTAACCATCAAAATTTCACCAGGTGCCGCAAAACCAGCTTTCGAAATCGAACAATAAGCTAATGTAGTCATTGCAATCCCCCCCTCAATAAACCCTCGATGAAAATCTATCAATGCTTGAGTTACTTTTCCCTCTGGACTACGCCCCTCACTCGTTGCTGCTTTAATCACAGGATTTCTCAATGTAATAGGTCCCAATTGAACGGGCTGGAAAATAGTCGTTGTTTGTATTGTTGTTTCTTGCGTCATAATAAATTGTTAATTATATTTAATTTGATATAAAAACCAAATATTTTATGGCTATATATTAAATATACATAAAAATTATACCATAAACAAATACAGAAAACTCATCAAAACTAGATGATGCTTTTTACAACTACCCTGCAGCTAATAACCTCATTTTATAATTGACCTTTAATAGATAATCAATCCTAGTATAGCAGCTCCAATCAAAATAAGAATAGGATGGACTTTAAATCGAATTGAACAAACTAAAGCGACTAGGAATAAAATGGGGCTATAATAATCAGGAAAACTCTCTTCTGTGGTCAAGGATAACGCGGCTAAAGCAATCAATGAAATCCCCATAGGTTTAATTCCCGCAATCGCATAGGAGAAAAACTTATTTGATCGAAACTTAAAATAGAAATAGGAGATGAAGCTAATCATTATAAATGAGGGAATACAAAGCGCTATCGTTGTGATTGCTGAGCCAAGAACCGCAATATAAACGGGATAGCCTTCATTAATTAACGCGGCATACCCTACATAAGTCGCCGTATTAATTCCAATTGGGCCAGGCGTCATCTGAGACACCGCTACAAGATCTGTAAATTCACTTTTAGAAATCCAATGGTGCTTTTCCACGACTTCTTCTTGAATTAAGGACAGCATGGCGTATCCACCGCCAAAGCCAAAAGTCCCAATCTTAATAAAAACCCATAATAATTGATAGAAAATCATACTATAGTACCAGATTTATTTCGCCAGCTATAGTAAACAATTCCACCGATAGCAGCACCTAGAATAATCCAAACTGGAGAAACATTAGCCCACCACATCAAGCCCAATGCACCTAAAGGCAATAGTAGTGATTTAAAAGACATTTTATTGATTTTGATTGCTGTATAACAGGGAGCAGCAATTAACGCTACGACAACAGGCCTTAACCCTTTAAATGCTTTAATAACATAGATATTATCTTGAAATCGATTAAAAAATACAGCCAATAGTAAAATAATAATAAATGGCGCTAAGATGGTGCCCAGTGCAGCTAAGATTCCGCCTTTTATTCCACCAATCTTAAAACCAACTAGCGCTGCTATATTAGTCGCAAAAACTCCAGGCAATGATTCTGTTATAGCTAAAAGTTCATAAAATTCATCATAGCTTAACCAGGATCGTTGAATGATTTCTTTTTCTATTAAAGGAATTACCGCATACCCGCCACCAATCGTAAAAAGGCCTATTTTAGTAAAGAGAAAAAAAAGTTTAAAAACCATATTTTTTTGTTTTTTTATCGTGATAGCAAGATACAAAAACTTCCTTTTTCAAACTAATAAATAAGGGGTTAATCCCTTTAAAATTAAGACTTTTATGTATTTTAGCTTAGTGATGTTTAGGGGTAAAAATTAAGCTCTTTTTAAAAAAACTCTACCAATGAAAATGGACTCTTTATTCCTCTTTTTACCTGTGTAGTTATACAATAAGAGAGTTAGTCAGTTCTCTTAGATATAAACTCCTTTTTTATTTCTTAAAAAAATAAATAAAAACTTAATTTTATAGTTAAAAATACAATTAACAGTAATATAAAAGTTTTTTTTACGCTACTTTAGACACCTAAAACAAATATTAATATGAAAAAAGCAATGGCAATTATTTTATTTGCTCTCCTTGGTTTAACCAGTAGCTGTAGTAAAGACGACTCAGAAATTAATGAAAAAAGCGCAACTATTCAGTATGTGGGAACAGCTATGAAAACCGATACGGAAGCAGGGTCAACTCGCTTTATTTTTACCGTTAGTTCTAAAGTAAACTACCCAATAGAGGTTTATGTTAAGGCTGTGACAAGTGATAATCAAACTTTAACATCTAAAAAAAATGTAATTCAGCCTCATGAAACCAAAGAAATTTTTATTGAGAAACCGGGACTTACTTTTGATAAATCCTATATTACCAGTTATAAAACACAAGGAATTATACTAAACTTTCCATCTTTTCCCGACACTAAATTTCCTCTCCCTCCCCAGCAATTTCCCGCTAAAAAATAAGAGTTATCTTTAAAGTCAAATGTTTTGCTCTAAAAAAAGTATAATTCAAAGGACATGACTGTTCATCTCGTTAAACTTTTGAGTACTTTTGGCTCTCTTAAACGAAAACAAGCAATTGTTTCCAAAAACAACTAGAACTATGGCATATTCAGCTCCTCTAATTCGCATAGGAATTGTAGGGTATGGTAATTTAGGAAAGGGCGTTGAACGCGCTATCGCACAAAATAAAGACTTAGAACTCGTGGCTATCTTTACTAGACGTTCTCCAGCATCAATTCCAACAACATCAAAGGTAGTTTCCTTAAACCAAGTGCTTGATTATAAAGGCATGATTGATGTAATGGTTTTGTGTGGGGGATCTTCTACGGATTTACCTGAACAAGTGATCCAACTCGCCACGCATTTTAATACCGTTGATAGTTTTGATAATCATGGTGAAATTCCTACTTACTTCGCGAAAGTCAATCAATGTGCACAAACCAATCAAACGCTAAGTTTACTCTCAACTGGATGGGATCCTGGGCTTTTTTCTATGTTGCGCTTACTAGGGGAAACGATTCTTCCACAAGGAGAAACCTATACCTTTTGGGGTAAAGGATTAAGTCAAGGACACTCGGATGCTATTCGCCGTTTATCAGGAGTAAAAAATGGGGTACAATACACACTGCCTATTGAGCAAGCGTTAGAACAGGTTCGCACAGGACAAAACCCGACCTTTACCGCAGCCGATAAACACCAACGCGTTTGTTATGTTGTAGCTGAAGAAGGTGCTGATCTTCGACAAATCGAACAGGCAATTAAAACCATGCCGAACTATTTTGAACCTTATGATACGACCGTTCACTTTATTTCAGAAGAAGAATTAAAGCTAAACCACAGTGCTATGCCACATGGTGGATTTGTACTACGTTCTGGCGAAACAGGCAATGGCAATCAACAACACCTTGAATTTGGTTTAAAACTAGAGAGCAATCCCGAGTTTACAGCCTCTGTTTTAGTTGCCTTTACTCGTGCTATTGCAAAAATGGCCAAAGAAGGACAAACAGGAGCCAAAACGGTTTTTGATATTCCACTAGGTTATCTATCACCGAAAAGTGCAGAAGAATTGCGAGCGAAACTTTTATAGTTAAACGCTATCTAACACAAAAAAGGGCATACTAAAAAACTAGTATGCCCTTTTATATTCTTACTAAAAGCAATTACTTTCCTTTAAAATCAGGAGTTCTTTTTTCTATAAAAGCTCCTATTCCCTCTTTTTGATCGGCCGTAGTAAACAACGTACCAAAAAGGGCTCCTTCTTGTTTTAACCCGTCGGTTAAGGATAAATCATAGCCTGTATGCATCGAATCTTTTGCTTTAGCAATAGCAATTGGACCTCTAGATGCAATTTTTTGAGCCATTGCCTGTGCTTGGTTCAACAATTCTTCAGGTGCAACGACACGATTCACGAATCCCATCGCTTCACAAGCTACTGCTGAATAGAAATTACCTGTAAACACCATCTCTTTGGCTTTATATAGGCCAATAGCTCGTGGCAAACGCTGTGTTCCTCCAAAGCAAGGCAGTAAACCTAAGGTTGCTTCAGGTAATCCAAATTTCGCTTTTTCACTTGCTAAAATAATATCACAAGACAAGGCTAATTCACATCCGCCTCCCAACGCAAAACCGTTGACTGCGGCAATTACTGCAAAAGGCAAAGCCTCAATGGCATTAAATGCTGCTTGAGCAGTATACGCAAATTCCGTTGCCTCTGCTGGAGTCATCGCTTGCATGGACTTAATATCTGCTCCTGCAACAAAAGCCTTTTCACCAGAACCGGTAATAATCAAAGCGCGAATATCGCCTTTGTTTTTTGCTTGTTCAGCAAATGATTTTAATTCCGCTAATACCGTCTTGTTCAACGCATTTAATGCATCAGGACGATTGATTGTCAATGTCCCAACATATCCTTCTTGTTGGTATTGTAAAGTTTCAAAATTCATAACTATTGCTGGTTTAAAAATTTAATAATACTTGAAAAATCAAACTTGCCATTTCCTGCTTCACTCCACATGGTGTACAAGTTTAATGCAGCACTACCTAAAGGAGTCGAACTCTTAGTGTCTAAACTCGCTTCAGCAGCTAAGCCCAAATCCTTTTTCATTAGATCTACTGCAAAACCACCCGCATACCCTTTAGAAGCAGGTGTATTTTCTGCAACTCCTGGATACGGATTATACACTTCCAAGGACCAGTTTCTACCAGAGCTCTTTTGCATAATCTCACTGAGTACTTTTGGATCTAAACCGTGGCGTACTCCCAAGTTAATTGCTTCTGATGTACCAATCATGTGAATCGCTAACAACATATTATTGCAAATTTTTGCTACTTGCCCAGCTCCAGATTCGCCTGCATAAAAGATATTTTGTCCCATACCTTCTAAAATTGGTTTCGCTCTTTCAAAGTCAGCAGTAGCTCCTCCAACAATAAAGGTCAATGTACCTGCCTGCGCACCTGCAGTTCCTCCAGAAACTGGAGCATCAATCATCGCATGTCCTTGCGCTACTGCTAAAGCAGCAACAGCACGTGCCGTAACAGCATCAATGGTACTGCTGTCAATTAGTACTGCCTGGGGCTGTAACTGCTCCATAAATTCTACTGTATACAAATCTGCTACATGTTTTCCTGAAGGTAACATAGAAACGACTACTTCCGCTCCTTTAGCTACTTCCAAAGCCGATTTGGCTACTTTTCCACCTTGAGCAACCAATTGATCTAAAGCAGCTTCACTCAAATCAAATCCTGTTACTTCATGTCCTTTTTTTACTAGGTTGGCAGCCATAGGGCCACCCATATTTCCTAAGCCTATAAAAGCTATTTTTGCCATACGCTATTCGTTTTTACCTAAATTCTTTAAAACGCAATTCTCTCTCGTCCATAGAGGCGTAAAGTAACTATTTACCCAATCAGACGTAACTTCTTCTAAAGTAGCAGGTTGCCATTTAGGAGTTTGATCTTTATCCACTAGTAACGCTCGTACACCTTCTGCAAAATCGGGATGAATACAGCACTGACAAGCTAAGTTGAGTTCTGTTTGAAATACCTCCTCTAGGCTGTATGTTTTTCCATCTCGAAGCTGTTTAAAAATGATATAAGCGGAACTAGGCGATCCTTTTTCAAAGCTTTGCACGCCAGCTTCAATCCAACTGTCTTTCACAGAATCAGCTAGAATAGCGCGAAAATGTGTTAGGGTTTGTACCCCTTCAAATTGTTTAACAAAAGCCTCATGTTCAGCTGCCTGAGAAACTCCAACGGTATAATCCGCTGCAATATCGGAAAGGATTTGTCCGAGTTGATCATGAACATCTGAGGTCCAAGTCACTTGTAAGAGAGCCTCTATAACTTGTTCTTTAGCAGTTGATTCTATATAGTAATCAGCCAAACCTAAGAAGCGACAATCTGCAGCGTCTAAACGCGCACCTGTCAATCCCAAATACAAGCCATAAGCCGATGGCATTTTATTCAAGAACCAAGTAGCCCCTACGTCTGGGAACAACCCAATTGTAATTTCAGGCATAGCTAGTCGGCTACGCTCGGTTACAATGCGGTGAGAAGCGCCAACCATGACGCCAATTCCACCGCCCATCACAATACCATGCCCCCAAACAATAATGGGTTTCGGATAGGTGTGAATAGCATAATTCAATGCGTATTCTTTCGCAAAAAAATCAAAATTTCCCTGTGGTACTTGGGTGGGATCTACCGCACGTTGTGCAATAATATTATCGTATAAACTACGAACATCTCCACCAGCACATAGGGCCTTTTCTCCTGCCCCCTGAATAAAAATACAAGCTACTTCTTTTGATGTTTTCCATGTTTCCATGGTTGTTGTTAAGGTCTCTATCATCTCTAAATTCAGAGAATTTAAAGTCTTCTCCGAATTTAGGGTGATAAAACCAACATTATTCTTTATTTCTGTCAGTATTAAACTCATGTCAATCCATTAACGTATTTCAGTCGTTGCTCCTTCTTCTAATATTCTTCTTGAGATAACCAACTTCATGATTTCATTGGTTCCTTCTACAATTTGATGTACACGTGCATCGCGCATTAAGCGCTCGACAGGAAAGTCTTGTGTACAACCATAGCCACCTAATAGCTGCAAAGCATCATTACAAACAGTGAAACTATTATCCGTAGCTAACCGTTTAGCCATAGCGCAGTAGGTAGTTGCATTAGCATCTTTCGTATCTAATTTAAAAGCAGCCAAGTACACCATCTGGCGAGCAGCCACTAGTTCGGTTACCATATCGGCAATTTTAAACTGCAAGGCTTGAAATTGAGCCAGTGATTTGCCGAACTGCATGCGTTCATGCATATAGCGTTGCGCTAAATTTAATGCTCCTTGAGCAGCTCCCACTGAACAAATACCAACATTAATACGTCCTCCGTCAAGCCCTTTCAACGCCATTTTAAATCCATCGCCTTCTTTTCCCAATAAATTTTCAGCTGGGATTACAACCTGATCAAAAAAGACAAAACGCGTAGGTTGTGTGTTCCAACCTAGTTTTTTTTCTTTTTCTCCAAAGCTAATTCCCGGAGTATCTGCAGGAACAACAAAAGCGCTAATGCCCTTTGGTCCTGCTTCTCCTGTACGAGCCATAACTACTAGAAAATCACTTTCTCCTGCACCAGAAATGAATGCCTTCGTTCCATTTAAAACATAAGTATCTCCTTGTTTTACAGCCGTTGTTTTTAAACTTGCGGCATCAGAACCTGAATCAGGCTCTGTTAAACAGTAGGATCCAAACTTCATTCCAGCTGCAAGTGGTGGACAAATGGTTTGACGAATCGTTTCACTTCCAAACTCGTCAATCATCCAAGTCACCATATTGTGAATTGTAATATAGGCTGTAGTCGATGGACAAGCCGCTGCTAATTCTTCAAAAATAATCGCAGCATCTAATCTTGAAAAGCCCAATCCACCAACATCTTCGCGCGTATAAACGCCACAAAATCCTTGTTCCCCTGCTTTTTGAATGGCCTCTCGAGGAAATATTTTATTCGCATCCCAATCGGAAGCATACGGAGCTAATTCTTTTTCGGCAAAACTCCTTGCTGCATCTTGAAAAGCGATTTGATTTTCATCTAAATTAAATTGCATACTACTTCTTCCCCCTATTTTAGATTAATTGTCATATTCACTTTTCCGCCTGGTACATCTTCTTCAAACCAACGCGCGGTAATCGTTTTGGTTTCAGTGTAGAAACGAACCCCTTGCTTTCCGTAAGAATGCAAATCTCCAAAGAACGATTTACGCCATCCTGTAAACGAGAAGAAAGGTAATGGCACTGGAATAGGTAAATTTACCCCAATTTGTCCGACTTGAATCTCGTGTTGAAATTTACGTGCGGCTGCACCAGAATTAGTAAAAATAGACGTTCCATTTCCGTACGGGTTGTTGTTGATGATTTCAATCGCCTCATCTAGCGTATCTGCAGTTACTAATAACAAAGCTGGACCAAAAATTTCCTCTTTGTAAATGTCCATATCCGTAGTTACTTTATTGAACAACGTTGGACCAACAAAATATCCTTTTTCATACCCTGGTACCACACAGTCACTTCCATCAAGTAATACTTCAGCTCCTTGGTCGTAACCACTTTTAATTAAGCGCAATACCTTTTCTTTTGCTTGTTTGTTAATTAGTGGACCGTAAGCAGCTGCATCATCCGACCAAACACCAGGTTTGATTGTACTTAATGCCTCTTTAATCTCATTCACCCAGTTTTGTGCTTCTCCTACCAATACAGCCACACTAATAGCCATACAACGCTGACCTGCAGCTCCACAAGAAGCTCCAACTAAGTTATTAATTACTTGTTGTTTATTTGCATCTGGCATAACAACCATATGGTTTTTCGCTCCACCAAATGCTTGTACGCGTTTTAAATTATGCGTTCCTGTACGGTATACATGCTCTGCTACAGGCACAGATCCTACAAATGAAATCGCGCGAATATCTTCGTGATTTAAGATGTGATTCACTTGATCTTTTGATCCGTGAACAATATTTAAAACTCCTTTAGGAAATCCTGCTTGTTGGAATAATTCCGCTAATTTCATGGCTGTCATCGGCGCTTGCTCTGACGGCTTTAAAATGAAGGTGTTTCCACAAGCAATAGCCATAGGGAACATCCACAACGGAATCATCGCCGGGAAGTTAAACGGCGTAATTCCCGCACATACTCCTAATGGTTGGATATAGCTGTATGTATCTACGGCACGGGCTACGTTTTCAACGGTCTCTCCCATCATTAAGGTCGGAATAGAACACGCGTGTTCTACTACTTCAATTCCTCTCCATACATCGCCCATCGCATCAGCAAACGTTTTTCCGTTTTCTGTCGCTAGTATCTCTGCAATTTCCTTTTGATTTTCTTTTAATAAATGTTGATATTTTAAAAATAATCTAGCGCGCTCGGGTGTAGCTACTTCTTTCCACGTTTTAAACGCTTCTCCAGCTAAGGCGATCGCCTGATCAATTTCTGCTAATTCTGTTAAGGGAACTTCAGCTATAATTTCCTGTGTTGCAGGGTTTTCAACTGGCAAATAAGCCGTTGCTTTACTAGCTGTGAAAGCTCCGTTTATATATAGATTTATTTTTTGTGTCATAGTTGTCATAATTTATTAGATTGGTGGTTGCTTAAGGAACAAGAGTTGATTTTGCAATCAACTCTTGTGTTTTTATAAGCTTAGATTAGATAACAAGTAAATCTACAAACTGATTTACATCTAAATTTGCTAATGTGTCATAATCTAATGAGTGTTCCATTACTACGCGTTGTTGTTTTTCTGGGTAAACACGCGCTAAGTTAATTTTGTATTTCTTGATTAATTCAGGAATACCTTCTTCTCTTCTACGTTTGTGTCCGATTGGATATTCTACAACAACCTCGTCAATTGTTGTTCCGTCATTGAACGTAATAGTCAATGCGTTAGCAATTGAACGTTTTTCTGGATCGTGGTAGTCTTTCGTGAATTGTACATCTTCTACACACTCCATTTTATCGCGTAATACGTCGATTCTCGCATCAGAAGCAATATTATCTTCGTAATCTGCTGCCGTTAATCTTCCGTGGATTAATGGAACTGCAATCATGTATTGAATACAGTGATCACGGTCTGCAGGGTTGTCTAATGGCCCTTTTTTATCGATGATACGGATTGCTGCTTCGTGTGTGCGAATCGTAATCTTCTTGATATCATCTGTTGATTTTCCTAATTCTTTTAATTTTGCATGTAACGTCATTGCTGCTTCAACTGCCGTTTGCGAGTGGAACTCTGCTGGGAAGGAAATTTTGAACAATACATTCTCCATTACGTAAGAACCGTAATCTCTTTGGAATTTAAATGCGTTTCCTTTAAAAGACACATCATAGAATCCCCATGTTTTAGCTGTTAACACCGATGGATACCCCATTTCTCCTGTTTTAGCCATCAACGCTAAACGCACCGCACGTGATGTTGCATCTCCAGCAGCCCAAGACTTACGACTTCCAGTGTTCGGAGCATGGCGGTAGGTTCTCAACGCTTGTCCATCAACGAAAGCTAATGAAATCGCATTGATTAACTCGTCTCTAGTTAAACCAATTAACTTTCCTACAACTGCAGTTGAAGCTAATTTTACAAGTAATACGTGATCTAATCCTACGCGGTTAAATGAGTTCTCTAAAGCCATAACCCCTTGCACTTCGTGTGCCATGATCATTGCTTCTAAAACTTGTTTCATTTTTAAAGGTGCTTTTCCTTCTGCAATATTTGTTCTTGACAACCAATCTGCAGTAGCTAAAATACCACCTAAGTTATCTGAAGGGTGTCCCCACTCTGCTGCTAACCAAGTGTCGTTAAAATCCAACCAACGCACAATCGTTCCAATATTGAACGCTGCCTGAATTGGATCTAACTGAAATTGTGTGCCTGGAACTTTTGCTCCGTTTGGAACAATTGTTCCTTTTACTACAGGTCCTAATAACTTAGTACATGCAGGGTATGTTAAAGCTTCTAACCCACATCCAATCGTGTCTAATAGACAATAATGTGCGGTTTTCCACGCTAAATCATTCTTAATCTCATAGTTTAATACGTAATCCGCAATGTCCACTAATACTTGATCTGGTTGTGGTCGTTCGTTTGAAATGTGTAATGACATTTTAAATTCTTATTTTTTAGTTATTAAATTATTTTCTGTTTTTAATCGATACAAATTCTTGATTTTCAGGCCCTACATAATTTGCACTCGGACGGATAATTTTTCCATCTTGACGTTGCTCAATAATGTGTGCACTCCATCCTGTAATACGAGAGATTACAAAAAGAGGCGTAAACATCAAGGTCGGCACTCCCATTTGGTGGTAGGATACCGCTGAGAACCAATCGAGGTTTGGGAACATCTTTTTCTCGTCCCACATCACCGTTTCTAAACGTTCTGCAATATCGTATAAAAGCATATCTCCCGCTTCTTGCGATAGCTCTTCTGCTACTTTTTTAATTACGATATTTCGAGGATCTGAAATCGTGTACACTGGATGCCCAAAACCAATGATAACCTCTTTGTTTTCCACGCGCTTTCTAATGTCTGCTTCCGCTTCGTCTGGTGTATTGTAACGACTTTGAATTTCAAAAGCTACTTCGTTCGCTCCTCCGTGTTTTGGTCCACGTAAGGCACCAATCGCTCCAGTTACACAAGAATAGAAATCTGAATTCGTTCCTGCAATTACACGACTTGTAAAAGTAGACGCATTAAATTCATGCTCTGCATATAAAATCAAAGAAACTTGCATCGCTTTTACCCATGAATCTGCTGGTTTTTTCCCGTGTAATAAATGCAGGAAATGCCCCCCAATCGTATCGTCATCGGTTTCTACTTCAATTTCTTTTCCATTATGGGTATAGTGATACCAGTACAACAATCCTGAACTAAAAGACGCTAACAATTTATCAGCGATATCTCTCGCTCCCGCTACATTATGATCGTCTTTTTCTGGTTGAATGGTTCCAATAGCCGATACCATAGAACGCATAACATCCATTGGATGTGCCGCTGCTGGGATATTTTTTAAAATACTGCGTACCGATTTTGGCAATCCGCGTAGTGACTTTAATTTAGCCTTGTAGTTTCTCAATTGAGCTTCATTCGGTAAGTGTCCGTAAATCAATAGATAAGCAACTTCTTCAAAGGTTGCATTTTCCGCTAAATCTAAGATATTGTATCCTCTGTAATATAAATCATTTCCGCTTTTTCCTACGCTACACAAGGCCGTATTACCTGCTGCAACGCCAGAAAGTGCAACACTTTTCTTTGGTTTAAAGCTTGTTTCGTTATTTGACATGCTTATTGTTTTTTAAATAGGTTGTTTAATTTTTGCTCATAATCGTGGTAGTTGATACTACTGTATAACTCCTCACGTGTTTGCATCGTATCCAACACGTTTGCTTGTGTACCGTCTTGACGAATGTGGTTGTATACATTCAAGGCTGCTTTATTTGCTGCGCGAAAAGCAGAAAGTGGATAAAGAACAAGCCCTACTCCCGCTGCTTTTAACTCCTCAACGGTATACATCTTAATCATGCCAAACTCCGTAATATTTGCTAAAACTGGAATACCAGTTGCATCGACAAATTTTTGGTAAAAACTTAAATCAGGTACTGCTTCAGCAAAGATGAAGTCTGCACCAGCTTCTTTATAAGCAATGGCACGTTCTAATGTACTTTCTAAGCCTTCATTAGCAAAGGCATCCGTACGAGCACCAATAACGAAATGCTCGTCTGTACGTGCATCTACAGCAGATTTAATGCGATCTACCATTTCCTGCTTGCTCACCACCTCTTTTCCTGGACGGTGACCACAGCGTTTTGCACCTACTTGATCTTCTATGTGTAGCGCTGCCGCTCCTGCTTTAATTAACGATTTAACTGTTCGCGCTACGTTAAATGCCGATGGACCAAAGCCTGTATCGACGTCAACCATCAACGGTAAATCACAAATATTGGTAATGCGTTGTACATCAATTAAAACGTCCTCTAAAGTGGTAATCCCCAAATCCGGTACACCTAATGATCCTGCCGCAACACCACCTCCTGATAAATAAATAGCATTAAATCCTGCTTGTTGTGCTAGTAATGCGTGATTCGCATTAATTGCACCCACAATTTGGAGGGGACTTTCCTTCTGCATGGCCTCCCTAAAAAGTAATCCGGGAGATTTAAAATTGTTTGTTTTGTTCATTCTTATGGTTGTTAATAATCTACAATTGAGTGTATGAAGTAATTCACTATAATCCACGCTTCTTCTAAAGGACTGAATAGCCACAGCCTTTCTAGCCTCAGCAGTAGTCGAACTACTTATCTTTGATAAATATATGAATATTTTTATTGAAAATTTTTTTATATCTAAATTTCAATAAAATAAAATCAGCTAAATAAAAGTTAAATACTGTAGAATAGACAAAAACGAAGATTATTTTAACCCCTTCTTAAGAAGAAATGACAATCTAGAAGGGTTAAAACTGCGGATTTCCAATAAATGTTTTTTTCATTGGTGACTTAAATCCCACAAAAAAAGCCTGTCTTAAGCAAAATAAACAGTATTTTAAAGAACTCACCTTGGATATTTTTCAGCATTTGCGGGCTTTAATCCCCTTTCTCCTGCTGTAAAAATCTCTTTTTTCGAATTTTCAATATACTGATTTTTATTTTGTGTTAGACTAGAGCGATTTGATTTTAATGTTAAATTATTTATGTGATGCGTGATGCGTGGAAGAAGAGGAAATTTTCTACTAAAACTAGATATCCTAATAGCAAAGAACAAAAGCCAAAGAACAAAGAACAAAAAAAGCACCCGAAGGTGCTTTTTTATTTTACAAGGTGAATACCCTTGTCCGTAATGGTAATTTTTTTCTCTTTATATAAGCCGCCAATGGCTTTTTTAAACATCTTTTTACTCATATTGAGTACCGTACGGATATCTTCAGGGTGACTGTTGTCTGATAAGCCCAAAAAGCCATTATTCTCGAGTAAAGCAGCTAAAACTTGTTCTGCCCCATCGGTAATCGCTTCTACTCCTACACGAGTCCTAGACACGTCAATCTTACCGTCTGGGCGTACATTCTTGATATAACCAATAATGCGGTCTCCGGTACGCAAATCTTCGAATACTTCGTTTTTGTACATCAAGCCTTTGTGTTGCTCGTTGACAATCACGTTAATCCCTAAATCCGTGATATGTGACACCACTAATTCCACTTCATCTCCTACCTGAACTGTAATCTCATCATTGCTCAAGAATTGATTTAATCGACTAGATCCTACCAGGCGATTGGTCTTTTCATCCAGCTGCATGTACACCAAGTAGTAATTACCCTCTTTCATTGGGCGGGCTTGTTCAGCAAAGGGAACAAATAAATCCTTTTCTAATCCCATATCCAAAAACGCACCAAATTTATTGGTAAAACTCACCTTTAGTAAAGCGAATTCATTGATATAGATATAAGGTTCTAACGTAGTAGCCACAGGTCTTTCTTCTTGGTCTAAGTACACAAAAACCACGATTTCATCTTCTACTTCAATATTTTTAGGTACATATTTATTAGGCAATAGAATATCGGTCTCTCCATCGGTTAAATATAAACCAATGCTCGTCTTTCTCGCTACTTTTAGCGTATTGTCTTGTCCAATGTTAATCATAAACGATTATATTTTTCTAGTATTTAAATTCTAGATCGAAGATTTGTTTCATATACTGCATCGCAGGATTTAGTTCGATAAAACGAACTAACTTATCTTCTTTATCTAGTACTCTTTTTTGAATTTTAACTTCTTCATTAACGGTGATTTCGATTTCCAGATCAAAATTATTCAGCTTTTTACGCAAGTAATTGACCAAATCAAACTTATTCTCGTCGAAACTTAATTTAGACCCTTCGTTGGGCATTTCTAAAGAAACGGAAGTCCCTTGAATAACAGGTGGCACCATTCCCATTAAGGAAGACATCAACATAAACCCAGATCGTGCCAATTTCTCTGCATACTTATTCCATTCTGCCATAAATTGGTCGGCAGTAAACGGTTCTTTTGGTAAATCGTCTGGATTTACTACTTTCTTTTCTAGGGAAGATTCCATCTCTTTGCGTGCGCGAATACTGGAAAGAGAAAGCGCAGACACCTTTTTCTCAACCGAGGCTGCCATAGGCTCTACCTCAAATAGTGGAGGTGCTTCTGGAGCATTCGTTGTATTTGAAGGTGGTGTTTGCTCAAAAACTGGAGGTGTTTCGCTACTGTTCTGAACAGTTTCCTGTTTATATGGTTCTTGTTCTTCCGCAACTGCTTTCACTTCCTCCTTGATTAGAGGAGGCGCTATAGCTTGAGGGGCATGCACAGGAATCTCTTGCGGCTGTACCGTAAATTGCGCTACAGGTGTTGGTTTAGAGCTTGTTGACACTTCAACAACTTCCATTGGTGTTATTGCTGTTAAAGCTTGTGCTGGAATTATGAAAGATTTATCTTTTTTTTTTCGCCTTCATAAGATAAAGACGCCAATTTCATTAAACATAATTCCACCAATAGTCGTTGATTCTGACTCGCTTTATACTTCAAATCTGCTTCATTCGCTAAATCAATAGCCTCCAATAACAGACCTACACTCGCTTTTTGAGCTTGTTCATCAAACAACTGTCTACCGTGTTCTCCTACTTCTAAAAGCGCAGCAGTCTCTGGTGTTTTACAAACCATTAAGTTTCTAAAGTGAGAAGCTAATCCAGCAATAAAATGCTGTGCATCAAACCCTTTAGCTAAAATAGAATCCAAGGAAGTTAATAAAGCTGGAATATTATTCGTCAGAATCAAATCCGTCACGCGAATATAGTACTCAAAATCAAGCACATTCAAATTCTCTGCCACCGCTTGTCTGGTCAGATTTTTTCCACAATACGACACCACGCGATCAAAAATAGATAAAGCATCTCGCATCGCACCATCCGCTTTTTGTGCAATAATACGCAACGCATCAGGCTCATATGCAATTCCTTGGCTATTGGCTACTAAAGCCAAA
This sequence comes from Myroides sp. DW712, assembly GCF_046557355.1. NCBI lineage: Bacteria > Pseudomonadati > Bacteroidota > Flavobacteriia > Flavobacteriales > Flavobacteriaceae > Myroides > Myroides sp. DW712. Next base: position 181,989 of record NZ_JBKFDO010000006.1, read on the forward strand.
TGATCCGCTGCATCTGCAATCGTAATTCGCTTAAAATCAAAAATCTGACAACGCGATAAAATCGTTGGTATAATCTTGTGTTTCTCTGTAGTGGCTAAAATAAAGATAGCGTGACGAGGGGGTTCTTCTAATGTTTTTAGAAACGCATTAAATGCTGCCGTTGACAACATATGCACCTCGTCTATAATATACACTTTGTATTTTCCCGTCTGTGGCGGGATACGCACTTGATCAATAAGGTTTCGAATATCATCTACCGAGTTATTCGATGCCGCATCCAATTCAAATACATTGAAGGTAAAGTCTTCCGTAGGGTCATCATACCCTACCTGATTAATCTTACGTGCCAAAATACGCGCACAAGTTGTTTTCCCCACTCCTCGAGGACCTGTAAACAACAAAGCCTGTGCCAGATGATTACTCTCAATAGCATTAACTAAAGTATTGGTAATGGCCTGTTGTCCTACAACTTCTTGAAAAGTTTGCGGTCTATATTTTCTTGCTGATACGATAAATTGTTCCATAAAATCACTATTACTGCAAAGGTAGCTTAATTTTTAGAAAGCCAAAACTATTCCCTTAATTCCAGTGGAAAAAACTCCTCGTCCGAAATCTTTATTTCCCACATTTTTCTCAATGCATTGAAGTTAATCTCCTGCTTTCCATTGCTTCTTTCTACTTGGTAGGTGTAAAATAAGAATTGCAGTTGGGTTTCAATATAAAAATCTTGTAAATCACTATCAGGATGGTATTCTGACTTCAGATCTAAACTAAACGTCTTAGCGGTTGTATTCGACCAAAAAGCAGTCCAACCACTTCTAAACTCTTTGATAAGCTTGAAGGTAGTCTCTCCTGTCTCACGATGAATGAGCTTCAACAAGATTTTCCCATCCTTTCGAGATAGCTTCTTTAATTTATCTTTAAACTGACTCTCTAAATATTTTTGGGAACGCTTGATATACTGTCGCTTCTGTTTATTTGTCTCTAGTTTTTCTAGGTTTTCATTGAGAATAACTAGATTCTCCGCTGTAGCACGGGCATAGGGGTACACTCTACGAATGCGATTGCGCAAGATATTCATCTCCTGACGATACTGATCTTCCTTGGCATTCGAACCAATGTAAATCTCTGGAATACTATACTTTAACGTATCATCTTCTATTTCAATCATCGGCACTAAACTAGGCACGGGTTTTAATTCCACCTCCTGCGCCTGAGCACTGACCATACTAAGGAAAACGATAAAGTAGAGATATGGCTTTTTCATGTGTTAAAAATATAACCAAATGTAAAGAATTAGATTGAGTATTTCCAAGCGAATCAGTACATTCGTGTAAAAAATAATCATGAATAAAAATACAATATTAAATCAGGACTCCCTGCATTTTTTAGAAACCTATTTAAACAATGCTTCTCCAACCGGACATGAACATGGGGGACAAAAACTTTGGATGAATTATCTCGAACCTTACGTTGATACTTTTATCACCGATACGTATGGCAATGCTGTGGGGGTAATTAATCCAGAAGCGCCCTATAAAGTAGTAATTGAAGGGCATGCCGATGAGATTTCCTGGTATGTGAAGCACATTACAGAGGATGGGTTTATCCATGTTGTGCGCAATGGAGGTAGTGATCATATGATTGCCCCATCCAAACGCGTAAACATCCACACTCCCAAAGGAATTGTTGAGGGGGTCTTTGGCTGGCCTGCCATTCACATTCGAAACAGAGCAGGAAAAGAAGAAGCGCCAAAAATCGAAACCAACTTTATTGATGTGGGTTGCGACAGCAAACAAGAGGTACTGAATTTGGGAATTCACATTGGTTGTGTGATTACCTATCCAGATACCTTTACAGTATTAAACAACAAACGCTGGGTATGTAGAGCGCTAGATAACCGCATTGGTGGATTCATGATTGCGGAAGTAGCGCGTCTCTTAAAAGAAAATAAAAAAGAACTGCCTTTTGGTCTCTATATTGTCAATGCCGTTCAGGAAGAGGTGGGCTTACGTGGAGCCGAAATGATTACGCAAACCATCAAACCCAATGTCGCTATTGTAACGGATGTATGTCACGATTCGAATACCCCTATGGTAGACAAGAACATCGAAGGGGACAATACCATTGGAAAAGGGCCTGTAATTGCCTATGCACCAGCGGTACAGAACAATTTACGCGCTTTAATTGAACAAACCGCAGATCAAAACCAAATTCCTTTTCAACGCAATGCTTTATCGCGTATAACAGGAACGGATACTGATGCTTTTGCCTACAGCAATGGCGGAGTAGCATCAGCTCTTATTTCGCTTCCCTTGCGCTATATGCACACTACAGTAGAAATGATTCACAGACAAGATGTTGAATATACGATTCAATTGATTTACCATACGTTGCTACAAATTGAAAACGGCGAAACGTTTTCGTATTTTAAGTAGAGAGGGACTTTGGGTTTTTGATTAAATCATATACAAAGAATAATTATCTTATATACCACACCAAACCCTCACCAAATCCACAAAAAACCGTACTTTCGCAGATTCTTAAATTTTTAATTATATGCCAAAGCAAAATAAAAATAATTTTTTCTTCTTAGTTTACCTTGCAGGTTTAAGTATCATTGGATTTTTAGCAACTGATATGTATTTGCCTGCGTTTGAGCAAATGCGTATAGATTTAGACACCACCAAGAGCAATATCAGTGCAACGTTGAGTCTATTCCTTGCGGGTTATGCCATTGCGCAACTCTTATGGGGCCCAATTTCGGATAAAGTTGGTAAGCCTAAAACCATAGTAATGGGATTGAGTATTTTTACCCTATCTTCTCTTGCTATCTTTTTTACGGCTAATGTTACGGCTTTCTTGATTTTGCGTTTGGTTCAAGCCATTGGTGTTTGTGCGGCCGCAGTGAGTTGGCAAGCCTTAGTGATTGAGCGCTATCCTAAAGAGCAAACCAATCGCGTGTTTGCAACTATTATGCCTCTAGTAGCCTTATCTCCTGCTCTAGCGCCTCTGTTAGGGGTTTACTTATTAGAACACTTCGGTTGGCGTTCTATTTTTATTACGTTAGCGGTTATTGCTGTCCTGTTGATGGTATACACTTTTACATTACACGACAGAAAAACTGCGAAGTCTAGTGAAACCGAAGCGATACCACAAGCAAAACCCCTATCCTACTGGATAATATTACAATCCAAGGCTTATGTAGGGAATGTGATGATTTACGCTTTTTGTTCAGCCGCTTTCTTTGCCTGGTTAACAGGGTCGCCTTTCTTTCTAAAGGAAATGGGCTATAGTGAAGCAGAAATTGGTTTTAGTTTTGTGCCCCAAACCATTGCGTTCTTAATTGGTGGGTTCGGATACCGCACCCTAGCTCCAAAGGTTAATGGTACTAAATTAGTAGCATACTTTATTTCCTTGTTTGGATTAGCGATTATAGCAACTGCCGCCTTAGCGATCTTTACCATACCAACACTGACAAGCTTGTTGATTCCGTTCTGTTTTATGGCCTTAGCAAATGGAGCTTGTTACCCAATTGTCGTAGCAGAAGCCTTAAAGCTCTATCCTGAAAACTCTGGAAAAGCGGCTGCTTTGCAAAATACCATTCAATTGGGAATGTGTTTCATTGCCAGTGCTATTGTATCCTTATTTTCCAAAGATGCGTTATTTTCAACGGCTTTGGTCATGGTAGGAACCATTCCACTAGCCTTTTGGGCTTTTACTTGGACTAAGAAAACAAATTAACCTATCGTATTCTTACAATAAACGGGTCTTTCTCTAGCGAAAGACCCGTTGTGTTTGTACTTATTTCTTCTTTGTTCTTTTGCTAATTGCAACTAAACCTGGCCCTACTAACAATAAAAATAGCGGATTATATTGACTCGTTAAAAATGCATAAACTAAAATCAATATAAGCATCCCTCCAACTACAAAAACACTAATTTTATTCATTCCACAAAAATAAAGAATACCTCATTGTAGAAAAATAAATCCCTAAAAGCAATTTTGTTTCATCACTATATTCTTTTTTAATAAGTTCCCTACTCTCAAATTGCTTAATATAACAAACAGCATCTTCCTTAACAGAAAAAGACACTATGTTTTTAAAAAACTCAATATACATTTTTTGATTAATTTCTTTTGGCAACATTTCAAGTGTATATTCAATAACCTCTGAATGAGTTGCTGATTTAAACTTTTCAATATCTCTTTTAACTTTAACAGAAATTGAGAGAGGCGCAGTAAAACCATACTGCTCCTTATTTAATTCAAAAAAATCAAAGTAAGCTTCTTCATTATAGTAAGCATACTTCTCCTTATAGTCTATCACAATTTGATTGTGAATAGCACCTATTTTATCGACATAATTATCATTTACAATCATAGATTGACTAAATAAATAATCATTTTCTAAAGGAACCTCATAACTACCTGCATAGGCAATTGAAGCCCCAGCTCCACCAATAGCTGCACCTAATAAAACCGCTCCTGCAGCTACTGGAGCTGCAGGCGTCCATCCAAGCCATCCAGCAACACTAGCAACAGAACCCGCACCTCCTAAAGCGCCTGCGGCATCAACAAATGCAGTATTCCAAAAACCTTTACCTAAAGTTTCATAATTTTGATTGATATCAAAATCTAACTTTCTATCTTCTGATTCACATGAAAGAAAAACAAAAGACAAGCTTAAAAAAAATAAAAATTTACTCATAATTTTTTGATTTAAATGAAAAAAAACTTTTGCCCAGTTGAATAAATAGTACCAAACAATTATACCCCATCAAAAACAACACCAGACCTACTTTTATTTTTCTTTTAACTCACATAATCATATATCAATCAATCAGTTAAAAAGATGAAAATTTAAAACAATACGAACAAAAAAAGACTGCGTTCATTTGAACTCAGTCTTTTTTTATCCTTTTATTTATTATTTATTGTGTTTTTTTATCGTAAAAATTATTCAATCAAAAAGCGAATGTCTTTGTTGTATTTCTTATCTACCACCAGAATAGCATAGGGATAAACCGCTTGCGCCAATTCCTTCTCTTCTTCTTGTAAGCAATAGGTTAGTTCAATAAAATCTTCTTTTTCTTTCAAACTAACAATGGAAAACGCAGTTTCTAAGGTACTGGGAATCCCGACCAAAGCCAAAACAAACGACTTGGAAAAATCTATCCCTTTTGACTCTACTCGTTCTTGACTCGGATTAAACAGCGTGGCAAATTGTGCTTCATTTGTGATTTTTACATGACGCACCCCTTGCTTAGGTTCTTGTTTCTTTAATGAATATCCTTCATTTGTTTCATACGGTATTGTACTAACTTTATACAGCTTGATTTCCTCTTGCTTTACAATATTTCCTTGACTTCCTTCTTTTCGCTCTTGTTTGCACTGCACCAAAGTCAAACTTAAACTTGCTAGTACGATATATGCTATCCTTCTCATCACTTTCTTTCTCAATCTAACGCTTGGAACCACCCAAAACGTATATCTAATTTTATTTTTCTTTATTTTTAATTAAAACCCATACAATTATGTTAACAAATATAGTTAAAATTAATTTTTAAACGATTTTATATCATATATTTTATTTGAACACCGTTTAAATCTATTTAAATATATTAATAAAAGTAAAAATTTAGTGGGTTGGGTGAGGTTGGTGAGGGTTTGGTGAGAGTTGGTGAGGTTGGTGAGGGTTTGGTGAGGTTTTGGTGAGGGGTTGGTGAGGTTGGTGAGGGTTGGTGAGGTTTTGGTGAGGTTTTGGTGAGGTTTTGGTGAGGTTTTGGTGAGGTTTTGGTGAGGGTTGGTGAGGTTTTGGTGAGGGGTTGGTGAGGGTTTGGTGAGAGTTGGTGAGAGTTGGTGAGGTTGGTGAGGTTGAGTGAGGTTTTGGTGAGGTTGGTGAGGGTTTGGTGAGGTTGGTGAGGTTTTGGTGAGGGTTTGGTGAGGTTGGGTGAGGTTGGTGAGGGTTGGTGAGGTTGGTGAGGTTGGTGAGAAGTATTTAGTTTTGTCAAAAAAGCAAAAAAAACTCGAAACCTAAGTTTCGAGTTTTTTTTATTTATTAGGCATTGGATACATCTACCGTAGTTTCAGCAGCAATACGCTTATACGTTCCATTTTCAAGCTTTTCGCGGATCGCTTCGTAAGCTGAAAGTGTTTCCTTAATATCTTCCATGGTATGTGTTGCTGTAGGAATCATTCTCAATAAGATAATTCCTTTAGGAATTACTGGATATACCACAATGGATAAGAAAATATTGTAATTTTCACGTAAATCATTTACCATCACCATTGCTTCTGGAATACTTCCTTCCAAGTAGACAGGAGTAACACAAGTGTTAGTATCACCAATATTAAATCCTCTGTCTTTTAATCCATTTTGCAAAGCGTTCACATTCTCCCATAACTTCGCTTTCAGTTCGGGTTGTGTACGCAATAAATCCAAACGCTTCAATGCTCCTTTTGTGAAAATCATTGGCAATGATTTCGCGAACATTTGAGAACGTAAGTTGTATTTTAAATAATCAATAATATCTTTATCTGCCGCAACGAATGCTCCGATACTAGCCATTGATTTTGCAAAGGTAGAGAAGTACACATCAATACCATCTTGACAACCTTGCTCTTCTCCTGCTCCTGCTCCTGTCGCACCTAAAGTACCGAAACCATGCGCATCATCTACTAGTAATCTAAAGTTATATTTTTCTTTTAACGCAACGATTTCTTTCAATTTTCCTTGTTGCCCACGCATACCAAACACCCCTTCTGTGATCACTAAAATTCCTCCACCTGTTGTTTCAGCCATTTTAGTTGCACGCTCTAAGTTTTTCTCAAAACTCTCGATGTCGTTGTGTTTATAGGTAAAGCGTTTCCCCATATGTAAACGCACACCATCAATAATACACGCATGTGAGTCCACATCATAAACAATTACGTCATTCTTGGTTACTAAAGCATCAATGATAGACACCATTCCTTGGTAACCGAAGTTTAGTAAATAAGCCGCTTCTTTTTGTACAAAAGCAGCTAACTCATCTTGAAGTTGTTCGTGTACCGACGTGTGCCCTGACATCATACGTGCTCCCATTGGGTAAGCCGCACCGTATTCAGCAGCTGCCTCTGCGTCTACTTTTCGTACTTCTGGATGATTTGACAACCCTAAATAATCATTGATACTCCAATTGATTACTTCTTTTCCATGAAACATCATACGGTTAGACAAAGGTCCTTCAAGTTTAGGGAAAACATAATATCCTTCTGCTTGGGAAGCCCATTTCCCTAAAGGTCCTTTATTCTTTTGTATTCTGTCAAATAAATCATTTACCATAATATAACTATGTTTAAAAAAACAAATGCAAAATTACTCATATTTTGTATGCTTTCATAATAAATTAAAGAGAATTTACGCAATTATAGATTATTTAATACTCCTATTTTCTTTAAAACTACAAGAATTTTACAATATACAAAGTAAAAAAATAGTTTAGAAACACACAATTTATAAATTAAAATTATCAAATAGATAAAAACCTCTCAAAATGAGAGGTTTTTACGTTATTTTTAATACAGTTTAGGAAACTTTGCTGGATTTACTTCATGCATTAGGTCATATACTTTTTCAAATACATCCTCAGCTGAAGGCTTACTAAAATAGTCCCCATCCGTACTGTATGCTGGTCTGTGCTCTTTTGAAGTTAACGTTTGAGGCTCGCTATCTAAATGACGGTACCCTTTTTGCACTTCTAAAATTTGCTGCAATAGATAAGCTGATGCTCCACCTGGTACATCTTCATCCACTACTAATAGTCGATTTGTCTTCGCTAAACTCTTCACTACATCGTGTTGGATATCAAATGGCAATAAGGATTGTGCATCAATAATTTCCACATCAATACCTACTTCCAACAATTCTTTTGCTGCTTGCTCAATGATACGCAACGTAGAACCATACGATACAATAGTCAAATCACTACCTTCTTTGATGGTTTCCACTACTCCAATTGGCGTTTTAAACTGTCCTATATTGTTTGGCATCTTTTCTTTCAGACGGTATCCGTTCAAACACTCAATCAACAAGGCAGGTTCGTCACTTTCCAATAAGGTATTGTAAAAACCAGCCGCTTTCGTCATATCTCTAGGCACTAAAACGTGCATGCCACGGATGGCATTGATGATCATTCCCATTGGTGATCCAGAGTGCCAAATTCCCTCCAAACGGTGCCCACGTGTACGCACAATAAGCGGTGCTTTTTGACGACCTACTGTTCGGTATTGTAGCGTAGCTAAATCATCACTCATGATTTGAATCGCATACAATAAATAGTCCAAGTATTGGATTTCAGCAATAGGGCGTAACCCACGCATTGCCATACCAATTCCTTGACCTAAGATTGTCGCTTCGCGAATTCCTGTATCTGTCACACGTGCTTCGCCGTGTTTTTCTTGTAATCCTTCTAACCCTTGGTTTACGTCTCCGATATTTCCTGAATCCTCTCCAAAAACAGTTACGTTTTTGTGGTTTTCTAAGATATAATCGAAGTTGTCTCTCAAGATAATACGCGCGTCTACTTCTTCTGCATTTTCATCATATGTAGGCGCTACTTCTTGAATATTTTGTGCTTTTTGATCCGAACTAGAGAATAAATGAGAGCTGTACTTTGGCTGTACGGTTGCATAGTATTTCTCGATGAATTGAATCAAAATAGCCTTGCTACTTTCTTGAATAATCAAACGCAATACTTTACGTGCTGTCACTAATACATCACGGCGAATAGGTTCTTTTATCTCCTGTAAATCAGCGCTATACTTTTCAATAAACACTTTATTTGGACTTTGAGCAGCTACTTGTTGTAAAACAGCAACCAACTCATTTTTCTCTGCAATAATTGGGTCTAGGTAGTTTCTCCACGCTTCTTTCTTGCCGTCTAATACTTGCTTTTTCAAGTCTTTATCTAAAACATCCAGCTCTTCTGCTGTTGCAATATTGGCTTCAATCATCCAATTTCTCATTTGCAAAATACAATCTTGCTCTGCTTCCCAAGCTAAGCGCTCTTTGCTTTTGTAGCGTTCATGTGATCCTGATGTAGAATGCCCTTGTGGTTGTGTTAATTCTTGTACGTGAATCAATACCGGCACGTGCTCTTCTCTAGCGATTTGCGCCGCTTTTGTGTATGTTTCAACCAAAGCAGGGTAATCCCATCCTTTTACACGTAAAATTTCATAACCATTTCCGTGCTCATCGCGTTGGAATCCTTTTAAAATTTCTGAAATATTTTCTTTGGTTGTTTGGTATTTGGCGTGTACCGAAATTCCGTATTGATCATCCCAAACACTCATCACCATTGGCACTTGTAGTACCCCTGCTGCATTGATGGTTTCGAAGAACAAACCTTCTGAAGTTGAAGCGTTCCCGATAGTTCCCCAAGCCACCTCATTTCCACTGATTGAAAATTGTTGGTTTTGATCTGCTTCAGGAATGGCTCTATAGTATTTAGATGCTTGTGCTAGCCCAAGTAAACGAGGCATTTGCCCAGCAGTTGGAGAAATATCTCCACTTGAATTCTTTTGCTCTGTTAATTTCTTCCAGTTTCCATTTTCATCCAAACTGTGTGTAGCAAAATGACCTCCCATTTGACGTCCACCAGACATTGGGTCATTTTCAATATTGGCATCACCGAATAAACCAGCAAAAAACTGTTGGATATTTAACTGACCAATTGCCATCATGAAAGTCTGATCACGGTAATAGCCCGATCTGAAATCTCCATTCTGAAAAGCTTTAGCCATGGCTAATTGTGGTACTTCTTTTCCATCTCCAAATATCCCAAACTTCGCTTTTCCTGTTAAAACTTCACGACGACCTAGTAAACTACATTCTCTACTGATCTTTGCAATTGTATAATCTTGAATAACCTCTTTCTTAAAATCTTCAAAAGAAAGTGCTGTGTTTTTTTTATTTTGACTCATCGCGTAATCTAATATTTTACAGGATACGAATATAAAATAATCCAACCAAAAAAGCTAATATAATCCCAAGGATTATTGTGAATTAGCACACTATTTTTTTAAACTTTACTAACAAAAAGAGCAAAAAAAATGAGAATTTAAAAATCATATCTTAAAAAAAAGCTTTTGATTAGTAAATCCTCAACATCCATTCAATAAAAAAGCCCTTGTTCACACAAACAAGGGCTTTTTTTATCTTATTCAATTACCGTCAGCATAGAGGCTAATGGAAATCTCACTTTTTTCATGGGCATTAACCAATCATTTTCGTGATCTCTTTCTCCCAACGCTAAGATCGTTACGCTCTTTAATCCTTTTTTATCCAAGCCTAAGAAAGCGTCCAACTGATCGTTGTGAAACCCTTCCATGGGGGAAGCATCTATTTTCAATTCTGCTGCTGCTGCAATCGCCATACCAAAAGCGATATAGGCCTGTCTCGCGGCATGTTGGAATTGTTGTTCTGGAGTTTGACCTGCAAAATTAGCTTTGATGCTATTTTTAAAATCATTCATTTCTCCTTTTGGCAACGCTCGAATCGCTTCCATATTGTCAAAAACCGCATCCAATCGTTGATCTGTATAGCTATCCCAAGCCGCAAAAATCAATACATGTGAACACTCTTTGATTTGCATTTGATTCATAGCAATCGGAAACAACTGTTCTTTGACGTCTTGATTTTTAACCAAAATCATTTCAAACGGCTGTAATCCAGATGAAGTTGGTGCTAATCGAGCAGCCTCTACGATCTGCATCACTTGCTCATCTGCTAACTTTACTGTACTATTATAGCGTTTTGTGGCATAACGCCACTGTAAATGGTCGAGTAATTTCATGATAATCCTTTTTTACATATTAGACAAAAAAGCCAAGACGTTGCTTTCAATACGCTGATTGATAGCCGAAACATCCGCTTTCACAAAGGGCTCTCCTAAAATGTGTTCATACAATTCGATATAGCGCTCCGAAATCGTTTGGATATACTCGTCCGACATTTCTGGAACTTGCTGTCCTTCTTTTCCTTGAAAGCCCTGGCTAATTAACCATTGGCGCACAAATTCTTTAGACAATTGCTTTTGAGGCTCTTCTTTAGCCTGACGCTCTTCGTATCCTTCTGCATAGAAATAACGAGAAGAATCTGGCGTGTGAATTTCGTCAATCAACACAATCTTCCCTTCTTTCGTTTTGCCGAATTCATACTTGGTATCCACCAAAATCAGTCCTCTTTTCGCGGCAATTTCGCTTCCTCTTTGATATAACGCTCGTGTATAGGCTTCTAGAATCAAATAATCCTCTTCTGAAACAATACCACGAGCCAAAATATCTTCTCTGGAAATATCTTCATCGTGCAGGCCTAATTCTTCCTTGGTTGAAGGAGTAATAATAGGTTCTGGCAAACGATCGTTCTCTTTCAATCCATCGGGCAAGGTAACACCACATAATACTCGTTTTCCTTCTTTGTATTCTCTAGCGGCATGTCCCGCTAAATATCCACGGATAACCATTTCCACTTTAAAAGGTTCGCAAATATGCCCTACTGCAACATTGGGATCAGGACTCGCAATCAGCCAATTCGGCACGATGTCTTCTGTCAACTGCATGAATCGCGTTGCAATTTGATTCAATATTTGTCCTTTGTAAGGAATCCCCTTGGGCATAATCACGTCAAAAGCAGACAAGCGATCCGTTGCAACCATGATTAAAACTTGGTCCGAAATGGTATAAACTTCTCTTACTTTGCCGTGGTACACACTTTTTTGATTTGGAAATCTAAAATTAGTTTGTGTGATTGTGTTACTCATATATATCGGTTGTGTAGTTCTTCTATTTAGTACGCTAATAGATCTAGTAGCGCGGCCTCAAATCTACCTTTTGGTAAATATTGATCTTCTAAAGCTTTCACAAATGGGATAGCTGTTTCAATACTCGCTACGCGTTTTACTGGCGCATCCAAGTACTCAAAACAGTTTTCCATGATCATTGCTGATAGGTCACTTGCAATTCCTCCAAATAAGGAGTCCTCTTGCAAAATTATAACTTTATTTGTTTTCTTTACGGATTTGAAGATAGTTTCTTCATCCAAGGGTTGTAACGTACGTAAATCGATTAAATCCGCTTGGATTTCCGGGTGTTTTTCCAATGTTTCCAACGCCCAATGTACTCCTGCTCCAAACGAAATAATCGTCACATCAGCTCCTTCTTTTACAAGAGCCGCCTGCCCAAATGGAATGGTGTAGTAATTACTTGGCACATCTTGATAGATACTACGATACAATTGTTTGTGCTCAAAGAAAATAACAGGGTTTGGATCGTTAATTGCTGTGTTCATCAATCCTTTCGCATCGATTGGAAAAGCAGGATAAACCACTTTTAATCCGGGTGTTTTAGTAAACCAAGCTTCGTTCGTTTGTGAGTGGAATGGACCAGCTTGTGTTCCCCCACCACATGGCATACGCACGACTACATCCGCTTTTTCATTCCAACGGTAATGTACTTTTGCTAAATAGTTAACGATTGGATTGAAACCTGTTGATACGAAATCAGCAAATTGCATTTCCATAATCGCTTTTCCTCCATTAATTGAATACCCCATAGCAGCCGAAACGATAGAGCTCTCACAAATAGGTGTATTGCGAATACGTCCTTTGCCAAATTGCTCAACGAAACCATCCGTTACCTTAAAGGCACCGCCATACTCCGCAATATCTTGCCCCATGATGATTAACTCAGGGTGTTTCTCGAACGATTGTTTCAATCCTTCCGAAATAGCATCAATTAAGCGAATGTTTTTCATTTCACCACTTGGTTCTACGTGTTCATACGTAAAAGGCGCATACATATCGTTCAACTCTGTTTCTAAGCTAGCTTGAATAGGCTCCTCTTCTTGGGTGCGCTTCCAATCTGTATCAATTTCTTTTTTAAATGCCGCTCTGATTTCTTCATCCATGGCTTCTGTCAACACACCGATTTCTTTCAGGTAGGCGCGGTAATTTTCAACAGGATCTTTTTTCTCCCATTCATCCATTAACTCTTGTGGAACGTATTTGGTCCCACTCGCCTCTTCGTGTCCTCTTCTTCTAAAGGTTAAGAACTCCACCAAGATTGGACGCGGATTTTCACGCATCGACTGCGCTAATTCGTTGATTCTCGTATATACTTCTAAAATGTCATTTCCATCGATGATATGGCTTTCCATCCCATATCCAATCCCGCGATCAGCTAGGTGCTCACAACGGTATTGCTCATTGGTCGGAGTAGATAATCCGTATCCGTTATTCTCAATCACAAAAAGCACGGGTAAATCCCATACCGAAGCTACGTTTAATGCTTCGTGGAAATCCCCTTCAGAAGTAGCGCCTTCTCCTGTAAATACAGCGGTAATTTTCTTTTCGTTACGCAATTTATGCGCTAAGGCAATTCCATCGGCCACACCTAATTGTGGACCTAAATGCGAAATCATCCCTACAATATTGAATTCTTGTGTTCCAAAGTGGAACGAACGATCTCTTCCTTTTGTAAAACCTTCTCCTTTTCCTTGCCATTGTGAAAACAAACGGTACAACGGAATATCTCTAGAGGTAAAAACACTTAGATTACGGTGCATTGGCAACACATACTCATCGTTCTCTAAAGCAGCTACAATACCCACAGATATTGCCTCTTGCCCAATTCCAGAAAACCATTTCGACACTTTTCCTTGACGGATCAAAATAAGCATCTTTTCTTCTATCATTCTTGGTTTTAATAGCCTTTTATACAGATCAACTAAGGTCTGATCAGAAAGGTCTTTTCGGTTATAATCTATATGTTTCATAATTGGTTTTAAAGGGCACTAAAATAAAGCTTAAATAGCAACTCTACAAACTAATTTACACAACATTTTGCACCAAAAATTGTGGGTATTTTCAATTCTTCTCTCACTAGGATAAAAACTTCTTTCCTTCCTTTCTTTCTCTTCCCTTTTGCATGGACAAAAAACCTGATTAGTAAAGTTTTATCCCTATGAGGCTGCTTCTTTACAAGAAAATTTGTATCTTGGGAATTCAATGTTAAACTTTAATTTTTTATTATGGGAAAAGGAGATTTAAAAACAAGAAGAGGTAAAATAGTAAATAAATCGTACGGTAGAAAAAGACCGAGAAAGGTTAGCAAACCTGCTTCTTCTAAAGCATAAGTAACACATAGAATCAAGCGGATGTTTTTAAAAAAGACATCCGCTTGATTTTTTTAAGTCTTTTTAATTTTATAATTCCGGCTCTTTATCAGCTAAAGTATCAAATTAGAGTTCACCATTTTCCGATGGCGCGGATTTACAATCCGTGTCTTCATCTACCCCATAAACAATACCTCAACTTCAATCTCATACTCTAAACTACATAATTACGAGCCGAACTGAAATAATACATTAAGTGTAATCTAACGCACGGATTACAAATCCGCGCAATCGGGTTTTGTCGATAGAAGTCTACCCATACACCTAATCCCTTGATTATATAACATCTAAACACCTAAAAAGGAGGGATTACAATTGAATTTCATGCGTTTCTATGACTCTTGTCCTGTTTGGTGAACCATACATTCCTGGTCCTATCTGTTCAATTTTAACCTTATTATCCGCTAAGACGGTTATGCAGAAATAATGGTCTGATCGATACGCTCGACTTGCTTGATGGGGCAAAATATAGATTGTATCTTGACTCTCTCTTCTAACATAGCCTGTTGAAGGCACATTGGATGGTTGATTAATTCCATAATTTGACCAATAGCCTCCCTTAATCCGGACGACATCTTTTTCCAAAAACAAGATTTTTTTCTTAAACACCAATCCCCCTCCTATACTTACCCGATCATTTTCATAAATATATAAGTTTTTACATAGCCATTGTTCTCCTTGACTAGTATCTATTGGAAATGCAAAAATCATCATTCCAAACCCCCAACCAAAGGTTAGTAATGCAAAAGAATAAGTGGCAAAAATGAATAGGACAGGTCCTAAAAAACTAAACGTTCTGGCAATAAAATAAAATAGTGTGAGTTTACGCGCATAGCGTTCTTTGACAAGAATATAGTAATCTAAAACAACAAGTACACCTAGAAACAAGAAAGCTTCTGCATACCAATTAGTAAGCCTCCAACCCAAGAAAAACTTACTCACATAATAAAATGCTACTATTCCCATCGTAATATACACAGGTCTTGCCGAGTACTTTGCTCCTTCTGCTTTATTCTTTTTTAATTTAAGGGCTACAATAAACGTTAAAAATAGAAGGGCTAGAAATAGAAGATAAGGTTTTATAATACTCATATTTTTTGTGCTATTATTTATTTTCTGACATCAAGCCGATCTAAATCTTCTTCAAGCTCATCAAGCTTTGTTTATGCTTAGACGTTTTCCTCCCTAATAAAAAGAAAAAACAAGACAGTTGTATTTTTTTATTCCACATATTTTATTTCATTTCGCTCTATATTATACTCCAGGCGTTTTTCACATACATTTTGAATGAGTATTTCATCCGTCCCAATGTTTTTATATACATTGAATACCAATGTTATATCCTTGAATAAGTGTGTATATTCGGATACAGAAATAAAATCCTTAATCAACATAATAGCTTTCTGTTTAATGAAAGTAGAATCGCGCCTACACCAATTATCATCTTCATTATAGCTGCGCAACTCCATATAGAATTTATTATCTAAACTAAAAAAGTCGGGATCTTCCACTAACTCTTCATATCCATATAGTAGTTTACAATCACATTCTTCTTCTATTTTTTGTATAAAAACTTTCTCCTTTTCGAGAATCTTAACGCGTTTTCGGAATGCATTATGCGTTAAGGCGCTGTACATCCATGCATAACCGATGAATAGCAATACGGCTATACCTCCCACAAATAAAATAATTTTAACTCGTTTCATTCTGCTTCTTATTAGTCATATATGACGCTGTCTAATGCTCTCTCAAACCAAGCAAAAAATAAAAAAAGGAGTGGTGGATTTTTAGTAAACCTCGTCCATTCTCGTCCTATTACTGCTTACTATGAACCACGTACCATTCTCCAATCCCCTTAATTTTATGTAAAATAATTGTTTTTTATACAAATAAAATTCAATTCATATCCCATTTTATTGGGGTGAATTCTCATTAGCTAAAAATAAACAATATTTCGTATATTTTTCAACTATTCCAAGTATCGCCTTAAAAAACAAGGAATATAAATTGTAATTTACTGATCAAAATTTAAGGAAAACGGAATGTATCCTCATTTCTTCTTGTTTGCTAGGGGATGACTCCATAGTGACTCCATAGTGCGTCCATAGTAAGTCCAGTAAAACTCCATTTTTTTATAGACACACTATGGATACACAAACGTTTCACTCTACTGACTTATACAAGAAAGCATCCTATTACTAAAATAAAAATGAAAACAATGGCGAAAGTAGATTCAAAAGGAAATATGAGAGGCATCATCGGTGCTGTAAGTACACGTGTGCTGCATGGGGTTAACATTGTCCAAAGCAGAGGGGTCAAACCAAAACAAACGGCAAATACCAAAAAAGCAGCAACTGCCTTTGGGTATGTTTCGAGACACTGCAAAACGATTCGATTGGCGATTGGTGAAGTTCTATACAAAAATCACGATCCTAACTTTTCTCGTCGCTTGACGGCTACAATGCTAAAATTATTCAACAAAAACACGCAGATTCCTATAGATCAACGCACATTTCTCAACACATCCTTACAAGGACTCGTTGGCTTTGATTTAAATGCAAACAGTCCGTTTGCCACCTTCTGCACCTTACCCCTTCTGGCAAAAACCGTAGGGAACAATAAAACAGTGTTGCAACTCGACGCTTTTCAAGCTTCTGATTCCTTTATTTTTCCCGCGCATCCTTCAGAAGCTCAGCTAGAATTCACCTTGATACCTCTCGCCTTTCCTTTAGGTATTAATACCCCCACAGAGACATTTTCCATTCGCTTCACCAAAAACGAAAAGGTAGCTGAACAAATTTGGGAAACATCCCTGCCTTCAACAGCTACTTTTACTTTTATGGTTGCTGAACTAACTTATTTTAAGGCAATAAACAGACACAAGAAAATAAGCATAAACAGCAAAGATTTTCATCCCAGCTGTATTGTCTATATTGACAATGGAGTTGACTAACAAAATAAAATCGAGAAGCATGCGCTCCTTCACCTTCTTCGCAAAAAAAACAAAAGAGGATAACGTTTCGTTGTTATCCTCTTTTATTTATTCTTTATCTTCTAAGACTAGTTTGGACCAGAGCTGAAAGCTCAAGTTTTCCACCAGTTGCATCATATCATCTGAAGAACTATTCGCCAGTACGATTATCCCTTCTTTTCGCTCTGGGCTAAAACTGATGAAATTAGAGTAAGCAACATCAATTCCCCTATGAAAATACAAGGACTCTTGTGGACCAAAGAAATTCAATCGCCAGCCCAGACTAATCCAATCATCAGGCGTAATCATATAGGTCGGTTTTTGCATCAAGGTCAATTCGGGATATTGCGGATCAAAATACGACTGAATATAGGTTGTCAAATCCTCTACGGTTGAATACCCTTGGGTAGAAGGTAGAAAGATATCCATATAATTGGCTTTGTTATTTAAGCCTAAATCAACTTTACCAAAGGAACCCACTACTTTGACACGCTTGGGCTTTATTAAATAGGTAGAGGACAGTTGATAGCGATTAATGATTTTCGTTTGAAACAATTCCGCATAAGGTTTTTGATAGACACGAGACAAAGCATCACCTAACACACTACTGCCAAAAATAGAAAAACGCCCTCTGACCTTTAAGGTATCTAGTTCAATATCATTCGCTAAATAATTTGCTATAGAGGCATTTCCAAAGGGTAAGCCTTTGTTTCTTTTGTTATTCTTCTTTGAAACTAAATCGTCCCGAACTAAAGTAATTTTAGGAAAGAAAGGCAACATCGCGCTACCATTAGCCAAGGATGAAAACGAAAAGGAGAGCGTATCTTTAAAGGGTTGGGGATAAAAGGTATTAATCTCCTCCCAAAGCTTTACTTTTCCTTCTACATCCGCCTGTGCTAACATCGTATTGGTAAAAATGGAGGTAAACGTTCCCAAAGCAAATAACCCCCTTTTGTTATCTACATCTCGAAGCACACTGGATTTCTTTTTCAAACCATAGTAATGTACCTGATTATCTTTGATGATAGCCAAGGCGAGTTCTCCTTGCTCTGGTAAAAAAGAGGCATTATCTAAAATAATATCTTCCAGTGTTTTTTCTGCTAAGCCTTGGCGTAAATCATCCTGATTGACATAATCTAGGATTCGAAATCCCACAATATTGGCTTCTTCGTCAAAGGCAAAATTGACGATAGCGGTATCTTTTTCAAATTGTGTCTTAAACAAGGGCGTCTGATCGTCGTTTACACCATAATATTCCATTTTTACAATCGATCCCAAATTTTGCTTCATCTCATCAAAAAAGGCCTCTACGGTATTAAAAGGCACCCGGCTTTGTAACGATTCTGAAAAACGATGGTAAAATTTATCGTAGTTACTAGTATTGTAATCCTCTACAAAGATTTCCATTACTTGATCGACACGATCTTGTGCTTGTACACCTAGTAAACTCCCGAAAAAACAAAAAAGCAATAGCAAACGCTTAATCATCATATTTTTTTACTTTATAAAAACTAAAGGTACTCATTTCGAAATGAATCCTTGATACATTTAACAAAATGAAAGCTTTTTTCATGTTCTCTTTTTTACTACTCTATCTTCGTGCCTTAAGAAATCCATTGACTTTTTCGATATTGTTCTGGGGTCTGACTCGTTGCCTTTTTAAAAATAGTCACAAAATAAGACGCATGTTCAAATCCCAATTCATTGGCAATTTCACTAATTGAATCTGTCGTATAGCTCAACAAGCGTTTTGCCTCCAATATAATATGTTGCTTAATTAAATTCCCCGAGGTTTGACCGAGTCTATTTCGGCAAATTTTATTGAGGTAATTGGTGCTGATATGCAACATATCTGCATAGTCTGAGGGCATCTTATGAGTCTTAAAATGCTGTTCTATCAGGGCTTGGTACTTCTGTATTTTTTCATGAACCGCATTGTGTATATTGACCACTTGTAGGGGAATATGTAGTCGGTCGAATTCAATGAGCAAAATATTCAAATAGGAACGCAATACCTTTTGAGATGCTTTTTGCTTCATTCGGAATTCATCCAACATCTGTCCTACTAAGAATTTTAGGCTTTTTACTTTATCCTGAGGCAAGTAAAAAACGGTTTGATTTCCCTCATTTAAATAGGAAAATTGGTGTAAAACGTTCGTATTATAACGCAACGAGAAGAATTCTGTGGTAAAACCGATTATTGTTCCAGTTGTTCCTTCTTCTAAATGAATGGTGTTGATACAATTGGGCTTAACAATCCATACTTGCTTTGACGCAAGGCGCATCTTATTTTGGTCTACAACGAGCTCCCCATCTCCTTTCTCGATACATAAAATCAAGTAAAAAGCATTGGTATGAGGGGTGGATAATACGGGATACTTTTGTACTAATCCGTCGAGATCATCCATCCAAAGATCATGCGCAGTATTAAATAAGCCAATTGTGCAAACGGGTACTTTTATCGCTTGCATCTTGCTGTTTTTTTAGTTAAACTTCATTCCCCCTGTCTTCACCATAGTCAAACACACTCGAGTATTAGCTATCAAAGACAATGTATTTCAAGGCCTTACGCCCGTTCGGGAGGTTGAAAAACAGCAGATACAAAAGGAATAATTTCCAAGGGATTGACATAACTTGGATACGGTATATTTTCTAAGGGAATACGAGGCACAATCTCGTATTCATAAGCCCAAGATTGACTAAATAAAGGTTGTATTTCTTTGGTTTTCAACAAGGGAAAATCCATCTTTTTATCTGAATCTTCAGATAGCTCACTTTGGAGGTAACAACTTCCATAACACATGGGAATCGCATCAAAACGATTGATGCAAATATTCTCGGCAATGTAGGTTTGATTGATATAAAATGAGGTTAGGATCCAAAAACTCGAGGTATTTTGGTAGATAAAAGAAAGCAATAAGAGCAGTAAAAGCTGTTTTTTCATTTCTATATCTGTTCCTTCAATAAGAGGTTTATATCCTGAATTAATCGATTAACATCTGTGGTACTCGTTCCGTCGTAGACACCGCGAATGTGCTGTTTACCATCAATCAACAAAAAACCACCACTATGTGCATACCCTCCAGGTGCTTTATTCTCCTGATAGGCTTGCATAAAGTATCCTTGTGCCAATTGATGTATTGTTGTTTCCTCCCCATGTAAAAACTGCCATTTAGGTGTCTTTACACCTAGTGATTCACTATAGGCTTTTAACACAGGAATCGAATCATTTTTTGGATCAATCGTATGTGAAACAAACACAACACTTTCTTCTGTTTGATATTGATCATAGACTCTTTTCATTTCTACATTCATCTTCGGACAAATCGTTGGACATTGTAGAAAAATAAAATCGGCAATGTAAATTTTTCCTGCTAACGTTTCGTTTGACACGACTAAACTATCCTGATTAATCAAGGAAAAAGAAGGAATCTGATACTGTTTTTCTTTTGACGCTCCATTTGGTGCTGTTTCTATTGTAGGATGACCTAAATAAGGTAACTGCTCCGTTTTTTGGGAACAGGCCAAACAAAAAGAAACAACAAAAAAAAGGAGAAGGCGCTTCATGCGGACAAAAATACAAAAAATACGGGCAACGCCATACCTATATGATAGATTAAGATGCTTTGAAATTCAAATTATTCAATAATAAAAAGAGAACATTAGTCCTACTTTATGTTTGTTTTTATAAATAATAATTACAAAATCATATATTTTAATACATATTATTTGAAATAATACAAAAATATTTAATTAAAATGTAATTACAATCCATTAAATTGCAACTGAGATTCAAGTCAAAATAATCACATGATTATGCGGTCTCATCCCTATTTCCAAACCAACAAAAAAAGAAAGTATGTCTAATTTTTCACAACGTGACACCTCTAATCTTCCTGTCGAAGAGTCTTATTTTGATTCGTCTGTTCCAAACAATGCACTTGCTATAACGCAACAGTATATATCAGGAATCAACCATTTGGTTGACCTTAGCTTTGTTGTTGAAGGACAACCACTACTACACTATCGCGATTTTGAACTCAAACAGAGTTCCCAAACGCATCACGAGTTTACCGCTTCTTTTAGCCATGATTGTTTGAGGGGAAAGGAAACCTACGAAATGGAAGAATCTCAAAAACTAGTAGGCAAACGCCTTTTGGTTGCTATACGCTATAAAAACAAAGAAGATAAACCTGAACGTCATTTTACAGGAGTAATCACAACTGTTTCTTTTGAACAAGCACACGGGAGTCAGGGGTATCTCATTCTCAAAGGGTATAGCCCAACTATACTCCTAGACCAAGCACCCAATCTACAGAGCTTTGGCGGCCAAAGTCCGGAGCCTTTACAGCTCATTGTTCAACAACTACTTGATCAAAGCTACCATCAACAAGCGCGGTACAAATCTAGCATTCAACTGACTCGTCCTAGGCGATTAGCTTACAGCTGTCAATACAATGAAACCTCCTATAATTTCCTCATGCGTTTAGCAGATGCACAAGGAGAGCATTTTTTTTACGATGGAGAAATACTTCACTTTGGCAAGATTCCCTCTGGGGAGAGCCCTATTGTATTGCGTTATGGACGAGATGTAAGTCAGCTAGAAATTCACCTACAAGCCCGTCATGTTCAGCGCCTTTTGTATGATTACAACAGTGCAAATGATGAGAAACTCTATGCTAGTGGTGATACGCGATTAAACCTCAAGGGTAGCTTAGCTCAATCATCCTATAGGCAATCCGAACAAACATTTACTGCTCCTTCCCTACAGCAAGCCCCCGTAAATGCCCAGACACATCAAGAGGTAGAATACGCCCAAAAAGGGCTTATTGGTCGAGAAGGAATTCACGTCTTTGTCACTACAGGAAGTACGACGATTCCCTTTTTATACCCTGGTTGTAGGGTAGAAATACAGATGCTCCAACCAGATAAAAAGACAGGGCGTTATTTTACCACCTTACTCATCACGGAGATTCACCATCAAGTAGATGCCTTGGGGCAGTACCAAGGTCAATTTCAGGCGGTTGATGCACAAACGGAGTACCTTCCACAAGCCAAAGCCAAACCAGTAGTGGCTGAACAGCAACTAGGCATTGTCATCAGCAATAAGGATCCCCAAGGTAAAGGACGCGTTCAAGTGCAATTGGATTGGCAACACAAGAATCAGTGTACACCATTTATTCAACTACTGAGCCATCACGCAGGTAGTAGCCAACAAGTCCCTACCAATCGAGGGATGGTCTTTATTCCCGAAGAAGGAGATCAGGTCATGGTGAGCTTTATAGGCAATCACCCCGATCGACCTTTTGTCTTGGGTAGCTTATTCAATGGATCAAAGGGAACTGGCGGTGGCCAAGAAAACCAAATCAAAAGTATACGCACCCGCAGCGGTCATACGCTTCAATTTACAGAAGAGGAATCCATTGAATTATTTGATGCTGCAGGCAATCATTTTACCCTTGATACGAAAGCCAAAGACATCTTACTGACAGCGCCAGAAAATTTGATTTTTAGCGCTAAGAATATTCATTTACAAGCGAGTCAAAACATTCACGCCTTTGCGCAACAACATTTCTTTCTAGAGGCGCAAGAAAACGTAGATATCAAGGCTGGGAAACACTATACTGTAACCGCTAGAGATAGCGCGACATCCATCGTTTATACTGCCACGTATCAAACCCAACACTATCAACTGACCTGTGAAATTGGACAGATGGAAGCTACTACCGACAATTTTAAATTTCTATCCAATAAGGAGATAGAAACAATTAGCAATAAGAGAGTCAAGTTACTATAAAAAAGCAATTCCATTACAGCGCATGAAAAAGCAATCCTCCCTACCTAGTTCCGAGTTTATCGTCTGTTCTGGTGCGACCTGTAACTGTACGGGAAATCCAACATTGTTTGCTGCATTGCAGATTACTACACATACCAAGTACTACGCTAATGCGGTCGATAAGTTGATCGCAACTATAGAAGACACTCAATTTGTCGAAGGGATAGCGCCTTTCAAAACCTGTAAGTACAAAAAAGGCTACGACAAAAGCTGTGTGTACCAGCCGCTTGGTTTTTGGAAGGTGGAAGACAACGCTCATTTTCCCTCTATTGGCACTCGCGATATCCTCACCGAAAGTGGTACACTTCAATGTGTACTAGGCGGTACCATTTCGATTCACGACCACGGTCAGGTTGTCACGGTGGAAGAGGATATGGATAAAGCAGAAGAACCAATTCAGCAGGCAGAAGCTACAACTGTTTGGGTTGAATCAACAGAAGAGGTGAATGAAGCAGCAGCTTCTCAAGCTCTTACTTATGTTTCCAATGTCAATACGCTCCAGCTCGTCAATTTGGATTTGCTGTATTGGGGAGAGATGAGCGAAGAAAATCCACGTGCTTTACGCCTGCTTTTAGGGGATGAATTCCTGTTTAGAGCCACGACACCTATTGGAGAAGACCAGCACTACATCAGCTGGAGTGTCACCGAGTTATGTGCAGATGAAACAACGAAAGAAAAAGCCCAAACTGGTCAAACCATCCACTTGGAAACGACGCCTGAAACCACATCGTATCAGGCACATCCCACCACGCATAGAGCCTTTAGTTGGGAACCCTCCCAAATGGGGCTTTACTTAATTTCCGCGGCTCGAACGCCTAAGGATCAGGTCACCAAGACGTACTACAGCGGGTTTTACTACGCCATTGAAGTGGTTGACACGCTATCTTTTACCAGTTTAACGATCAATCAACCGCCTAAGTTGATTTGGGTGGTAGGTGATTCGGTGGTAATTACCTTGCACAGCACGGTTAAAGTGCCTCCCACCCAACTAAAGCGCTTGCGCTTTGTTGTACGGGGTACAAAAGGCTGTCAATCGCATCAAACGGCGATGATTTTCACCGCTACAGGAGCACATCCTTTTCAACAGAAAGGCTGTTGTTTACAGGCCGTATTCCCTTCTGTCAATGCCAATACCTACCAAGTAGAAGTGTTGGAAGATCATCGCCCGATTCAAGGGATAGCTCTTGTTTCTTTTCAAGTGCATGACAATGCCATACTTTCGATTTCACCTGCTGTGGAAA
>NZ_JBKFDO010000007.1:0-190585 GCF_046557355.1 Myroides sp. DW712
GTTGTTTGAATCTGTCACAACCAATTGATCATTTTCCAACGTAAAGCTCACGTTTACCGTGTTTAACGCTGACCAGTCAATCTCTTGCTTTTCTTCATTTTCATCGTAGTAGAAGAACGTATTGTTTACTGAATCGTAGTTTACGTTTCCGTACTTCTTCGTTAATTTATTGATGATGTTCTCGATGAACTCTTCATTATTAGTAATGTGGTTAACAAACTCAATGTTATCTCCTAACTTCGTAATGAAGTCTTGGTTCATCGCAATATTCTCAACAAAAGTTTTGTTGTTTGCAATTTCTGTAACCGCTAAAGAAACACTGTTGTTGTTTGAATCTGTCACAACCAATTGATCATTTTCCAACGTAAAGCTCACGTTTACCGTGTTTAACGCTGACCAGTCAATCTCTTGCTTTTCTTCATTTTCATCGTAGTAGAAGAACGTATTGTTTACTGAATCGTAGTTTACGTTTCCGTATTTCTTCGTTAATTTATTGATGATGTTCTCGATGAACTCTTCATTATTAGTAATCTGGTTAACAAACTCAATGTTATCTCCTAACTTCGTAATGAAGTCTTGGTTCATCGCAATATTCTCAACAAAAGTTTTGTTGTTGGCAATTTCCGTTACCGCTAAAGAAACTGAATTTCCTTCTGAATCCGTTACGATTAAATGATCATTAGCCAATGTAAAGCTCACGTTTACCGTGTTTAATGCAGCCCAATCAATCTCTTGCTTTTCTTCATTTTCATCGTAGTAGAAAAACGAATTATTTATTGGATCGTAGTTTACGTTTCCGTATTTCTTCGTTAATTTATTAATGATGTTTTCGATGAACTCGTTGTTATTGGTAATGTGATTAACAAATTCAATGTTATCTCCTAACTTCGTAATGAAGTCCTGGTTCATGGCGATATTTTCAACAAAGGTTTTGTTGTTGGCAATTTCCGTTACCGCTAAAGAAACTGAATTTCCTTCTGAATCCGTTACGATTAAATGATCATTTTCCAACGTAAAGCTCACGTTTACCGTGTTTAATGCAGCCCAATCAATCTCTTGCTTTTCTTCATTTTCATCGTAGTAGAAAAACGAATTATTTATTGGATCGTAGTTTACGTTTCCGTATTTCTTCGTTAATTTATTGATGATGTTCTCGATGAACTCTTCATTATTAGTAATGTGGTTAACAAACTCAATGTTATCTCCTAACTTCGTAATGAAGTCTTGGTTCATGGCGATATTTTCAACAAAGGTTTTGTTGTTGGCAATTTCCGTTACCGCTAAAGAAACTGAATTTCCTTCTGAATCCGTTACGATTAAATGATCATTAACCAACGTAAAACTTACGTTTACCGTGTTTAACGCTGACCAATCGATCTCTTGTTTTGTACCATTTTCATCGTAATAGAAGAATGAATTATTTATTGGATCGTAGTTTACATTTCCGTATTTCTTCGTTAATTTATTGATGATATTCTCAATGAACTCGTTGTTATTGGTAATGTGATTAACAAAATCAATGTTATCTCCAAGTTTTGTAATGAATTCTTGGTTATCTATTAAGTTTGTGACAAATGTACTGTTATTAGCAATATCTGCTATCGCTAAATAGACACTGTGATTTTCTGTATCTGTAATAATTAGCGATTCTTCTCCATTTTTGGTTGGATTTGCACCAATTGTAAAGACATTATTCTTTCTATCCACAAAGGTATCTCCAGAGAGTAATGGAGTCCAAGCATTATCTTTCCAATAATAAAATCCCGCTTCTAAAGCTGCATTTCCAATGTGATAGAGTAATAAACTCTCTACCAAATCTCCTTTGATTGCAGAGCGATCTTGGATTCCGTTCAATTCAATTCTCGGTAAAAGAATCCCTTTATCAGACGCTACCACATCTAATTGTGCAGCATTAGCTGCCTTTTTGGTTCCTATACCTATTTGCGCCATGGCTGACCCACTTAAAACAAGTGCTACTAATGGAATTATTCTTTTTATCATATCCTTTTTGAATTATACAATTCTTAAAATTTTACTACACAAAAATACAACGATTGAATTATATTTAATAACATAGTATAATTATTATAGATAATAATACTAAATAGTAAATTTTGTAAGAAATTATTTAAGTATTTATATTAAATTAGAAATTAAATCAAAAATCGATTTAGTTTAAAAATTCGCATATTTTCACCTTTCTACCTGGAGAAATTCTACCCTTTAGAATATGGTAAACCAATTGTGATGCTAAGAATTAAAACAATCTCGAAATGCAGATTTTTTTCTGTGAAAAAAAATTAAATTTTTCTCAACCCTCTTTTTTAGATTTAGACTCAAACTTTTTCGTTTTTTTCAAAATAAACGTCAGCTTGAGCCAAAATTTGAAGTAAAACAATCTTTTTCAGACGAATGGAGAGGAAAATCAAATCTATTTTTCAGGTATTTATAATAAAAAAAGATCATTTCTGAATTTAGACTCCTTGTTTTACAGTATTATGTAGTGTTCATTGCGGTGAGAAAAGAGAAAGGAAGATTTATTTTGCTACGTCTAGCAAAAAGACAATTTCCTTTGTTCACACAAACATCCTACTACCCATCCTATAGTATAGATACACGGATGCTTGTGCACGTAGTACTCCTAATAATCGGTTAAATTTTTAATATTAGGTAAGAAAGCCCCTCGAATGCAAAAAATTTCTCGAATATCTTTCGGACTTACCGTAAACGTATCAAAGGCAGGATTATCACTAACAAAAAGTAATTCACCTTCTACCGTATAACGTTTGAAACGGTAGCATAAAATTCCTTTACCTTCTACAACTAGCAAATAAATATGCCAAGGTTTAATCTCCTTTAAATCGATTTTTTTTGTTAAAACATAGGAACTCACCTTAATTGTTGGATACATATTCTCAACGCCAATTTGGAAAGCCATATCTATTTCTTCTTCTGTTGGAAAAACACAACTCGGTGAAGTACCACAACATTTTTCAGCATTTAGAAAATATTCTATATGATGATCTACTGAAATCATTTTTACCCTTCTGTCTTCTAAATCAACATTTAATACAGAGTTAGGATGTGCTAAAAACAAATCATTTAAATCAATTTTGTGTTTTTTACATATCTCAATGATTTTATCATAACGTAAAGTTTCTCTTACTTTCCAAGAAGAAAGCGTATTGGGTTTAATTCCCAATAAATTAGCTAACTCTAAATCATTTTTGTATCCGAGTAATTGCTTTAATCTCTTAATTACTTCATTTGCTTGTAACATAACTTTTTTCTTTTTTCTTCTCTTTTTTTTCTTTTTACACAAAAGAGAATCTTGTTCTATTCTCTAATATTCAACTATCTTGCCAAAAAAATCGCATCCTTTATTTTTAAACTAAAAAAACCATAAAAAAGCAACCTAACAAAATATAAAAGGCTTATAATCAGTAAATTAAATTTTATATTTGATTTTTATATTTAACTTTTATTTAAGAAATAAAAATTAACTATACACACAAATAAGCCTTTTTACTATAATTTAAACTATAAAAAGAAAGCTTAATTCGCGAAATGTATGTGAAAAACAAGCACACCTTTTTTTTTCACAGGACTAAGGGAGATTTTTTTTTCTAAATTGAGAATTCCCAACGCAGTAATAGCAACCTCTTAGAGCAATCTCAAAGGCTTAACCAACTAGTTGTTCTCACTTTTTTAGCGAAACAAACAAATTTAAACAATTCGCAAACAAAATGTAACATCAGTAAAATTTTTACTATTAAACAAATATTTACCAAAATAATATTTAATAATTAAATACTTTTTAGTAAAAAAATAGCAAAAAATTAATTTAAAATCAATCTAAAAACCCTAGAAAGGAAGTGTTTTTACCTAATCTCTTCTCGTATTGTGATATTCATATTCATACACCTCAAACTTTCTTTCGAAAATCTCGAAATGTGAGAAATTGATTACACTTATTTTTTTTGAATAATAACTAGTCCATAAAAGAAAGAAATAGGACTACTTCAGACAAAATACACATAAAAAAGGCGAGTACCTCCTCAATCATTTCAAATTTGAAAGTTGTGTATCCGTTGCAGTGAAAACGAGTCCCTACTAAGCAGTGAGACTAAATGAAATCGAAAGAGTAAAGAATCCTTTCGGGTAAAAAACATAAAACACCTTGATGGGCAAGGTGTTTTATGGGAAATTATTTCTTATTTTAATTCAAAACTAATTGAAACAGAAGTATTTATTTCTATTTCGCCTGCGGCTAATGTTTGATCCATTTCAGCATCAGCAGCCGTTGATTTTAAAGCATACATTGGTCTGAATACAGGAGGTGGCATTGATCCACCTCCATCAGTAACCACTAATACTTTACCTACGGTTTGTCCTAAAGCTCCAGCATAATCTTCTGCTTTTTTCTTCGCTTCTTGTACAGCTAGTTTTCGAGCTTCTGTTTGATACATAGCCAATTGAGAGGACTTATATTCTACTCCATCAATGCGATTAACTCCTTTTGCCATTACACCTGCAATAATTGTTTCGTACTTCGACAAATCTTCTATTGTAAGTGTAATAGTCTGACTCGCTTGATAATAGTCTTTTTTATCGGTATAATCTTTATACGAATAAAAGCTTACTCGTTGGGTTTGAATATTTTTTTCTGGTATTTTAGTGTCTTTTAAATATTTCAACACACTTGAGACAATGGCATCATTTGTTTTTTTGACTTCATCTGCTGTTTTTCCTTTATTTTCAATCCCCAAACGAACAATTACTTGATCAGGTATTGCATTCACCTTACCTTCTCCTTGTACTTGAATTTGAGGTATATTACTACCTGGGGTATTTTGTGCATAGGTTGATGCACTCATCGCGACAACTGCACTTGCTAGAACGATACTCTTTTTCATCTGATTGTTTTTTAACTTTACAAACAAATATATTGATTCATTTTATTAAAATTCGTTCTCTCTTTACATTAACGTAAGTTTAATATAAAAAACAAGTCCTATAAACTCCAAAAAGGAAATTGTCTTTTAGGTCTTCCTCTTTGTTTTTTATGGCGTATACTTCTTTCCTTTTTTATCTTTTAACGACAAAAAATACATTCATATACGACTTTTTCATCGTAGCAGTACCGATAACGTCATAAATAAACTTCCCATCATCCGTAAGTTGAAGTGTGAGATAGTCAATAACATCACTATCAAAATCGGTAATCACATAATATAATTCATCGCGACGATATAAGCGGTCTGTTCCAGCCTTTGGTAATACATCAGCAGTATAATTGGAATTGGAAACAAACTTTGTATTTAAGCTACGCGTAAATTGTTTTTCATATTCTGCATATAAATCAATTTCTCGATTGTTTCCCATTTCAACTTCAATAGTGAAAGAAGGCAAATAGAAAAAATAATTTACCTTTTGTTCAAAATTTTGATTGGCTTGTTCCTGTGTTTCCCACGTTGTACCATTCCAAACATACACTCCTTGTACAAAATCATTTGATGTACTTAAATTATACACTTGCAATCCTACATGTTTTTCTTTTATTTTACTGGTACTCGCATTAACCCAATCGGCATCTGTTAGCGGAATAAAAGGTTCAAGGGTTGTAGAATTAACAAGTAATACTCGCGGTAACAATAAACCTCCTGTTGTAGCCGTTTCATTATTTATTCCAGGTGTTTCTTTATCTTTAATATCTAAAAGGGCTGCTCGATTCGGTTGAGCACTCGAGCCAATTGTCACTTGTGCTTTAACCTGTATAGCGGTTCCACCTACTAGTAAGAGGGTGAAAACTAAATATAGATTTCTAATTAATTGCATCATTATCATTTGTTATCGGTTATGCTTAATTTCTTTCTTGTCCTTTATGAACGACCAAATATATATTGAGGAAGGCCGTAGCGTCTGGATTAACATTGTGCACGGTATAATCCATAACACCATCATTATCAATACCGTGAATAGTAATTATTGCTTTATCATAATGGGTAACCACATAATCCAATTGATTAGCTCTGTAATAATTATTTACAATAAAGGTTGTTACATCCTCCATATTCGTTCTAAAATGATTAACCCTTCTATTAGACATATACATTTGGTGTAAATCCACTTTTAAACGCATATTATCTGGATCTTCTGGATCTATTAAAGGCAAATTAAAGGCAGGCATAGGGAAAACAATTCGGTGATTTACACGGGGTTTCAAAGGTTTAAACAACGATTCCCATTGCTTTCCATTCCAAACATAACTACCTGGTTTAAAACTAGTATTATCCGTTAGATTATACACTTCTAATCCAGTGTGTTCTTTAGAAAGTGTTTCTTTACTTGTTGCATCAATCCATGCTGCATCGGTGGTATGGATAAAAGGTTCTAGTGTTTCCACATCGACCAATTGTACTCGAGGTAAAAGCACTCCCCCTGTCGTAGAAGTTATATTATCCGAAGTCGGTTCTTGGCTTTTCACATCTAAAAGCGCTGCTTGTTCACTAGGTTTGTCTGTTCCGATGGTAACTTGTGCTTGCACTAAATTCACCATCAAAAAAGATAAACAAAATAAAAATCCTTTATATTTTTTCATCTTTCTTTTTGTTTTATTTAAGCTCATACTATTCTACATTTTTCAAATTGTGATTTACAGGCAAATAGCAACGATATACTGTTGTATAGACTGCTTTTTTTTGATATTCTATAAGTTGACCTGAAGTATTCATGGGCGTCATCATGACATAATAATTTCCTGGCTTCTTAAATAAAATTTTTATTCCATCTCTTAAATTGATGAGAGTTGGTTGAGAGCCATCGTCAAAATCAACAAGAACTCTCGATTCTGTCGTTGAAATGGTATAGGTCGCTTCCTCACCAACACAAAGTACGAGCAGATCGTCATTGAACGGTATGGGTGTTGAAGCAAGTACAGCTGGTACATTTTCCTCTATTACTTGATGCAACACTGTATCCTCTTCGCTATATTCTACTATACTCGTTCGTGTTTTGTTTTTCTTCTTTGAATCTGAATTTTCTTCTTCAGTAATTTGTCCAGCATGTTCAGCTTTAGCATCCACTACTCCCTCCTGTGTCACTGTAGTACGAACTCCTTGTTCTATTTTCACTGGTATATCCCCGTTTGTAGCATAAGCCATGCTACTTACTACAAGAAAAACAACACTACTATATCGATAGATTTTATTCATTCTTTTTTTGTCTTTTATTATAAAATTGTTGTGTGAATATTAGGGTTCACAACAATCTGAGGATCTGAACCAGTTGTACACTCTTCCACCATTACTTCTATCGTTTTATTAGGCACATTCACTGGGCGCATCTGTCCATCATAAAAACTTATTGTTATAAAATAGTGCCCAGGTCTCATATAGGTATAGTTTGTTGTAGCATAGCCCGCATACTCAGGAATATCATCCATATGACTATATCCATTACCAAAATCCCAACGTGCATTCAATACTTCTAACTCGATACCATGCATTCTTATTTCGTATTCTTTTTCTATACCTCTGCATGCTTTTTGCAGATTTAAAGTCATCGTTCTTCCTTGAATCCCATTACTACTTGTACGATCAGGTAATTCATCATATACATTTTCGTACATTGCTGGATCTAAAGCAATTAATTTTGCGAGCTCTAATTCTTTTTGTTTTTCTATTCGACTTGCTGAAAGCATAGGGGAGATACTCGATTTCGTTACCGAGTTTTCTTCATGTTTAGTGGTTGTATAATCTTGTGCATTTGCTCCAACTGCCATACTGCAAAGGAGTAATTGTAAAATTATTTTCATAGGTCTTAAAAAATTTCAAGATCACCGTATTGTTAATTTATTACGATGAAAGCTCTATTAACTTAATTCGGCTAATTCCTTAGCAATATTTTATTGCTGTTTTTTGATAACAAATAAAATATTGAAATATGATTTTTCAGACGTGTCTGTACTAATAACATCAAAAGTCAATTTACCATCATTGGAAATTGCTATGGTAGTCGCATCTATAATAGTTTCATCATAATTGGTTAGGACATAATCTAGCTCATCTCTTCGGTACAAGCGATCTTCCGCCCCCACTAGCGGTAAAATAGGTAATGTAAAATTTGAATTAGACACAAAGTTTTCATTCAAGTCACGTGTAAATTGTTTTTCATACACGTCATATAAATCAATTTCTTGATTGGTTCCCACTTCAATATCAATATTAAAAGAAGGCAAATAGAAAAAGAAGTTTTCTTCTTGTGGATAGGCATCCACAGCCTTATCTTGTTTTTGCCAATGGGTTCCATTCCAAACGTATATTCCTCTTACAAAGTCATTTGAGGTACTTAAATTATATACTTGTAATCCCACGTGTTTTTCTTTTATTTTACTCGTACTCGCATTAACCCAGTTGGCATCTGTGAGTGCAACAAAAGGTTCAAGGGTTGTGGAATTAACGAGTGATACTCGTGGTAACAACAAACCACCTGTTGTAGCCGTTTCATTATTTATTCCAGGCATTTCTTTATCCTTAATATCTAAAAGGGCTGCTCGATTGGGTTGAGCATTCGAGCCAATCGTTACCTGTGCTTTTATCTGCATAGAGCTCCCTCCTAATACTACAAGGGCTAAAACTAAATATAGATTTCTAACTAATTGCATCATTATTATTTGTTATCGGTTATGTTTAATTTCTTTCTTGTCCTTTACGAACCACGACGTACACATTGAGAAAGGACCTAAAATATGGATGGATGTTGTGCACGGTACCTCCGCTTTGTTACTACTGTGAATGGTTAATAGCTTCTTTTTATATGGAGCAACTATTAAACCCAATAGATTATCTTGGTAGTACTTATTCCCAATTAAGTCCAAACTACCTTCCCTATTAGCGTTAAAATTATTCACTCGCCTAAGAACAGCATACATGTGGAGCAAATCCAGTTCTAAGCGTATATACACTAAATTTTATGGGATCAATCAGATGGGTAAGGGAAAACAATTCATTAACTTATACAGAGCTTTAAAGGCTTAAACAACGACCAACGCTACTCGACATAAGCGGAAACTCCCTGTCGTAGCGGTCATACTACCTGAAGTCAATTCTGGGCTCCTAACTTTTCACTTTTACAAGTGTTGTTTGTTTTCTTGGTCTATTTATTCTGATAGTAAAATGTACTTCTACCCCATTCACCATCAAAAAGAGAAACAAAGGAAGATCCCATTATAGTTATTTTCCTATTGTTGATTGATTAAGTGAACATTTGGATTCACAGGTATTCCTGGAGCAGCTGGTGGTAAACAAACCTCCACCATGACTTGAATTCTCTGAGTTGGATCACTGGTAGGATTAAACGAACTATCAACAAACTGCACTACTATGGTATAGGTTCCTGGAGTCGTATAGGTATAAGGAGTCGTCATCGAAGTTTGGAACCTTGTAATAGGGATGACTGTTTCTTCCGTATTATCACCAAAATCCCAAAGAGTTAATATAGAACTGGCAGATACCGATTCAAAATTAACCGTATACTGACGTTCTACCTCACTACAAGCTCTTTGTACTTCATTGGTCATGGTACGGCTGTGATTCTCATCCAGTGAACGATTGGAGCTTGTTGCGTACAGATGAGCTAAGTCTCTTTCGCTTAATGCTCTTATTTTAGCTAAATCAATTTCTTTTTGCCTCTCTACTAGCGAATAGCTAAGCTGATTCGAAGCCTGAGGAATCACGACCAATGTGCCTTGCATTTCTTGTGCATAACTACTTATACCCTGAAATACTAGCGCAACAAAAAAAATCCCACCTAAGAAAGTTGATAATTTCTTTTTCATATTAATTTTTTATTAAAACACACTTTACTTTTTCAAAGACAAAATTAGTACTTTTTTTAATTTAAAATTATGAAAACAGAACACAACTACTATATTACCAAGTATTTACAACAAAAAAACACAGCTTAAATAAGAAATAAAAAAATCCTATTTTGAGAAAATAAGACAAAGAGATCTCTCAAATATGACTTTTATAGAATTGCAATACAAGTAAAAATCAAGAAGCGTAACCTCAAAATAATTTTTATACGCGCTAAATCAATATTTTCTACAGCAACTTTATGTTTTTTTTAACAAAAAAACATACAATGTAGACCTATTTCTATCCAATAAAGAGCTCGAAATTATTGAAGCTCGATAGGAAAAAATCAAAAAAAGCGCTAAGCAATCGATTCTACCGCTGCATCAATGCAAAATTGTCGTTAAGCAATGCGTATTTTATACTTACTTCCTGTTTGTCAAACAAGACTAAGATAAAGGTACAAGCAGAGCTTGAACACTTCGTGAGAAAAAAAATCACAATTTATTTCGTTGAGCCAAAACAAAAAGTAAAACAAGAGGAATCAACAAGAGTCCTATTAAGAAAGTTTGCGTTTGAAAAAGACTGGGGTATCGAACTAAGGTAAATACCAATCCGCCAATAGCACCACCAAAATGGGCTGCATGTCCAATATTATCTCTATTTTTTTTCATGCCATACAAGCTGTACAACAAATAAGCAAGGGCGAAAATATAGCCCTTAATTCCAATAGGTATAAAAAACAGATATAGCTTTAAATCAGGGTACAACAAGATCGAGGCATAGACAATTCCCGTCACTCCTCCAGAAGCTCCCACAGCCAAGTATTGACTGCGTTTGTGATATAATTGATACGTTAATATATTACCGATTAGTATGCTTACTAAATAGATAATCAAAAAATAAAAACTACCGCTAATCGCCACAACAATACCTGCAAACATATAAAGGGTAAACATATTAAAGGCAAAATGCATCCAATCCACATGTAAAAAACCCGAAGTAAGCAATCGATATACTTCTCCTTTTCGAATACGGTCTAAATTGAAATTGTACTTTCCAAAAAAAGCGTAATCTTGTAATCCTTTGTAGGTTGCAAGTCCGGACAAAATCAAAAGTACTAAAATTGCAGGGGCTATTTCCATCGTCTAAATTTTCAAAACTCCTTCTATTGTGGAATTTATGTGTTGATTTACGGGCTAAAAATAGTCTAAATCCAGTATCTTTGCTAGTAAATTAATCCAAAATAATGAAGTTACTCATTTACTATATCGCCTATCCTATTTTATGGCTTATTTCTAAATTACCTTTTCCAATCTTTTACTTTGTATCCGATTGCTTTTTTGTATTGCTTTTTTACATCGTGCGATACAGACGTAAAGCTGTAACGGCGAATATCAAGTTAACGATGCCTCATTTATCGGATGAGGAAACACAAGAAATCGTTAAGCAGTTCTATAAACACCTATGTGATATCTTTTTGGAAATGATTAAAACTTTTACGATTCCTGAAAAAGAACTAAAAAACCGCTTTCAATTTACCAATTTAGATACCATCTTAGGCGTTGAAAAACAAGGGAAAAGCGCGCTGCTTTTCTGTGCACATTACGCCAATTGGGAATGGCTAATTATTTTAGATAAATTCATCAGCTTCCAAGGCTATGCAGTATACAAAAAACTTGGCAATCCATATTTTGATCAATTGTTTTATAAAATACGCACGCGATTCAATACACGCTTGATCGAAATGAAAGAAACTATTCGCATTATCCGCCAAAATGAGGTAAACAACAATCACGGCATTTATGCCTTTATTAGCGACCAATCTCCTATGATTGGAAACGCCAACTATTGGCAAGATTTTATGGGTATTGAAGTTCCTGTTTTCACAGGTGGAGAAGCCTTGTGTAAAAAGTTTGATATGGTTCCGTTTTACCTTAAAGTAGACTATGTGAAACGCGGGCATTATCAAGCGACTTTCGTTCCTCTTCTAGAAGAGGGGGAAACCTCAAAGGACATCCCAAATTACGAATTGACCAATCGCTTTTTACAAGCATTGGAAAAGCAAATTCACCAAGCACCTGCTTACTATTTTTGGACACATAAGCGCTGGAAACACAGAGGAAAAAAACCAGCGAATATCAAGTCGTTTCAATAAACAGCTTATCCTCAGACAGGCATTTTTCACAATAAACGCATGAATTATAGTCGGTATAAAAATTGCATTTCGTACCTTTAACTGAAATTACTCAATACTATGACACATATAGAAAAGCTAACAGCTATACGCGCTCAGATGAAAGAACAACATATAGACGCCTATATTATTCCTTCTTCTGATCCGCATATTAGTGAATACTTACCTGAATATTACAAGTGTATTGCCTGGACTTCTGGATTTACAGGGTCTGCGGGTACCTTAGTTATTACCCAACAATTTGCTGGCTTGTGGACGGATTCACGCTATTTCGTTCAGGCGAATGACCAATTGGCTAACAGTGGTTTCGAATTGGTGAAGTTAAACGTGCAACACATGCCAGAATATGTCAACTGGATTGCAGATCAATTTACGGACGGTGGCATAGTGGCTTTTGATGGGAACTTAGCTTCTTTAGCAGTTGCTAACGCTATTCAATCAACCTTAGCCTCTATTGGTTTCACTATCAATGGTCATGTGGATTTACTGACATCAATTTGGAACAATAGACCTGCTTTACCGACTGAAAAAGCGTATACTTTACCTGTTTCTACAACAGGAGAAAGTACAGCAGATAAGTTAGTAAAAGTCAGAGCTATACTGAAACAAAAAAGGGCAACATGCCACATCATTTCTTCGTTAGATGATATTGCGTGGCTATTGAATATTAGAGGAACGGATGTTCCTTGTAACCCTGTGACTTTGAGCTTTGTTTATTTAGATGCAGAAAAAGCAACTTTGTTTATTGACGCTACTAAACTGGATGAAACAACCAAACAAGAGTTAAGCAGTTTTGGTGTATCTATTGCTCCTTACAACAGCTTGCCTCAAACAATTACAGCTATTCCTGCAGGAAGTACAATTTTACTAGATCCAAAACGCACCTGCTTTGCTACTTATGACAGTGTACCCACTACCGTAACCATCAAAGAAGATATGAATCCTTCTACGCTGTTAAAAGCAGTAAAAAATGAGGTAGAGATTGCACACGAACGTCAAGCGATGATTCATGATGGGGTAGCCATGACGAAATTTTTCAAGTGGATTGAGGAAAATGTTGCAACGGAAACCTTAACGGAATTGAGTATTGCGGAACACCTTCTTGGTTTACGTGCTGCTCAACCAGGTTTTAAAGATATTAGTTTTACTACCATCTCGGGTTATAAAGATCACGGTGCTTTACCGCACTATTCTGCGGATGAAAAGAGCAACTACACCCTAAAACCAGAAGGTTTATTATTAGTAGATTCTGGAGGTCAATATGAAACCGGGACTACCGATATCACACGTGTGGTTACTTTAGGAACACCTACACAGGAGGAAAAAGACGACTATACCATCGTGTTACGTGGAACAATCGAAGGTTCTATGGCTATCTATACCAAAGGAACTCGTGGGTACCAAATTGATGCCATTACACGAAGACCTATTTGGGCAACGCTTAGAAACTATGGGCATGGTACGGGGCATGGCGTAGGTTTCTTCTTAAATGTGCATGAAGGACCACATGTATTTAATCCTACAGCCACCGATATTGCGATTGAAAAAGGAATGATTACCTCTATCGAACCAGGATTGTACCGCGAAGGGAAACACGGAATTCGAATTGAAAACTTAGTACTAGCAAAAGACTTAGATTCCAATCAATTTGGAGACTTCATGGATTTTGAAACATTGACAATTTGTTATATTGCTACGGATTTAGTAGATAAAAAATGGTTAGAACAAACCCATATTGATTGGTTAAACCAATATAATGAATGGGTATACAACAGCTTGAAAGATCTATTAACTACAGAAGAAGCTTCTTGGCTAAGAACTAAAACACAAGCGATTTAATTCCATCCAAATAAAAACAAAAAAACCTATCTAAGACAGATAGGTTTTTTTTATGATGGGTTGCATTAAATTTTCCAATCGATAGGCTTTTGCCCTACTTGTTCTAAATATGTATTGATTTTTGAAAAGGGTTTACTACCATAAAATCCTCTATAAACAGATAAAGGCGATGGATGAGCCGTTTCTATCACGAAATGTTTCGTACGATCAATCATCTTCCCTTTCTTTTGGGCATAGCTCCCCCATAAAACAAAAACCACCTGTTCCCTTTGTGTAGCCACTGCTTCAATCACTTTATCCGTAAAGGTTTCCCATCCTTTCTTTTGGTGAGAGCCTGCTTTACCTCCCTCTACTGTTAAGGTTGCATTCAACAACAATACTCCTTGTTTTGCCCAATGAGATAAATCGCCGTTATGCAGATTCTTAATGCCTAAATCATCTTCTAACTCCTTAAAGATATTCTTTAAACTTGGCGGAAACTTCACTCCTTGATGCACAGAAAAAGCTAAACCATTAGCCTGAAATTCGCCGTGATACGGGTCTTGTCCTAAAATCACGACCTTGACATCGTTAAAATCTAAGGCCTCAAAAGCTGCAAATACTTGTTCTTGGGGTGGATAAATGATTTTTGTTGCTCTTTCTTTCGCTACAAAAGCTTCTAGCACTTTGAAATACGGCTGCTCAAATTCACTTTGTAAGATTGTATTCCAACTTGTATTTTGTATAGTAAAACTCATTATTCAATATAAACTGTTCGTCGATACGATACTACTTGTGTCGCATCTCTCGCCTCTATTAATATTTGATTGTATTCATTCACTCCTTTTTTAGGCTTGACAATTTGCTGACGCACTACCCAAAAAAACTCTTTCTTATCGGGATCAAATTCAAAAGACACAAAATCAACAGGCTCAAACTTCGTTCCAGTTTCTTTGGCTATTTGCAATATTTTACACACGTCTAAGGAATAATCTAGAGCTAATTTTTCTTGTGTTTCTGGCAATTGCAAAGGAGAAATAATCTGCTGGTAATCGTTTAAAGCAATTCCGACACAATAATTGACTCCTGGTGATGGTTCAAAATCATAGTAAAAGAAATACTTTGTCAAACATTTACTCATGTCTACCACAGGATAGCGCGATTCAAATTTGCGAATACTGTCATAGGCGCTAATACTAACTCCCTTAAACGTCAACTTACTCGCCATCTCTTGCCCTACCTTTGTAACCAAGAGATCTTCTAAATTTTTTTTGACCGCATCAAAACCCTGTGGAACTAACGCTATCGGTCGATTGCTATAGTGATATCCCGTTGAAGCCTTCTCAGCATCAACAAAGTAATTGTAATACGGACAAGCATCTATAAATAAATCACTTTGATAACTTCCTCCTATTTTTACCTTATTATTATCTAAACATTGTGCTTGAACTTGAACAATACTTAAGAAAAGTAAAATGACCGACAGATATAATTTCATCTTATTAATATTTCATTAAGAAATCAAAAATATAAAACTTTTTATAGATTTACTGGTTTTTTGTTTTTTTGTTTTTTTGCTTTTTCCTTGGTTGATTTTTTTCTTTTTTAAAAACTCTCTCTTAACCTAATTTCATCCCCCCTCACCAAACCCTCACCAAACACTCACCAAACACTCACCAAACACTCACCAAACACTCACCAAACACTCACCAAACACTCACCAAACATTCACCAAACATTCACCAAACCCTCACCAAATACTCACCAAACCCTCATCAAACCCTCATCAAATACTCACCAAACCCTCATCAAACCCTCATCAAACCCTCACCACCCCCTCACCAAACCCCAAAAAAAAACCACACGCTTAAACATGTGGTTTCTATTTATTTTATCTGCTTCAATTTACAAGCGTTTCATTTGTTCTTTCATCATCTTGATTTGATCTTTCAACATGCCTTGCTTATCCAATTTTTGCGCTTCACTCAATAATTTTGTCGCTTCAATTTTACGGCGCTTTGTCATGGAAATACCTGCTAATTGCAATTTAGCCATAGCCAAATCTTGATCCATATTCAATCCCAATTCGATGGCTTTCTTCATGTATTTCTCTGAAGCGTTCAAATTGGTTTGAGACGTCATAATTCCCATTAAGTAATTATAATATCCGTTTTGCTTTCTCACTAAAGCTGTTTCAGGATTTTTAATTTTTTTCAACCACTTTTCAGCGCCTTCAAAATCTTGTTTTCTCAATTTTAAAAAAGACAAAAGAATGAATTCATTTTTAAAATACAAGAGTATTACAAGCCCCATCAAGAACAATAGGAAAATTCCATTTCCAATATTCGATTCTGAAAATTGCCAAACAGCCATGGCTAATAATAGGGCTGCGATACCTAATTTAATATACCTATGAAACATATGCGATAATTAACTTCATTAAGAATGCAAAATTAAAAAAATAAGCGGAGGATAAAAATTATTCCTCTTGATTGTTTTTGTTTTTTGAACATACAGGATACATTGTGTGAGAATATTCTACAATACGAAATTCGAGTTGATTCAGAAAACTCAAAGCACAAGCAAAAAAGGAGAAAAACATTTACACAAACAGCTGCGCTAAATGCTTTGCATCTATATCTAGAAACGATTTAATCACAAAGTCAGCTGTGCGGTAATCCTGTTGTTTGGAGTTTAGACTTTGATACCCCAATACTTTGATTCCAGCTGCATTAGCTGCTTTTATTCCATTGGTACTATCTTCGATGACTAAACAGTGTTCTTTTGCCTTGATTTTTGCTAAAGAGGCCGCCTCAATAAAAATAGCAGGGTCTGGTTTTGATTGAGGAAAATCTTCTCCACTAACAATATGAGTAAAATACGGAAATAGTTCAAAGCGATTAAACACGCGGTGAATCGTACTTTTTGATGCCGACGATCCTAAAATAAGTTCAATATCCTGCTGATGTAGGTGCACAATTAAATCACGTACACCTTCAATCAACTCCAAATCAGGTTTCGTATCGAAAGCTTCATTGAACAACGTGCGTTTACGTAACACCAAATCGTCAACTTCCTGAGGTATTTCGTAGTGTTCTTTTACTTTTTGATAGGTGTTTTTCGTTGAAAATCCTGTGAATGAAGTATACATTTCTTCTGGAACTTCGATTCCCAATTCATTAAAATGCTGATAATATGCATAACGGTGCACAGGTTCTGTGTCCACAATCACGCCATCCATATCAAAAATAACCGTACGTAACATAACTTCTATTTTGGTGTAAAGGTAAGAGGTTTTTCGCTATCCGTTATAGTCCATAAAAGTTGTTTTGGGGTGGTACAAACAAATTATCGATAAAATGTAGATGTCTGCTCGAGTCTTTTTAGTATTTTTACATTTACACCTGATCTTCAATTCAAATATTTATTCATCTTGTCAGCATCGGAAGAAGAACAATTCGTGCAACAACTGCAACATAGTCAAACTAAAGATTCTGCTTTTCGCGAGCTCATTGCGCAAAATCAATCGATATTATATTACCATATTCGCTCGATTGTTCTAGATCACGAAGATGCAGATGATGTTCTACAAGAAACCTTTATCAAAGCCTATGAAAATATACACCGATTCAAGGGAAATAGTAAATTATCTTCCTGGCTCTTTCGTATAGCAACCAATCATGCCTTAGACTTTGTAAAACAAAAAAGCAAGATGCAAAAAGTGAGTTTGGAGGACTATAATCAACAGATACTCGACCAGCTAGAAACCGATCCTTTTTTCAATGGAGATGAAGCTACCCTTCTGCTCCATAAAGCCATAGCAACACTCCCAGAGAGACAACAACTCGTCTTTAAGATGCGCTATTTTCAAGAACTAGACTACCAAAGTATATCTGCTATTTTAGAGACGTCAGTAGGAGCCTTAAAAGCATCGTATCATCATGCCATGAAAAAAATAGAGCTTTTTTTAAAATCGAATTAAACCTTTCTATCAAAAATCAGTCTAATTAGTAGAAGTACATGAAAATGATGACAAATAACCACGCGCAGCACACGAGAAAAGATGGGTTCAAAATACCAGAAGGATATTTTGAAACGTTGGATACACGTCTTTTTGAACGCCTAGACAAGCAAAACAAGCAGTCTAGAGGAACCATTTTCAGACTGAGTCAAGCTAAAGGATACCTTACTCTTGCGGCGGCTGTAGTTCTTTTATTAGGCGTAGGTCTAGTAATAAGAAGCCAAAGTACGCCAGCAATTAGCACAGAAGCACTAGAACTACATTTAGCATATGATCCTGCTTATACTTGGTCTTCTGAATTGATACAATCTTTTGATGAAAATGATATCAAAGACTTAGAATATCAAATTAATGTCAATCAAAAGGAAATCAATGACTACGTGCAAACGAATATTGATCTTGATTACTACCTAAATTATTAATATACTATGAAAAGATTCGTCTATCTATTTATCTTTTTCGGTTGCACCCTTCTTAGCTTTGCGCAACACGGGGATTCGGATAAAATAAAGGCTTTAAAAATAGCGCATTTAACCACTGTATTAAACTTAACCACTGAGGAAGCAGAAAAATTCTGGCCCATCTACAACACCTATGACAATCAATTAATTAAATTGAGACATAGTGAGATTATTAAGTATACCAAATCAACAGACATCGAAGATATTGAGCGTTTATCTGAAAACCAAGCCAAAGAAAAAGTACAAGATTTACTCGATTTTGAAAGTGAATACTGTACCCTGAGAAGCAAGTTCATTCAAGACAGTAAAAAGATTCTTTCCAACAAAAAAATTCTCTTACTCAAGAAAGCAGAAGATGATTTCAATAGAAAGTTACTCAAAAAATACAAGGACAAAAATTAAGCTATCAAATAAAAATAGCAAAACCTATTACACCTAGCCTACAAAAGAACTATATTTGTAGGCTATTTATTTATATATATAATGAGATTACACAGAAACTTAGTTTTTACCGTTATTGATTCTATCTTATTAATTTTCAACGAAGGGGAATATGCAGACAAAGTTGTTGCAAAAGCCTTGAAAAAAGACAAACGTTGGGGAAGTGCAGACCGTAAATTCGTTGCTGAGACTATTTATGAAATTGTGCGTTGGAAAAGGCTTTATACTGAAATCGCAGAAGTAAAAGAACCGTTTACTCGCGATGATGCTTGGCGCATTTTTACTGTTTGGGCTGTATTAAGAGGGTATAATTTACCGGATTGGAAGTATTTTGAAAATGCCCCAATTCGCCGTATTAAAGGTAGATTTGATGAACTAAGTAAAATCAGAAAATTCAAAGAAGCTATTCCAGACTGGATGGATGAATTGGGTGTAAAGGAATTAGGCGAAGAAGTTTGGTCTAAAGA
Source organism: Myroides sp. DW712 (assembly GCF_046557355.1). NCBI lineage: Bacteria > Pseudomonadati > Bacteroidota > Flavobacteriia > Flavobacteriales > Flavobacteriaceae > Myroides > Myroides sp. DW712. The sequence continues at coordinate 19,263 of NZ_JBKFDO010000007.1, forward strand.
AATTGCAGCACAAAATCAACAAGCACAAGTAATTTTACGCGTGAATACGTTAAAAACTACACGCAAGAAATTACATGCCATCTTGATGGATTTAGATATTGAAACTATTCAACCTGAAGATTATCCCGATGCTTTAATCTTGAAAGAACGAGCAAATGTTTTTTTAACAGATGCTTTTAAAGAAGGGTTATTTGAGGTACAAGATGCTTCTTCTCAATTAGTTGCTCCCTTCTTAGGGGTTAAACCAGGTATGCGTGTTGTAGATACCTGTGCAGGTGCGGGAGGGAAAACACTTCATATGGCTGCTCTAATGGAGAACAAAGGGCAAATCATTGCCATGGATATCTACGAAAGCAAACAAAAACAACTAAAAATCAGAGCCAAAAGAAATAGTGCTTTTAATATTGAATACCGCATTATTGAAGGAACTAAAACCATTAAAAAACTACACGAAAAAGCAGATTGTGTTTTAATTGATGCTCCTTGTAGCGGTTTAGGGGTAATCAAGCGTAATCCAGATACAAAATGGAAATTACAACCTGAATTTGTAGAAGAAATCAAACAGGTACAACAGCAAATTTTACAAGATTATACGAAAATAGTTAAAGTAGGTGGAAATGTAGTCTATGCAACTTGTTCCATTTTACCGTCTGAAAACGAAAAACAAATTGAAAAATTCTTAGCTTCTGAACAAGGTCAAGGGTTTAAATTCATCAAAGACCACAAAGTATTGGCGCACCAATCAGGTTTTGATGGATTCTACATGGCGTTATTAGAAAGAATCAAATAAAAAACACACTTATAAAACAAAACATACACACATTATGAGAAAACAATTTCTATTTGCGCTCTTAGCTTCCCTTATTCTAGGATTTGGATGTACAAGAGATTCTGTTTTATCGCTAGATGATTTAGAAAAACCTACAAAACCTGGAGTAGAAAAACCAGAGGACGGAGGGAATGATGACGATGACGATGGCGGTACACCACCTGTTGATGGGGAAGCGGGTATCGACAAAAACGAACCAAACTTTGTTGCTAATTTCAATAATTGGTCTGGATTTGTAAACTCACTGAATAAATACAAACTTGTAAGCTATGCCATTGAGGCTAACGGTCAAGGAAAAACTGGAAGTGCCTTGCACTTAAATGGAACTCCAGATAAAAATGATTATGTATTTACAGTAGAGAATCAAACGGTGAATCCAAATGCTAAATTCATTAGTTTTTGGATGAAAGGAACTTCAGCTAAATCTCTTTCTTTCAATGTTTTCAAACAAGATGGAAGCTATGATGTTTTCAACCTAAAGAGTGATGCTGATATTAATGATAAAAAACCGGTGGTCATTTCTTCATCTGTTGTTTTGCAAAAAACGGCTAGAATGCAGGCCTCTAATCCACAAAATGGAAATAACGACTATACCAATTTAACGGTTAATAGTCCAGGACAATGGATTAAAGTTAGCTTAGACTTGACAAATGTTGACTACAACAAATCAGGTAAAGGAAGTGTTTTTGCCTTAAAAGTTGGCTCAAATGCGTTATATAATTTATACATCGATAGTATTGTTTTCGAAACAAGTGGTACAGATCCAGAAGTTCCTGGAGGAGAAGATAACGGAGATTACAACATACCTACGGCTATTTCGGATTACTATAAAACTGTTGATTTCTCTAAAGACGGTATGGCATTAAAAGCTGAATTAACCACGCTAACAAAAGCAAAACACGTTAAATTTTTAACGTATGCTAAAGTTTGGGATGCGTTAAAAGAAACAGATTTAACACCTGCGAAAAACGAAGTTTATTTGGTATATGGGCATGCAGGAGTTTTAACAGGTAAAACAGCTTACACAAGAGGTAAAAACACACACGGAGGAGCAAGTACGGATTGGAATAGAGAGCATACGTATGCAAAATCTTTAGGGACTCCAAATTTAGGAGAAACAGGTCCTGGATCGGATGCTCATCATTTACGTCCAGCTGACCCAGCTTGGAATAGCACAAGAGGAAATAAACTATTTATCAGCGGTTCAGGTGTATCTGGAGCGGTTGGCAATGGTTGGTATCCTGGAGATGAATGGAAAGGAGATGTGGCTCGTATGATGATGTATATGTACATTCGCTATGAAGATCGTTGTTTACCTTCGAATGTAGCTATAGGTGCTACCAATACGATTGACCGCAATATGATTCAATTGTTATTACAATGGAATGCGGAAGATCCAGTATCTCCACTAGAAATACAACGAAATGAGTATTTAGGAAATAAAGACAACGAATTTGGTCAAGGAAATAGAAATCCTTTTATTGACAATCCAAATCTAGCTACCAAAATTTGGGGCGGTCCAACGGCTGAAAATAAATGGAAGAAATAATATTTATTAAATTCCACAATATAAAGGGATTAGCCTAAAAAGCTAATCCCTTTTTTTACCAATTAAACGTAAAATTATCACCAGTTATCTTCCCTAATTTTATATTTCTATCAGGGTACACTATCTTTGCAGGAAATACACCTTATATCTTTATTATTAGCCTGTACTAGACAGGAATTATTTATTTACTATGAGAAAATATTATTTACTAGTTACAACGCTTGTATTTGCTTTGTTCGTAGGATGCAGCAAAGACGACAGTCCTACTCCTAAGAAACCGGACCCTGAAGGTCCTACGGTCCCTACTACGCCTGGATCCGATATTGTAAAAACAGATACCTATAATTATATCCCTACCCATACAGCAGAAGTAGAATACTACAATGGTGTAAATTTCAAATTAAGAGGAGACGAATTAAAAAGTGCCTTACGTACAGTCGTAACCCGTACGCATAAACCTCAGAATTACAGTCCGAATGTTTGGTATGCTTCGATAGAAACAGATCGCGATCCAGAAAACCCAAATAATGTTTTATTGGTTTACGGTTGGCCCAAAGGGACGGAAAGCAGTATTATACAAGCGAGAAGCATGGATAAGAATGCGAGAAACCATGGAGGATACAGTGATGAAAGACGTCAATCGCTTTGGGAACGTGAACACGTTTTTGCCAAATCCTTAGCCAATCCAAAATTGATAACTAACAGTTCAAACTTATTAAATAATATTGCTCATATTGCAGGTACAGATGCACACAACTTACGCCCGATTAATGGAGAGTGGAACAATACGCGCAGTAACCTAAAATTTACAGACGGTCAAGGAAATTCAGGAAGAAGAGGCTCTTTTTGGTATCCTGGAGATGAATGGAAAGGAGATGTTGCTCGAATGATGATGTATATGTATTTGAGATATGACAAGCAGTGTAAACCTGGTGATGTTGGAGATGGCATGATTGTTTACAGTGGCGATCGAGATGAAATGATTGAACTTTTCTTAAAATGGAATGCTGAAGACCCAGTATCTCCAATAGAGAGAAAACGAAATGAATACCATGGTAATCCAACTAATACCTATTCACAAGGAAATAGAAATCCATTTATTGATAATCCCTACTTAGCGAATTTAATTTGGGGAACCAACTATGATCGCGTAAAGGTTTCTGAAAATACTTGGGAAAGACGATAAAGAAAAAGGACTCGAATTAATTCTGAGTCCTTTTTTTATTATTTTTTTTCTTTTCAAACATCAGTTCTTTTACTTTCTCCTTGTCTTCTTTTTCTTTGGATAAATCGAACATAGTACCAAACACCCTGTCCCAAAACGTATTACTCACACCAAAACCCAATTCCTCATCTTTATAATGATGTAGGTGGTGATTTCGCCACAGCGGTTTCATAAACTTAAAAGGGGGTGCAAATGCGTGTATAGCATAATGCATAGAAGCATAGAGCAAATAACCAATGATAAATCCAGGATAAAACCCAAAAGTGTATCGACCTAAAAATAGATAGTGTAAACCAAACAGCACAGAAGCCAAAATAATACTTGGCACTGGAGGCATAAACAAGCGTTGTCTATCTCGAGGATAATGATGGTGATTGCCATGCATAATATAGGCAAAACGCTGTAATTTTGGTTTTTCGCTAATTAGATGAAACAAATAGCGATGGGCTAAATATTCAAAAAAAGTCCAGAACAACATCCCTCCTAAAAAGAGCAGAATGAGGTTCTGGATAGATAAATTATAATTCGTATACCCCAAATAAACAATGTAAGATAGTATCGGAATGTACATCCCCCATATTATGGCAGGATGCCCTTTTGTCAACATTTCTAAATAGGGATTCTCAAATAATCTCGCTTGTCCTTTGTTATTTATCTTGTCAAATTTCATATATCTTAGCTCTTTTTCTAGCTAAGATAAAAAAATTTTACCATCTTACCACAACACTTCCCCAGGTAAAACCACTGCCAAAAGCAGCTAAAACAACTAAATCACCTGATTTAATTTTTCCTTGTTCCCAAGCTTCTGTTAGCGCAATTGGCACAGATGCTGCGGTTGTATTTCCATATTTTTGAATGTTGTTGTACACTTGATCGTCTGACAAACCAAATTTTTGTTGGATAAATTGAGAGATTCTCAAATTGGCTTGATGTGGAATCAACATATCGATATCGGATACTTGTAGCTGATTGGCTTCCAATCCTTCCATGATCACCTCACTGAAACGAACCACTGCATTTTTAAATACAAATTGACCATTCATATACGGCATATAGCTCAAGTCATCCGGATTGTTGTCTTTTAAAATATCAGATACCCATCGTCCACCCATTCCTGGGGCAATTAGCGCTAATTCTTCTGCATGTTCTCCTTGGGAATGAATATGTGTAGATAAAATTCCTGTTTCGTCTTCCGAACGCGTTAAAATGGCTGCTCCTGCTCCATCTCCAAAAATCACAGATACAGCTCTTCCTCGGGTGGTCATATCCAATCCAGCTGAATGTACTTCGGAGCCAACGACTAAAACGGTTTTATACATCCCTGTTTTGATGTATTGATCCGCTACCGATAAGGCATAAATAAAACCGGAACACTGAGCGCGAATATCAAGAGCCGCTACCGTATTTAATCCTAATGCTTTTTGTAACATCACGCCAGGGCCTGGAAAATAGTAATCTGGACTCAACGTTGCAAATACAACAAAATCAATATCTTTAGCTTCTACTCCAGCGCGTTCCATGGCAATTTTTGCAGCCTTCACTCCCATTCCCGAAGTAGTGTCTTCTTCTAAATTCTTATGTCTACGCTCGTGGATTCCTGTTCTTTCGACAATCCATTCGTGATTGGTATCCATTATTTTTGACAAATCGTCATTGGTTACTACGTTATCAGGCACATAGTAACCTAGACCCGAAATCTTTGATCTAAACATGTTTATCTGGTTTAATTTGTTGAAGCAAAGGTAAGTTTTTTGTGTATTTTAAAAAACATCAACTACAAAAACGACTTTTTTTATAAATATTCCACGTATATTGCTTGGATAAACTAAAACAAACAAAAAAATGAAGGGTTTAAAAACGTCTTTATTATCTCTATTTCTAATTACATCTATGTACGCACAAGAAAATGTAACGTATCAAAAACCGTCTCAAGAAATTTTGCAATTGGCTGAATTTGAACGAGCACCTTCCATCTTTATTGACAGTCAAATGGAATACATGCTTTTGAGCTATCGCAGTACGTACAAAACCTTAGATGATTTAAATGTAGAAGAGATGCGATTAGGTGGTTTACGAATCGATGTGAACACCAATATTTCCAGTACACTAACGTACATCAACAACCTAAAAGTTAGAAAAGTAAAAGACAAATCGGAAATTCAAGTAAAAGGATTACCTGCCAATCCTCGAATTTCCAATGTAACGGTTTCTCCTGATCAAACAAAAATAGCCTTCACTAATACCATCGCAACAGGAGTAGAACTTTGGGTATTGGATTTTAAAACGGCAACAGCGAAAAAGCTAACGGAAGGGAACCTCAACGCTAATTTAGGCAATCCTATTACTTGGTTAAAAGACAACCAACAATTGTTGGTGAATGTTATTCCTGCCAACCGCCCTGCTTTAATAGATACGAAAAAAAATCTACCCACAGGCCCTATTGTATCGATTAGTGAAGAAGGGGTTGTTTCTCAAAACAGAACCTATCAAGATCTTTTGAAAAATAAAACGGATGAAGCTAACTTTGAAACGCTAGTAACATCCGAGCTATATTTAATTGATTTACAAGGAAATAAAAAAATATTCAAAGAAGCAGCAATGTATGCAAGTGAGTCGATTTCGCCTGATGGTACTTACCTAATGCTTACAACCTTAGAAAAACCGTTCTCCTACTTGGTACCGCTGAATCGCTTTCCAATGAAGACCTCAGTCTATACCCTAGATGGAACATTGGTTAAAGAAGTAAATGACATTGCTTTAAACGAAATTATGCCCAAAGGGTTTATGGCCGTTAGAGAAGGAAAAAGAAGTATGCAGTGGCGTGGGGATCAACCAGCAACCTTGTCTTATGTAGAAGCTTTAGATGGTGGAGATCCAGCAAAGGAAGTAACCTACAGAGATGAAGTATTTACGTGGGAAGCTCCGTTTACGACTGCTCCAAAATCGATCGTCAAATTGTCACAACGCTATGCGGGTATTACTTGGGGGAATGACCAAGTAGCGCTTGTAGCAGATCAGTGGTACGATACACGTAACTTCAGACAGTTTCTGATTAATCCTTCAACTTTTAATGATCAGCCGACCAAAATTGAGGACCGCAACGAGCAAGACGTTTACAGCGACCCAGGGACTTTTGAAACCAAGCGCAACGAATATGGTCGTTATACCTTAGCGATTGACAACAATAAAATGTATTTAATTGGCGAAGGATACACTCCAAAAGGGCAATTCCCATTTATTGATGAATTTGATTTAGCCACGCTAAAGACAAAACGTCTATATCAATCAACTTATACAACAAAAAAAGAGAGTATTCAGTCCATCGAGGACATCAAAAAAGGCTTGGTCTTAGTTTCGATTCAATCCCCAACAGAATATCCAAACTACTATTTCAGAAATATCAAGAAGAAAAACGATATTAAACCCATTACGACGTTCCAAAACCCATTTGAAAGCTTACATGGTGTACACAAAGAGGTAATCACCTATAAAAGAGCGGATGGTTTAGAATTATCAGGAACATTATATCTACCTGCGAACTACGATAAAAAGAACAAAACTGAGAAATTACCTTTGTTAATCTGGGCCTATCCAACGGAATACAAGGATAAGCATAGTGCAGGACAGGTTACTTCGAATTCTAATGAATTCACCTTCCCTTACTACGGGTCTTTTGTATATTGGGTAACAAAAGGATATGCCGTTTTAGATGATGCGGCTTTCCCTATTGTTGGAGAAGGAACAGAAGAGCCTAACGACACCTATATTGAGCAATTAGTTGCCAATGGTAAAGCAGCCATTGACGCTGTTGATGCATTAGGCTATATCGATCGCACTAAAGTTGGCGTGGGAGGCCATTCTTATGGTGCATTCATGACTGCAAACTTATTAACGCATTCTGATCTATTTGCGGTGGGAATTGCAAGAAGTGGAGCCTATAACCGTACCTTGACACCTTTTGGATTCCAAACGGAACAACGTAACTATTGGGAAGTTCCTCAAGTGTACAACACCATGTCTCCCTTTATGAATGCAGACAAAATGAAAACTCCTATGTTATTGGTACACGGAGAAGCAGATAACAACCCGGGGACGTTTACCTTACAAACAGAGCGCTATTTCCAAGCATTAAAAGGATTAGGTGCACCAGTGCGTATGGTGATTCTACCAAAAGAAAGCCACGGTTATGTTGCTAAAGAAAACATTTTACATTTACTATGGGAACAAGATCAGTTCTTGGAAAAATACCTTAAGAATAAATAAGAAAAGACCCTTCGGGGTCTTTTTTTTGGAAATGGGTGATGCGTAATGGATGTTTTGTCTTTTAGAATACAATAAACCAACCAAAGAACAAAAGCCAAACAAACAACAAATAAAAAAAGCTTGCGTTAAAAAACGCAAGCTTTTTTTATGTATTTGCTATTCATTGAACTGCTATATACTAATCAAAGGACGAATTGTCATTCGCTCTTACTCGTCGACACGTTCTATCCTTGCGCCTAAAGCGCGTAAGCGCTCATCAATTCGTTCATACCCACGGTCAATCTGATCAATATTCTGAATCACACTAGTTCCTTGTGCGGATAAAGCTGCAATTAACAAGGAAATTCCTGCGCGAATATCCGGTGAAGACATGCGTGTGGCTTTTAATTGGGATTTAAAATCATGTCCAATCACCACCGCTCGGTGTGGATCACATAAGATAATTTTAGCGCCCATATCGATTAATTTATCGACGAAGAACAAACGGCTTTCAAACATCTTCTGGTGAATCAATACTTCTCCTCTTGCTTGCGTAGCCACCACTAAGATTACACTTAGTAAATCAGGCGTTAATCCTGGCCAAGGTGCATCGGCAATAGTCAAGATTGACCCATCGATAAAACTCTGTATTTCGTATCCTTGCGCGTGAGCAGGAATATAGATATCGTCTCCTCTTTTTTCTAACTGAATTCCCAAACGCTTAAAAGTATTCGGAATCACCCCTAAGTGTTCCCATCCAACATTTTTGATGGTTAATTCACTTTTAGTCATAGCCGCTAATCCAATCCAAGAACCAATTTCAATCATATCCGGTAAGATACGGTGTTCACAACCCGTTAATTTCTCTACCCCTTCAATGGTTAGGAAATTCGATCCAACCCCAGTAATTTTAGCTCCCATGCTATTCAGCATTTTGCAAAGCTGTTGCAAATAGGGTTCACAAGCTGCATTGTAAATGGTTGTCGTTCCTTTAGCTAAAACGGCAGCCATGATGATGTTGGCTGTTCCAGTAACAGAAGCTTCTTCTAGGAGCATATCAGCTCCAATCAGTTGCTCTGCTTCCACCCCATAAAAATACTCCTCTCGGTTGTATCTAAAGGTAGCCCCTAATTTGATAAATCCTTCAAAATGCGTATCTAAACGACGTCTTCCGATTTTATCTCCTCCTGGTTTTGGAATATACCCTTTACCAAAACGACCTAAAAGTGGCCCTACCATCATAATAGAACCTCGTAACGCCTTTCCTCCTGCTTTAAAGTCTTCTGACGTTAGATAATCCAAATTTAGATGATCTGCTTGAAACGACATTTTATTGGGTGCTAATCGCTCAATTTTCACCCCTAATGATTCCAATAATTCAATTAGTTTATTGACATCAATAATATCGGGGATATTGGAAATTACTACTTTTTCATTTGTTAACAACACCGCACAAAGTACTTGTAAAGCTTCATTTTTAGCCCCTTGCGCATGTACTTCACCTTTTAATTGGTGACCTCCTTCAATTCTAAATGTACTCATTGCTTTTTACCTTTTGCTTGATAATTGTGCTTGCTATACTTCTTGTTGTTATTGTTGTTTCCTTTTTGATTATTGGCATTATTCGCATTGTTGTTGGTATTATTGCTATTCGAATAATTGCTTTTGTTAGATTGCTTGCGATTTACCTGAATCAAGTTAGCTGTTGTTGACAGCTCTTCTTCTTGTTTAGATAAATTAATTTGTCCCCCTGAAAGTTCACGGAGGTGTTCAAAAATCACTTCATCCTTCACATTGTCTTTATTCCAACTGAGGTAACTTTTTTTCATGTGATTGGCAATCACAATAATCAAGGCATCTCGCATTTCACCTTCTTCAAACTTCAACGCTTCCGCAATCATACTCTTGATATTATTACCGTAATAGCGATAATTCAATTGTTTTTTGGGATAAGGTAAAACTTCTGGTTTTGCATACACCGTTTCTCTCGTCGCAATAGGAAAAGGACAATCAACCTCTAGTTTAAAGTCAGAAATCATAAAAAGCTGATCCCATAATTTATGCTGAAAATCAGGCACATCACGCAAATGCGGGTTCATATCCCCCATGACGCGAATGGCGTAATTAGCGGCTTTATTGCGTTCCTCTTGATTTTCCATTTGAGCAATTTGCTCAATCATAATCTGAAGGTGACGACCGTAATCTGGAATTACTAATTTATTTGTGGCTGTATTGTAGCCTAAATGCGCTACTGCTTCTGCGGAGTTAAATTTCATCTAATTGGTGTTTACAAAATTTGGCGATTAGCCTGAGCTATAAAAGTAGGAAACTTTCTAGGATAAATCAATTTTTTACAGCGATAAAAGCCCTTCAATTGTCGATAACTCAATATATTTATCAACAATGGCTTGTGCACTCGCCATATGCACTTTTATCGAGACACTGGTAAAGGTACCTTTACTTGAATTACGGAAGTTAATCACGGGGTTCATTCCGTCAAAAGCGCGTTCAATTTGAGCAATTTTTTGCTCGTCTGCAGGCACAATAAATTTGAATAAATATTCATTTGGCCAACTTCTTTCAAACTCTAACTTTTCCTTTAAGCTTTCGTAAAATTCTTTCGTTTTAGTATCCATACATTATTTTGATACAAATATACGGATTTTTGGTTGATTTTTGGTTGATTTTTTGTTGTTCGTTCTTTGGTGTTTGATTTTTACTTTTTGCTTTTTTTGTAGTTGCTTTTTTGTTCTTTGTACGATTTGTTCTTTGTCCAGTTTGTTGCATTCAATACGAATGCTTCAATCCCCCTTCGATTTCGCTTCGACATTCATTCGACATTCCTCCAACAAAAAGCTGTGTTTTCCTAGTATTCTCCAAGGAGGGTCGAAGGAATATCGAATAACCCCCTACCAAATCTCTTCTGAAAAGTATTTTTGCTTTTTTGTTCTTCGGTGTTTGTTCTTCGGTGTTTGTTCTTTGGTGTTTGATTAGAGTAAGCCAGAGTAACAACGTTCTAAGGCATAGAGTAGGAAATCTCACCAAACCCTCACCAAATCCCCACCAAACCCTCACCAAACCCTCACCTACCCCCCACCACCCCCCCACCAAACCCCCACCAAACCCACCCCAACCTTCACAAATAACAAAAAAGCAACAGACAAAAGGCAGGTTATCCCGACTTTTTACCTTACTTTTGCCCCTTCTTTATTTTTAGGTAGCAATGAATACAAAACTCGTTTTAATAATCGGTGGCCCAGGATCTGGTAAAACAACTATAATCAATGAATTAACTGCAAAAGGTTATACCTGTTATCCTGAAATATCAAGAGAAGTGACCAAAAAGGCGCAAGAAAAAGGAATTGATCAGCTTTTTTTAACGGAACCTCTGTTATTTAGTCAACTTTTACTAGAAGGTAGAATTGATCAACATAGAAGTGCGGCAGAAGAGGATGCCCCTGTAGTTTTTATTGACCGTGGAATTCCAGATGTATTGGCGTATATGCATTACAAAGGAGATGCCTATCCAGAGAGCTTTGATATGGCATGTAAAAATCACTTGTATCATCAGATTTTCTTATTACCTCCTTGGGAAAACATTTACATTAGTGATGAACAGCGCTATGAATCATTTGAACAAGCAAATCTCATTCACCGTTATTTGGTTGACACCTATAAGGGGTATGGCTATGATTTGATCGAAGTTCCCCGAGAAACCATTGCCAAAAGAGTCGATTTTATCTTAGAGCGTATATAATATAAAAAAAGGATTGTTGTTACAATCCTTTTTACATTTTTGACTACCTTAGTCGAAAGCCAAAACCTTTGTTTCAATGACGAAAAAGCCCCTCGATATCCTTCAGCACTATTGGAAACACAGTTCTTTTCGAGAGCCGCAAGAAGCCATTATCACCGCTGTTTTAGCAGGCAAGGATACCTTTGCGTTATTGCCTACAGGGGGAGGAAAAAGCATCTGCTTTCAGATTCCAGCACTACTTCTACCGGGTACTTGTTTGGTTATATCCCCTTTGGTTGCCTTGATGCAAGATCAGGTCAATAATCTAAATGCTTTGGGAATCAAAGCAACGGCGATTATGGGTGGAGCTTCTTTGACTGATATAGATGCTATTCTAGACAATTGTCGCTATGGTGAATATAAATTGTTGTATATCTCTCCAGAACGATTGGAACAGACCTGGTTATTAGAGCGTATAGAACATCTCAAAATCAGCTTAATCGCAGTAGATGAAGCGCATTGTATTTCACAATGGGGGCACGATTTTCGCCCTGCCTACCTCAAGATTAACCAGTTGCGCAAGCTATTTCCTACTGTCCCTCTTATTGCATTAACGGGATCAGCCAATCAACGGGTAATCGACGATATCTGTACCAATCTCGAGCTAAAAGAGGTGGCCTTATTCAAGAAGAGCTTTTATAGAAGTAACCTCATCTATGGGGTATATCCCGTGGAAAATAAAGAAATTATTGTGGAGCGCATGCTACAGAAAAATCCTTTTCCCACGATTATTTACGTCCGCAATAGAAAAGAAACCCAGGTATTAGCCCAGCAATTGAACCAGAAAAACTTCAAGGCGAATTTTTTTCACGGGGGGTTAAACACGTTTGAGAAGAAAAAAAGGCTAGACGATTGGGTGGCAGAAAAAACACCGATTATGGTAGCAACCAATGCTTTTGGCATGGGGATTGACAAAAAGAATGTCCACAATGTCATTCACTTGCAACTGCCAGACAACTTAGAAAATTACTACCAAGAGGCAGGACGTGCAGGGCGCGATGAATCTAGGGCATTTGCATCTTTACTACTTGCTCCAAATGAACCTAAATCCGTCGAAGACTGGACCAAAGACAATTTGTTTGACAAAGCCTTTTTAAAGCTGGTTTATCGCAAACTCAACAACTATTTAAGTATTGGTTTAGGGGAAGGGTACAATACCTCCTACTCTTTTAGTTTCAATCAGTTTTGTGTGCACTATCAATTTCCCTATTCCCTGACCTATAATGCCTTGCAATTCTTAGATCGTCAAGGGATTTGTAAACTAACTCCCAATTCGAATAACAAGACGCAAGTTCAATTTACAGTAAGTAGTAGTGAATTGCTGGATTATGTGTATGACAATGAACGACAAGAAAATGTTTTACTACAGATTATCCGCCACTATCCAGGTATACACGAATACAACACGCCAATTAACTTGGCTTTCATCAGTGAACAGGTTCAGGAACCAATTTTATTTGTGCAGGAGTGTTTGCAAACCTGGCATCAAGAAGAGCTTTGTATTTTCACACCCGAAGAACACGATTTGGAGCTTACCTTTCTCGAAGCATGGGAGGAGGATAAAACGATTTACCGCACTTTTCCCTTTTTGGATCAGCAGAATAAACTCAAACTCGAACAGTATCGCGCTATTTATTTTTACGCACAAAATGACGATATTTGTAAGAACAAAATCATCCTGCACTATTTCAATGAAACGATGGAGCACAATTGCGGCAGTTGTTCTACCTGTATACAGGCCAATCGAAAGCAACCTACGGATGATTTAGCGAAAAAAAGAGAGCGTTTAATCTTGTACTTACAGCGCAAAGAAGCAGCCACTACCAAAGAAATGGAAGCAGATCTATCACTCGATATACAAGATATTATCACCGTGATTCAGCAATTATCTGAACAGCAAAAAATTAAATTAAATAACAAAAATCAATATACTTTACTCTGATGAAAGACTTACGTATCCTATTTATGGGAACCCCTGATTTTGCGGTTGGCATTCTCGATGCGATATATCAACATAACTTCACTATTGTAGCTGTGATTACAGCCCCTGATCGACCAGCAGGAAGAGGTCAAAAATTAAAGTTTTCTGCGGTAAAAGAATATGCACTAGAAAAAAACTTACCTATTTTACAACCGACGAATTTAAAAGACGAGGATTTTTTACGTGAATTAGCTTCGTATCAGGCCAATTTACAAGTAGTAGTAGCTTTCAGAATGTTACCCGCTGTGGTGTGGCAAATGCCAGAATATGGAACCTTCAATCTACACGCCTCTTTATTACCCGATTACCGAGGAGCAGCACCGATTAACTGGGCCATTATCAATGGAGAAAAGAAAACAGGCGTTACGACCTTCTTCATTGATGAGAAAATTGATACTGGAGCTATTATCTTAAAGAAAGAAACGACAATTGGCGAAAAAGAAACAGCAGGAGAACTTCACGATCGCTTAATGGTCTTGGGCGCTGAAACCGTAGTTGAAACCCTGGAATTAATCCAACAAGGTGAGGTAAAAGTGGTACATCAACCCGCAGAAGATACGAAAACAGCTTATAAATTAAACCGAGACAACTGCAAAATCGACTTTTCCAAACCAGGACCAGAGATTGAACAGCTTATTCGCGGGCTAAGCCCTTATCCAGCAGCTTGGTGTATGCTTGAAGACCGCGATACACAGCAAGAATGGAGCATTAAAATACACGAAGCTTATTTCGAAGAAGAACAACACCAACTACCTATTGGTCAAGTCATTACAGCTAAAAAAACGATACAAATAGCCGTTCAAAAGGGCTTCTTGCAGGTGATAAAATTACAGCTCCCAGGCAAGAAAATGATGCTGGTAAACGAAGTATTAAATGGACAAAAATTTAGCGAAAACACTATCGTTTTATAACTCATTCTATTACAAAGACATACTTCATATAGAACCTTAACACAAAAAAAGATATTATACGGCGTTTTTTTTTTACAAAAAGCTTGTTTTATAACTTTATAACCCTAAATTTGTAATAAGAACGTTAATAAAGTTAACCTTTAAAAAAAATTATTATGAACAAAACAGAATTAATTGATGCTATCGCAAAAGATGCAGAGATCAGTAAAGTTGCAGCTAAAAAAGCTTTAGAATCTTTCTTATCTAACGTTGAATCTACATTAGCTAAAGGAGACAAAATTTCATTGGTAGGTTTCGGTTCATGGTCAGTATCTGAGAGAGCTGCTAGAGAAGGAAGAAACCCTCAAACTGGAAAAACAATTAAAATTGCTGCTAAAAAAGTAGTTAAATTTAAAGCTGGATCTGAATTAGAAGGATCTGTAAACAAGTAGTTACTGACTTTGTTTATGTAATATAAACATATCTAAATAGTAAAAAATTAAAAAAGTCTTATTATATTGTATAATGAGACTTTTTTTTATGCCTTATTGCTATGACAAGACACGAGATTAACAAAGGAGATTACTTGGTTGCACTTCCCTCTGCTTACAATCCGACAGACCTCGAATTCAACCAATCTGTGATTTTATTAACCGATCACAACCTCGATGGTTGCATGGGTTTTATCTTGAATAAACCAACCCCTTATTTGTTGAGTGAACTCGTGCCAGAGAGTACGGGTGCTTTTACTGTTTATCACGGAGGTCCTGTTGAGTCGGATCGCTTGTTTTGCATTCACCAATGTCCAGATTTAATACCTGATAGCATTGCCATTACCGATCAGTTGTATTGGGGTGGTGATTTTAACGCTATCTTTCATCATATTGAATTGGGACTACTCACCCATCTGGATGTGCGTTTCTTTATGGGTTATGCTGGCTGGGATAATGGACAATTGGAAATGGAACTCTCCAACCAACATTGGGTAAAGACGATAACACTTCCTTTCAACCTCTTTGAACAAGCAACAAAGTCGTATTGGAAACAAGCCATGCAAACACTGGGAAAGGATTTTAGTATTTGGTCCAATGCACCAGAAAACCCGAATTTAAATTGATTTTTTTGGAAAAGAGAAAAGAGAAATGGGTGATTTTTTCAATCATTAAATTAACTTTCTTTTTTAAACTGATTACTGTAAACTAATATAACAAGAGAAGGCTTGCAATTGCAAGCCTTCTCTTGTTATATTCAAAATTTTACTCTTCTCCCATTCTCTTCTCTCAGCACCAAAAAAAATCTACATTAATCGAATTTTTGCATTTAAGCGATCGATTAAGTCTTTAGAAACTTGGGTAGTGAAAGTTTTTTTTCTGTATTTGGTTACAGGTTGTATTCCTACAATTACATTGCTGATAAAGATTTCATCTGCCTTTTGCAATTCGAATGGAGAGATTGCTCCTTCCTCTAAGGTGTATTCTGGGTGTTTTGCAAGGAGTTCTATGATTTGCTTGCGCATTACTCCTTTTATACAACCTTCGTCCAATGGAGGGGTTTTAATGACGTTTTGATTCACTACAAACAAATTACCGTTCACTGCTTCAATAATATTCTTCTTGTCATTGACTAACAAGCAGTTTTGGTAGTCGTTTTCAGCAGCGAAAATACTCGCTAGTACATTGACTGCACGATTAGTGGTTTTTACGGTTGACAGTAAATTAGCTGCTACGTAGAAATCTTTGTACAGTTCCACTTCATAGGGTTGTTCTTGGAAGGTATAGACCGCTTCGGTTAATGCTTCAGCTGTAGCGACGAATCCGATGCTTTTATTTTCTTTCGGTAAGTATTTTCCTTCTGCGTCTCGATAGACCGTAAAGCGCACGCGGAAAGCTTTTGCTTCTACTTGCATCGCGTTTGCTGTTTGTATAATTTCTTCTTGAAAATTTTCTAAGGTAAAGTGCATGGGAATTTCCATACGCATGATTCGCATAGAAGACATCAATCGGAAGTAGTGATCTTCAGCGAATAGTACTTTTTTATCAAGCACGCGTACTGTTTCAAAAACAGCATCTCCATATAAGAAACCGCGGTTACTTTCTATTGCTAGGACTGTAGTAGAAACAAGTTTGCCGTTAACATTAATCATAGGTTGAATTTGTGATTACTATTAACGGCAAATATAAGTTATATTTTATGGAAATTAGGCAGAACCCAACACTTGTTTTAAATCCATGATTTGATTTTCCCACAACTGTTTTGATTCATCTATTTCGTCTACTTCTGCAAAATCAGTCACGATGATGGTTACATCTTTGGTCAATTCATCGCGTATTATTTTTATTTCAAAGTAATATTCGGTATCATCTCCCTCTTCATCCAGCCATCTATAACGAACTCTTTCGTCTGCTTTTCGCGTTACTACTCTTGCTTTTTCTTCCGAATCTCCCCATATAAAAGAATAAACTTCTCCTCTTGAGTTTACGTTATCAGCGAACCATTCGCTTAATCCTGAAGGATCTGACACGTATTGATATAACAATTGAGGGGACGAATTTATTGAAAATTCTAATTCATATTTTTCTTTCATAGCTGTACTTAAAAAAGTTATAATTCCTCGAATATAAACATATTTTGGTAATAAAAAAATATTTTTTAAGAAGCTTACCGTTTGCTTTATATGAAAATAATAGTAACTTTGCACTCGCATTCTAGAAATAGAATAAAAACCAACATTTGGCGAGGTAGCTCAGTTGGTTAGAGCGCAGGATTCATAACCCTGAGGTCACGGGTTCAAATCCCGTCTTCGCTACAAGTAAAATCAAGGGCTGAAAGAAATTTTCTTTCAGCCCTTTTACATTTGGTACAACATAGGTACAACTTTTTACTACTCTTTTTCCAAATCAATATAATCCTTTCCTTTGTCTTTTTGCTGACCTGTGTTGGATTTTGATTGGGTTTTAAACATAGAAAAGTTATTTTTATCTAGTTTCTTTTCTATTTCAACCTGCATCATCCCTAATGTAAAAGCTTTTCCTTTCTCTGAAGAATTATTGATTGATACAGTTTTTGAAGATAGTTCAGAATTATATTTGGCAATAAAATATCCCTCATTAAATGCTTTTATATATTCTTGTGAGGGAGTCACCTCATCATGTTCATAATGTGCATTCATATTAAAATGTGTTTTTTGAGTATTTTTCTAAATATACATCTATAGAGTCTCGATCATAAAGAATGATCTTCTTTTCTGGTTTCGTAAATCTAATTTTCCCTTCATCACGTAGTTTTTGTAATGTCGTTTTAGATTTGATGTTTAATAATCGCATTGCCTCTTCATTCGATACCCACTTATCACGTGTTACATTATTTTTTTCTTTCAACCGTTCTACGACTTGTTCCACAAGTTCATAAAATGCTTTTTCTTCAAGACAAATTACCTGCATGATAAAATAATTTTATTCTTTACTAAGTGATTTACTTTTATCAGGAGTATTCTCTTGTTGTCTTCCTCCTGAATAACTTACGCTTTTAGATGCAACAGGGTTAGCTTTGTCACCATCACTTCTATTAATTGTAATACCTTCTTTTTTAAAATAACTATCTGACATTTTATATTTAGCATTATCGTCGTCAGCTAACTTATCTTTATTATCTATGTTGTCTTTATCATCTTTTTTATCATCTGACGCACCCTCAATATCTTTTACTGATTCAACTATATTATCTATGATTTTATTTTCAGATGCTTCAGCCTTAGGTTGCTGAGTAATTTCCCTGTTATTTGCGTTAAGTTTTTCTCGTAAATTTGCCGCTATATCATCGAATGATTTATTTTGAAAATTCCGTAAAGCATCAAACCTATCTTGGGATTTATTAAATTCATTCGTGCTATATTTTGATGCATCAATTTCTTTTAATTCCTTATTTCTGAACTTTGTAAAATTCTCTTGGCTTTTTTCTGCTCTTTCAGGAAATCTTCGCCTATAATTTTCAATCGCTTTTTTTGCTATTGGATCTTCATGAGAAATATACTGACCTTGCGGATTATTATTTCTCATCTCATCAGTTTTATAATAAATAGCTTCCTGATAGTCTGGTCTATGACATCCATAAGTTTGAGCTAGATAAGAAGCTTTTTCCTTATATTTTTCAGTTATACTAAATTTTTGGTATTCTGCTTCAGCTTTAGATATTTCGTGTTTAGCTACACGATTAATATTAAGCATTTCCAATTTTAGAGCAGGTTTTGCTATAATATTTTCCTTATCTAATTCTGTATAATAGTCCTTTGATAATTCACGAAAATTTTTGTAACACTCTTCTGTTGCGATATGAGATACATATTGCATCATCCAATCGGGCATTGGTCTTTCAGACATAAAAACAAATTGATTTTAATAAAATTTTACATTATAATTCATTCGTATTCATCGCATTAAAGGTAGGTAAAAATGCCTTACGAAAAAAATTTGTTTGCCGTTGCAGAAGAAAGAAATAACGTATCGGGTGAATTTATTTATGGCTCGTTTATGCGTGACCTTGTATTTTTAGTCGGTAAATATGAGTTCAGAAGATTTGCTCCATTAGCAAGAAAAGCGTTACGACACTATGCAAAAGATGCATATGATCCGCATACAATAGAAAAAACCAAAGAATTCGAAGTAAGAGAGTATATCGCTCGTATTATCGAAGCTAAAGTAAAATACAAATTGACTTACGATTGGGAATTTTTAGATAATTTCTTCAAAATGGCTATCGGAGAATTATTAGAGATTGATATTCCCTATGATGCAGAACGTTTGAAACATGTGAATCCTGAAGCACAAATCCCCGAACATTTGTGGAACGCTAGTTAGCTAACGATTACTTTACAATAATTTGATTCAAACTTATTCTTTGCGAGATAGTTACTTTTTATATTAGTCTTAAAATTAACTACTTGTGAATTCGTATAGCTTAGATGACCCAATACTTTTTATTGGGAAAGAAAAAGTTCCTTGGACAATTGGTAATTCCGTTGAGGGATTGCAGATATTTGGCGGTATCGGATCAGGTAAAACCTCTGGTTCTGGACGTTTTTTTGCCCTTAAATATTTATCCAAAGGTTATGGCGGTTTGGTTCTAACCGTTAAACATGATGAAAAAGATGAATGGATAAAGTACTGCAAAATTGCTAATCGTGAAAATGATTTGATTATTGCTGAACCAAAAGGAAAGCATTACTTCAACATCATGGATTACGAAAGTAGCAATCAGCATGGAGACTCTTATACCGATAATATTATGCAGGTTTTAAAAACCGTTATTCGAGCGAGTGAAGAAAAAGATACAGGAAAAAATGACGATCCTTTTTGGGAAAATGCTTCGGATATGCTTATTTCCAATACGATTGATTTATGCATGCTTGCATATCAAAAAGTTTCTATTGAACTTTTATATAACATTGCTCGCACCGTTCTAAAATCTGCATTTTTAAAGAAAACAAAAAATAATCATGTTGTAGTGAATGACACTGATGAGATTGTTGAATTTGATAAGGCAATGCTACTTGCAATTGATCATGTTAGAGAAAAAAATGTGCGATGGTCTTCAACAATTGGAATTTATGAGCAATCCAAAATGACTGAGGATGAACAGCATGAAGCCATTTTACAAAATGTACCTGAAGCACGAATATTTGCATCAGTCAAAGAATTTTTCTTGAACACTTATGCTGATTTAAATGAAAAAACACGTTCTATTGTTGATTTTACCTTTACAGGCTTTCTCTATCGTTTGCTAAGAGAACCTGTATATTCCCTGTTTTTTAATAAGCCATCAACATTTACACCTGACGATTGTCTGAATGGTAAAATTATCATCATCAATCTCCCCGTCAAAATTTATCACAAAGTCGGGCGTGATATACAAATCATGTTTAAATATATCTGGCAACGTGCAATGGAAAAACGGAATGTCAAAGAAAACGGTCGTCCTGTTTTTCTTTGGGCAGATGAAGCCCAGAATTTCCTGCACGAATATGATCCCGAATATCAAGCGACTGCCCGCAGCTCTCGCATTGCTACAGTTTATATCTCGCAGAACCTACCTAACTACTATGCCAATATGGGCGGTGCAAAAGCGGAATTTAAGGTCAAGAGTTTTTTAGGAACGTTGGCAACAAAAATATTCCATGCCAATGCGGATATTGAAACAAATAAATATGCTTCTGAATTGATAGGCGAAGATTATAAAGAAGATTGGAATGAATCAACGAATACAGTTGACGGAAAAGTTAGCATTACCCGAACCGTATCTTTAAAACTACTTAAA
Organism: Myroides sp. DW712; assembly: GCF_046557355.1. NCBI lineage: Bacteria > Pseudomonadati > Bacteroidota > Flavobacteriia > Flavobacteriales > Flavobacteriaceae > Myroides > Myroides sp. DW712. The sequence continues at coordinate 40,084 of NZ_JBKFDO010000007.1, forward strand.
CTTGTACGTCCCGAAACATTCAATGTACTTCTTACAGGGGGCAATAAAAATGACAAAAAAGTTACGGGCTATATTCACGTGCAAGGACTTATCATTCAAGATGGATATAGTCATCACCGAATACGATTCAATCAAGAATATGAACCTTAGTTATATAACTTTTAAATCCCTTATTCATGAAAAAAAACCTTTACTTTCGATCGGTATTACTTAGAAAAAATGACATCAAAGATGCGATTTTTGATTTCTTTTTAGGCATAGCCTCATTTCCAAGATTGGTTATTGAGGTGTTTATCAGAAAAAATATGGGAAGACGCTATTTTAAGCGTTCCGCAGCAACGCTTGTTGCTTTTTTTATGCTACTTCTACCATTTATAGTACAACCTATTGCAATTTCTTTTTCTCGTTATGGATATGATCGTCCAGACGGAATTTGGGACACCATTAAATCATACTGGCTTTGGTATTTATTTATAGTCGCATTTTGTGTCTTTTCGTATTTACGATACAAAGATATAAAGCATATAAATGACATATTTGACATGAAGCATTTCAGCCTTTCAAACGGTGATATTTTACCCTTTTTCCTATCTCTAAAATATAAAGGAAAACCGTTTTCAGTTAGACAAATTGAAATTTATATTGAACCGCTTGCCGCTTTTTTAATCGGACTACTTTGTATTATAATCAATCAAAATCTATTGGGTTGGTTTCTTATTATATGCTCTATCTCTTATAGTATTGGCTATGCAGCTTCCTATGCAAAAGGGGATGATTTCATACTCGATAAGATTGATGAAATTATCTGTAATGAGCAATTATCTGATGCTTTTATTTCTGACGAACCGACATCTGACGGCTTTCGTTTTTATGGGGATAAACCAAAATCAAAAGAATGGAGACAAAAAGTTTATGAGAAATTTTATGAAGATGATGACAATATTTCCGATGCCGAATAACCCTTAAGCACTGCTTAGGGAAGATGTCTGATATAAATTATTTAATAGACGTTATCATAATAACAATATCTTGCCCTAACATAGCCCTGATAATTTCCGGGCTATGTTGGTTTATTTAAGAACGGTTATTTGTCTTTATTAGATAATCAATTTTTACGTTTTCAATATGAAATAATATAAAACACCATTCTTATGATAAGAATGATACAAAGCAAATCGGCTGCTGGTGCAAAAAGTTATTTTTCCTCTGCTTTAAGTCAAGCTGATTATTATATCAATGACCAAGAACTGAAAGGTAAATTTCAGGGCAAATTGGTCAACAGACTTGGTTTAGGTATCGATGCGAGTAAGGATGATTTTTTTGCCTTGTGCGAAAACAGGCATCCAAAGAATGGCGATACATTGACACAACGTGTCAAAGAAAACCGAACGGTCGGCTATGATATAAATTTCCATTGCCCCAAATCCGTTTCAATCGTTCACGCCTTAAGTGGTGATCGACATATTATGGATTTGTTTGAACAAAGCGTTTCGGAAACCATGCAAGAAATCGAACGTGATGCTATGACCCGTGTGCGTAAGGGTGGTAAATATCAAGACCGAAAGACTAGTGAGCTGGTTTGGGCGGAATTTACCCATCAGACGGCAAGACCTGTTGAGCATTACGCCCCTGACCCGCATTTACACGCTCATTGCTTTGTTTTCAATGCGACTTGGGATGAGGACGAAAAAAGTTATAAGGCAGCCCAATTTCGGGATATAAAACGTGATATGCCCTATTATCAGGCACGGTTTCACAAGACCCTTGCCGATAAATTAAGTCTGGCAGGGTATGAGATTGAACGGACTAAAAACTCATTCGAGATAAAAGGCGTTCCTAAACGTGTTATTGATTATTTTTCTAAACGTACCGATGAAATCGGGCGTATTGCGGAAGAAAAAGGCATCCATTCAGCCAAAGTCCTTGATGCTCTTGGAGCAAGAACAAGAAGCAGGAAACAGCAAGGAATGTCCATGTCCGAACTTCGGCAGGAATGGAAAAGACAAATTCGGCAACTGGAAACGGTCGTGAACCTCGATAATAACCCCGAATACAATGCCCCAATCCGAAAGCCAAAAGAACGTAATTATTCCAGTCCTGAACCTGATAAAGCCGTTTCATATGCTTTGAATCATGCTTTTGAGCGATCATCTGTTATGCCTGAAAGACGGTTATTAGCCGAAGCTTATCGCTACACCACAGGACAAGAGAATATTCTTATATCCCAAATTGACCGTTCTGTTTGGCAAAACCCGAATATTATTCGGGTCAAGGAAAAAGGGCGTATTATGTGTACGACCAAAGAGGTTTTATCCGAAGAAAAAGAAATGGTTAATCTTGCCCGAAAAGGGGTTGGCAAAGTTATACCACTTTATAAACAAGCCCCTGCCCTGAATGTGACAGGACAGCAAAAAAATGCGGTTGAGCATATTTTGACCACCAGTAATCGTGTGTCGATTGTTCGGGGTGCTGCCGGTTCGGGCAAAACAACGTTGATGAAAGAAGCTGCTGAAAAAATCAGGGCTACTGGAAAAGAAATAACTGTTATTGCCCCTACGGCACAGGCTTCACGTGGGGTTTTGAAAGATGAGGGTTTTGATAATGCTGAAACGGTCGCAAAGTTCCTTGTCGATACCAAGATGCAGGAAAGCATCAAAGACCAGGTACTTTGGGTTGATGAGGCAGGATTATTAGGTACAGGCGATATGAAACGTCTGTTACAAATAACGGACAAGCAAAATGCCCGATTGATATTGGGTGGCGATACAAGACAGCACGCAAGCGTGGTGCGTGGTGATGCGTTACGTATTCTGAATACTGTTGGCGGCATCAAAACTGCCGAAGTCAATAAAATATACCGTCAACGCAAAGAAGCGTATCGGGAAGCGGTACAGGATTTGTCAAACGGTGATGTAAAGACGGCTTTTGATAAATTGGACAATCTTGGTGCCGTAAAGGAAATTGATTCCTTAAAACCCAATATGCAACTGGTCGATGATTATGTGGCAACAATAAAAAAGGGGAAATCAGCCTTGATTATTTCTCCTACTCATAAACAGGGTGAAGAAGTAACCAGTCTTGTACGTGAACAACTGAAACAACAGGGAATAATCGGCAAGCGTGAAATATCGGCAAAGAAACTTTCAAATCTGAATATGACCGAAGCCGAAAAATCGGATTATCGTTCTTACCAGCAAGGACACGTTTTGCAGTTCAATCAGAATATAAAAGGCGTTAAACGTGGTAGTACATGGATGGTTGAAAATGCCGATGAAAAGAATTTGTATATCCGAAATTCTGAAGACAAAGAGATGAGCATCGCTATTTCCTCGTCAAAGAATTTTGATGTATTCGAGGAAAAAGAAATCCGTCTTGCCAAAGGCGATAAAATTCATGTGACAAGAAACGGATTTGATACAGGTAACAAACGGCTTAACAATGGGGATAGTTTAGAAATCAAATCTGTTTCCAAGAAAAACGGTATTACCCTTATCAACCCGAAAAGCAAACACACCTATCATCTTGATAAGGATTTTGGGCATATCAGTCATGCCCATTGTGTTACGTCTTATGCCTCGCAAGGTAAAACGGTGGATGAGATTTTTATTCATCAGCCTGCCGCAACCTTTGCGGCTACGGATGCAAAACAATTTTATGTATCTGTATCACGTGGGCGTGATGATGTGCATATTTACACGGATGATAAAGAGCAATTACTGGAATACACATCGGAATTTGGTAATCGACAATCGGCAATGGAACTGGTCGAACACAGACAACATGATTATGTAAGGCAAAATCTGATTACCAAAGAACAGCAAAAGGAACAGAACAAACAGGAAGTAACAAAACAATACAACCGCAATAACTATACACGTGATTATGAGCTATGATTATAAAAGCCGCCTTGATGATTATTTATCAGGCGATCCGACAAAAAAGAATGATTCAAAAGAAGCCGAAAATATTACTTATTTCGATGAAAATTATATAGGTGTTCGGAATGTGTGTTTCGTCCTACTGGACGGCAAACAGATATTTCTGAATTACAATTATTTGGTTTCGGGTGAATACTTGCCCGAAGAAAATAAAATAACGCTGCAATTCACAACCAGCACAATCATGTTACAGGGTTATAATCTTGAAAAACTGTTTCAGGATTTTATGCAGCACTCGCCTAAATCAATAATGGCAATTGATAATCGGTATAATGATTTATCAAAAAACAATATACCGATTATTATAGGAATTAAGTTTACTCATAACTGAGCAATTTGTTAGTTCAAATACTTCTTTAAAATCGCTTCTTTTTGTTTTGGAATTTCTGCAATTTCTTTTTCGAGTTTGGCAATTTTAGTTTCGATTTCTTCTATCTGTTTAACAATTTTCTGTTGCTCAGGCAAACTAGGGAGAGTTATTTTATACTCCATGATATGTTGTTTATCACCACGAGGCATTTTAACTCCCCTAGGCTCTTCCATTACATAGTAAAAATACTCTTTTTGTTTCAATATGTAATAAATGTACTTTGAATCAACGCCTTTATCTTTTTTTTGTAAAACCAAAACATCATTTGAACTACCGCCATCATTCTCTGCAAACCAAATTTTTTGCAAATATGGTCTAATATTCGACAATAAAATGTCTCCTGTTTTGTATTCTGTTGATGTGCCTGAATCAGGAACAAAATTGGAATTAATTTTGCCTTTCATGTTTTGTAACATATTATCTACTCCAATGTAATTCATTGGGGTAAGTAAGGACGATTCAATTTTTTTATTTGAGTATTGGCAAACATCTTTAAGTCTTTTATTTTCCCCAACAGTTTTATTAAGGCACTTTTTAATTTCTTTTTTCAATTCCTCAACAGCTTTATTTAATTTTGCATCTATTTTTTCTAAAATTTCTATTTCTTGTACAATTTTTTCTTGCACATTTTGGGGCGGTAGTGGGATATATAAGTTTTGTAAATACTTGTAATGACGTTCATATTTTTCTCGATTCTCTATTAAGTCGAATATAGAATAATATAGAACATTGAAAAAATATTTAGGAATAAATTCACTTGTGGGTTTTAATAATACAGTACCATCTGCACCTCTAAAAAATTCAAAATCAATATATTTTAAACTACAAGAATGGTCTCCAAATAAAATTATTGGCAAATCCGTAACAGGATTATTTTGATTGGTATATCCTGAAATAAATTTTTCTTTTTCTTGAGTAATTACAGGATATTTACCACTTTCAAGGATATTATATTTTTCAATTTTCGTAGTATTTCCTTCGATCTTTTGCACGCTGTTAGAGATTAGTTTTTGTTCCCATTTACTTTCAATTTTTACTTTTTTTTTAGTAGAAAGCGATATGGTTTTTTCAAAAGTGACTCTATCAAAAGCAAGCATATCTACTAAATTTTGATAGCCTACATTTTGTAGTAAGTTTTCCGCAATATCTAAATCAAACTCTCCTTGAAAAGCTTTGAAAATATAGGTACTTGCTTTTTCGGGATTATCAAAAACTTCTGCATCATATAATTGAGTGCATTCATCAATTGTCCTTCCTCGCTGTACCGAATGAATCCCTTCATTACCTCTACGGTTACTAAACTCATAACCTAAGAAACGTTTTTCATCATTTTTTTCTCCCGTTTTTACTAAAACAAGCTTTTGAGGATACGCAATAATAAAATACAACAATTTTTCTTGTTCCAAAGCCAAGATGGTATTCCATTTTTCGGATTCATCTTTAGCTTTTATTTTTTGGTTATACTCTTGGTATATTTCGTGTTTTCGTACTGCATCATTTGGCTTCTTTCTCAGTAACGTAAGATAATCTTCATATACTAATCCTTCCCAAACGTGAGAGACATATTTATGAACGGGAGTTTCAATACCATTTATGGTTACGTCTTTAAGATTGGTAAAGAGCTTCTTTACGGCTTCTTCAATATTGATAGCATCTGCATTGTTTCTTCGTCTCAAAAATAACGTTACAGTATTTACCTGAGTAGCCATAAAAGTGCTCGACCCTAACTCTGTAATACCTAAAACATCAAAGTATTTTAAAATGATTTCACGAGTTTGGGTATAAATACCAGTATTATTTAAAATACTGCTGGGTAAAATAATACCTGCTACACCACCATCTTTTAAAAGCTGTTTGGTTCTTTCAATAAACAAGCATTCAATTTCACTGCTTTGGTCAGTCAAACGACTGTAAAGGTCAAAAGCTTGTTTAGCTTTTTCCTCTTCCATCATTGTTCCTTTGAAAGCAGAAACAGAATAGGGTGGATTTGAAATTACGATGTCAAATTGCTTGTTATCTTGCGGATAAGTTTTATCATTAACCTTCAATAAATCTTTGAAATAATTTGAAGTTGCAAAATCTCCCAAACCATCTCCGTGAATAACCTTTGCTAAACCATCACCATGTAAGTAACAGCTTACCTTAGCTGTTTTTACTAAACGATAGTCCTTTTCAATTGCATAGACATAGTTTTCTGCCCAATCAAATTGGTCTTCCTTCCATTTTTTTATGGCTCTTTTGGTGGTAGGTGTGTATTGATTTTCATCTAATCTATCAATGTACTCCTGTACAATTTCCATTGATTCAGTAATGAAATGCCCGCTTCCTGCCGCATAATCAATAATCGTAGGTAATAAATCGTTTTTATTTCCTTGTTCAATTTTATTCAATGCAATTTCCTGAATAGGCAAACTTTTGATAATAAAACGAGCGATCGGAACAGGTGTAAAAAACTGTCCAGATTCTTGCTTTAATCCAGTCGTTAAAAGTAATTCAAAGAAATCACTTAAAAACTGTTGACGATAATTATATCTGATTTGGTAAACTTGCAAAAGTTCTACAACTTCTTTTACAACTTTTGCATTATCTTCAAACGATACATCGTCATACACTTCTTTTATAGCAAATTCGTTATTCTTTTTAAGACGAATTTCTGTCAGAATTTCCTTGAATTTATCTTTATACTGATCTTCGACTTGCTGAAACTGTTTATCAAATTCAGTATCGCTGACATCAGTTACCTTTTTTTCCAATAATTCTAACATTCCTCTATTGTAAAGGTCAGTCAACCGTTTCTGAAAAGAAATATGATCATCTTCTCCTTCTAACCATTGAAAGTGAAGCTGTTCATCAGGGTTCCTGTTTTCATCGACAATTTTACACAAGAAAAGTGTAAATATTTTATTGAAAGCATTGGGTTTGTCCGAAACAACATTGTGTCGGAGAATTTCCAAGAAACGATTAAAAATAAAACCGCTGTCTTCTTGTTTTAAAACCTTTAAATCATTTCTAGTTAAAGCCTTGCTCTGAAATTCATAAGGTTCAACCCAGTTCTCAAAAACTCCATTAGTTTTAGGAAGCTTATTCCATCGTTCATAAAAATCTTTTACGTTACCTGTTTGTCGGTAATCTTCTTCTATTTTTACAATTATATTTTTATATTCGATACTATTTCCTTCTAATTTAGAAGTGTATAGCATCAAAACATCCGCATTCTTATCTTGTTGAAAATACGTAAAAAGTTGCCCACCATTTTTTTCTAGGTTTTTAAATTCTTTCTCGAATTCTGTCCCCCAGTTTTTACATTCAATCATCAAGTAAGCAGAACCATCATCCTTAGACACTAAGATATCTAATCTTCCACTTGTCCCGTGTCCTGTTTTCCAAGTTTTCTCTAATGTTATATTTTGTGGTTGATAGCCTTTTTCTAGTAATCTATCAACACATTCCAAAACAACCCAATTTTCAGCCTGAGAAAAGTTCTGTGTGGTCTTGCTCTCTCCCTTTATCTTCTTTCCAAAATTTATAATCTGTTGTTCAAAATCAATTTCAATAGAATAGTTATCTGCTTTGGAATATTTCTTTTGAAAAATTCCTGAAGTGTTTTCCTTTGGAAAGAACCCTAATATCGTTATATGTTTTTTTATATTTTTCATTTTCTTTTAGAATTCTGATACGTCATAATTGTTTAAAGTGAATACGCTTCATTTTAGCAAATAAATTGTACCATAAAAAATTATTTTATCTACACAATCTAAATGTCATTCCTAAACATCTATTTTCCATATAGAAAATATCCCTGCTTAGCGAAAGTAAATAATATAGCAAATTTAATCATATAAAACAAAAACATAAAAAAAATAATTTAAATAATATACAAAAAAAGGATTACTATTTATATTTTTCAAAGCAAAGCCCGACTAAATCGGGCTTTGTTTTTGTCTAATAATTTAACTGCTTCATGTAATTAACCGCTTTTGATGCCTCGCTGGCTGCGGTAACAATGCAATGCTTGTTATCTTTAAGAACTTTCAGCCAATTAGCAATGTAACTTGCGTGATCGCCCTTTTCTGCTGTGGCAATATCAAATTCGGCACACAGAAACGCAGAGCCAAGCTCGGCAACCAGTTCTTCGACTGCATATTGATTATCACCAAACTTTTTACCCTTTGTACGGTTCATGCGTTTTTCTGCACCTGACCAATGTACTAGTTCATGTAACAAGGTAGAATAATAACCCTCGGTTGCGGCACAGGTCTTTGTGTCACGAAAAGCCTCAACATTTGGCATATAAATTTTATCCTCACTCGGACGATAAAAAGCTCCATCTGCACCGTGTTCGATAACAGCTTGGGTATTTTCTATAAAGCTGTCCACAACATCAATCCGCTGTACCAAAGGTAAAGTTTCGTTTGTTGTATCATTTTCTTGCGATGTATAGCTGTTAAGCTGACAGCGATTGAATACATGATAAGCTTTCAGAAATGGGATTTTCTGGACTTCTCCCTTATCATCTTCTTTTTCGATGGTGTCGTAATAAACAATCATCGAGCCTTTTTCACCTTTACGGATTGTTTGCTTTTGTTCTGACCATTGTTTGAATGTACCCCATTCGGCAGTATCAAAATTCTTTTCAATGGTTGCACCCCACAGAAGAAGAATATTGATGCCCTGATAATGATTGTTGCTGATTGCATTATAAGGCAGATCAAAGAAACCTTTGCTTGTTTGACCGTGCCAAGGCTGTCGCCAAGGAATTGTACCTTTTTCAAGCTGTGCAATGATTGTGTCTGTGACCTCTTGATGAATATCACGGTATTTCGTTTGCGGTTTTGGTAAAGTTTGAGTTGTCATTTTGAAATTCCTTTTTGTTAAGGTTGATGAACAAGGGAATTCCAACCGAAGCTTGAACGACAAGCCGGCTGTTATTTTGGATGGGCGAGTGAATGCCTGTAAGGCAGAGGAAAATAATAGTTGGTGACGGAGTGGGTTCGGTTATGAACCTTGCTCCATCATCTGACCGTATTTTTTAAAAAGGAATTGTTACAATTCCAACTTGGCTATATGAGCCGCATTTACGTCTTTATATGGTTGATATAAAGAATTCATCGGACAGAATGCTATATTTTCGGATTTGAAAATCTCTAGCAATTTTGGTGTTGCTTTCTTACCTGCAAGGTCATTATCAAGCCAAGTGTACCCGAATTTATAGCCGTAATCTTTCACATAGGGAACAATCTGTTTCAGGCAGTTTAATGAATTCAGAATGATGGTATCATTCTTTAAAAGCCTGCCGTTCCGTTGGGTAATAACAGAAAGATAGTCAAACATTCCCTCGAAAATATTGATGCCTGACGGTTTGGGTTGAGTACCACGAATAAAAGAAATGCTCTTTTGTCCAATACAACCTTTGAAGAAACTGTTTCGTATCTCAAAAGCTTCTTCCTCGTTTTCCAGCCCCAAAGCAAAGATTGTTTTACCCGATTTTTCATTGGTAAAGGAGATTTGTTTGAGCAGTTTTTCGGCTACGGAAAGTGGAATACCTCGCTTTTCAAGGTAATGCTTTAGAGCAATATTTTTGATTGATGAAACAGATTTAAGTTGTAAGACAGGAGATTGACTCCCCTCGTCTTGTAAATGTGATGGATGATATTGAATATTACTATCGGTATTATTGTCTAACCATTTAAGGGCTTCCGAAACGGAATTATCATTGCCTTGCTGTTTAAGAAGTATCTGGACAAGTTTAATGCTATCACCGCCTGTTGCTTCGCCAAAATCAAACCAAAGGTTTTTATGATTATGAACGTGAAAGCTTGGTGTTTTTTCGGTACGGAAAGGCGATAGATACCAGTGTTCTTTATCCGATGATCGGATGGGTTTTAAATTGAATTTTTCCAAAATTCGGGCAATAGGAATGGTTTTAGCTTTCTCGATATTCATCGAAGCCTCCTAAGAATATGATGTGTGATAAAATTGGTGAACGGAATAAAACCGTTCAGAAACTATTTTGTTTCTTGCCCTAAAATAAAGGCATCAAGTACGGATTTACGGTAACGGACAGAACGGCCGATTTTAATCGGATGTAGATTGTAGCGTTTGGTACAATCCCATACTGCAAGTGTATTATGATTTTTTAGACCCAAATATCTTGCGGCTGTTTTTCGGTCAAATAACGTATCGTGATCATCAAATTTCATTGAATCCTCGTTTTAATATACTGATATTGATAAATAAGAATTCCTATTGACTCGCTCGAATCAATAGGAATTGATACCTTATATCATAATCATTATGCTAAATACAAGGAATATTATCCTGTTAATGAGTGATAATTATTCAATTCTTACGGAATGAACAATACCCTCCAAACTGGCAATATATAATCTATTAGGATTGCTTCCTACTTCTAACGTTATTGTATTTAGTTCTCCATTCTCTGGTATTTCTTGCTCAGCAATCAAGCCATTTTCATCACAAATACTTATTCTGCCCAAACCATATGAGCTAATAGAAACGATTACTTTTTCAATATGAGGTAATTGGCTGACATCTGCGATAAGAGTACTTGGCCATAAGCCAATTCCTCCTTGTGAATTATTTGTTGTAGGAACTACTTCTATAACTAAATTGCTAGGTTCTATACAATCAATCCATCCCATTTGGTAACTGTTACCTGTTTTAAATTCTATTCCCTGATCAATAAAAGAAGTTGCACCATCGGGAAGATTCAAGTTTGTGAAATCTAAAGTGATTGGTAATGATGGAGTAGTTACATCATCATCGTGATCTTGACTGTAATACGGTACATATCCGTTCGGATCAGAAATAATCTCTTGAATTTCGGTATCGGATACTTTTACAAAATGATAATTGTAGCTTGTTCCCTGCATCGTAACACTGACTTTATAATGGGTGTCTGATTTTTCTTCAGTAATCGTTCCGTCAATTGTTCCCAACATAGTTTTAAAGCATGTTGTTACACCTGATGTAATATAACAAAAATCATCGGTTTTAAATTCAAACCCTAATTCAGTTGATGATAGGTTTCTGTTAGCAATACTAGGTGCAGAACTAATGTCTGTTGTCCATTTTCCTAAAATCCATGATGGCGGATTGAATGAATTACCGTTCGTGTTTGAGTCTCCTGAATCATCAGAAGAACAGCCAATAAAAATGACCGTTAAAAGCAATAGTAAAAGTGATTTTTTCATACAAATTGTTGTTTAAATGATTTACTCAATACCAAAGCAGGTAATTTTCATTTTATTTCCCGCACTCATTTCATCTGTTCCGTTCGGCACAAATGCGTACTCGCCTGTTTCAACATTATCAGGCAAAATAATTTCGTATAAATTATCTTTGATCTTCTTGTAGGTTAAAGTAACCTGCACGTCATTTGTAGATTTTGCTTTTGTAAATGTTCCCTGCATTGTTGAAATAAGAAAACTTCTCTTTCCTTTTTTTACTTTGCCTTTGATGAGGGTAAATGCATCCGAAGGATCAACTCCTTTTTCAACACTTATCACGAATTTAGGAAGTTTAGATTTTGAAAATTGTACTGTTGAAGACGGTGTAAATGCCGTATAATAAATTTCAACACCTGCATATCCTAACATTTTATGTTTTTGTTCATGTTGGGCATCAACACGTTCCAGCTCAGATAGTGTGCTGTTTTCTAAAGCATACGGTCTTCCCGTAAATTCAGGAGTTGGAGTTTTTTGTGCAAAAGCACTTGTCCCAATAAGGAACATAAACGCAAGTAAGATGTAATGTTTCATAATAAGTTAGAGTTAAATAAATATGGATTTAAAATTTGTTGTATTTAATTGAGATTATTTCAAATTTGTAATTTCTTTTATTCTATCAAACATGATTTCAGCATCTCTTTCTCCCAACCCTTTTGCTAAAACGACATCGTTGGAACCGTAACGAATGCATATTTTGTTGTTTGATTTTTCGATAATTTCATGAACAGTCTGAACGTTCTGATATGTGATGTGTGTTCTTTGTATAAAAAAGGAATGTACATGCTCTCTATTGTAAGTTTTTTTACCTACAATTATATCTCTATCACCAATTTTAAATTCATGTAATTTTTTAGTACGGAAGTAATTTAAAATGAACGTATAGATCAATCCAAATGCTACCGTAAAAATGAGAAAGAACATAAATCCCCAAAAAATCCCGTCTTTCCCCATTGGTATGACTATCATAACAGCTAATATAGCTGCCGGAATTATCATTGCATAAGCAAGTTGTGAGGTTGCTAACTTATAGCTTATTGGTGTTTTTCTGTAAGATACTATAGTGTAATCCCGTTCTTTCGTTATCTCGAAATTATACTTTGCTTTTACTTCTGTACTCATAATTTTTAGATTTAGTTTATGCTATGACTCTTTTTTAATTTTATCAGCAAAGTCTTTCCCCGCCTTACCCATATCTTTTGCAGCATTTTTAATTTTATCTCCTGCACCAGTAAAAATCTTTTGCAAGCGTTCTCCGTCATCCGTTGTAAAGTTTTTTAACGTAGAAACTTCTTGTACACCTGATTGATCAAATTCCAAGTAAGGTGCATCTGAAAACCCTAGTGGCTTAGCTATAAAAACCGTAGGAATAGTCAATCTTTTAGTATTATAAAGCTTTACTGACTGATTGTATTTTTCTCTACAATACTGAATGTCCTTTTCACATTCTTGAATACTATCTACTAGACGATGGTATTGTGAATCTGCCTTTAAGTTTGGAAAACGATCAGCCATTCCCTGTATTGTTGCAAATACGCTTCCTGATTGCTGATAAGCTCCCTCTAAGTTGCCTTGGGTAGCATCTTGAGACACCTTGAGATGAACCATTTGTTCACCTGTCTGATAATTTTTGACAACTTCAATCAATTGATTAATTAATGCCAATTTTTTACTAACAGAGACCTGAGCATTTGATGCTTTCTCTCTAATATCTTGCGATAATTTTTGCAAAGAGTTATAGGAAAGTCCTGTAACAATTAAAGCCGCAACGATTAAAATGATTAAAAATCCAAACATAAAAACGGTTTTAGGGATATTAAATACGGATACAAACTTCTTCAAAAACAGTTGATTTTTGTATGAACAAAAAAGAATATTTTATACCTTTACGGTCTAAACAAGAACAAAAATGGTAGAAACCCGAAAAAAAATTCGCTCGCTACGTGAAATCAAAGGATACAGTCAAGAGTTTATGGCTGAGAAATTGGATATTTCACAACGTACTTATAGTAAAATTGAAAGTGGACAGGTAAAACTTGACTTAGAACGCTTAAAAACAATCGCAGAACTTCTTGAAGTAGAATTTATCAATTTACTTGATGATAATGCAACAAGCACATTTAATAATTATAGCAAGGTTAAGAACTTCGGAAATGTTTATATCTCGTCACAGGACTATATTGAGCATTTGATAGAAGAAAACAAATACCTGAAACAACAGGTAGAGCGATTGATGCGTATGTTGGAAGATAAGAAGTGATTTTAACTTTAAAAATCTGATATGTACCGACGCCAAAACTGTTTTAAAACGACTTGAGAGAAAAGCCTCCTTTGACTAAAGTTTTCTTAAAGTCGCTAATCCTTATTTGGTAAGCTCCATTATCAAACTTCATTTACGTATATAATTATCAGATTTTTTGACGATACAAATAACATCATAGTGATAGTTATAGGTTAAAATCACCTATTTATAACATTACTGTATTACCAAACAACATACATAAAAACAAAAATAACAGTACTGTCTCAAATGCTATATCACCCCATTAAAAAAACAAAACAACAAAATAGATTAATACATAAAACCTTAATTCATATATATTTAATTGCTATATTTGCATGGATTTTTAATTTAAAATACTTGCATATTGGCATATAAATTGCTATACTTGTATTGTAAAGGTAAATAATATGAAACGGTTAGACGAATTAAAGAAACATCTTAAGCGTGGTAGTGTCTATCGCAGAAGTGACCTTATGAAATGGTCTAATGCAGTTGATCGCCACCTGACAGAACTTGTGAATGACGGAACGCTTCAAAAGCTTTCGCAAGGGCTATACTATTACCCGAAAGAAACTGTTTTCGGTGCTGTACCACCAGATGAAAAAGTTTTAGTTCGTAGTTTTCTGAAAGATAATAAATTTCTTTTGACCTCTCCTAATGATTATAACAAGCTTGGTGTAGGCACAACCCAACTATATAACAAACGTGTTGTGTATAACCGTAAACGACATGGTGAGTTTGAATTAGGAGGAAGGAAATTTTTCTTCCATGCTAAACCTCGTTTCCCTAAAGAAGTAACACAAGAATTCTTATTGGTCGATTTAGTCAATAACCTTGATACCCTTGCAGAAGATACTAAAGAAGTTTTATCCAAAGTTCGGAATAAGGTTAAAACGATGGATGTTCAAAAACTGCATAAGACTGTTAAAGCTTATGGTGGTGCAAGAGCAAAGAAAGTTTTGACCCCATTATTAAATACTTTAGAGCAAAGACACTATGCCTAAGCAATATCTACATGACCGCCCTGATTTCCTTGACCTGTTACGTATTTTAGAAGAAGAAACAGGTATTCAAATCCAGTTAATTGAAAAAGATTACTGGATTATGCACGTCTTGTTTGGTTTGAAGCAACAAGGATTTGATTTTGAACTAAAAGGCGGTACATCTTTATCCAAAGGATATAAAATTATAAATCGTTTTTCCGAGGATATAGATATTCATATTAAGCCTCCTGCCGAATTGGGGGTTAATGAAAATCCTAAAAACACCAAAGAAAAAAGTGTTCAATCTCGTAAAGAATATTATGACTGGCTTGCAGATCACATTAAAATTGACGGTATTGTGTCTGTTGTAAGAGATCATGATTTCGATGATACAGATTATTATCGAAGTGGCGGTATCAGATTACATTACGAATCTAAAACAGGTCATATAGACGGATTAAAGGACGGCATATTACTTGAAGCAGGATTTGATACCGTTACACCAAATACACAAATTACAATCAGTTCTTGGGCATTTGATAAAGCTTTTAGCAATCCTAAAATATCAATCATAGATAATCGTGCAATTGATATAGCCTGTTATCATACGGGTTATACGTTTGTTGAAAAACTGCAAACTATAGCTACAAAATACCGACAGGAAAAAAGCGGTTCTGCACCCCGTGCAAATCTTATGCGACAATATTATGATGTTTATTCTTTATTGGCATATAAAGAGGTTCAGGACTTTATAGGAACAGATGAATACCTTGCTCATAAAAAAGCTCGTTTTCCAAAGGTTGATTTAGATATTCCTATTGCCGAAAATGAAGCATTTTTATTGAATGATCCTGAACAGAGAGAAGCATTCAAAACAAGATATGTTGCTACTGCTTCACTTTATTATAACGGACAGCCTGAATTTGAGGAATTACTAGTAAGGATTAAAGAGAATATTGATCAACTTTGATGTTATTTTTTCTTCTAAAAGTTTTCGTCGTAGATTATTTTTTAGCTGTTTGAATAACAAATTTTGCAAAAATATCAATTAAGCAAACAAAATATATAACAGAAAAGACAGTTGAGAGCCATATCATGCTACTTAAAATATGTTTAAAACTAATCTCTGTTTCCCAGAACTCATATACTTTTAACTTGGCACCATCAATAAAAAAATAAAGTAAGATTAAAACAATCGTTATTACCGATGCCTTTGTTGATTTTACAAATTTTTCAACAAGTATATGTAATAAAGTTTTTGAATTATCTTTTGTATCTTCTTGCTTGTACAATTCTTTAGAAAAACTTGATGTTGCAATAATGGATAAACCTGTAACAACAAATCCTGTAACTATTGACAAAAAGGCTAATATATCTCCAAAAGCCTTTGAATTGTCAAAATACCAATATGTAGAAAACATAAACAAAGTTCCTACAAGCATACTCTCAAATATTATTGTTTTAATTACTTGCATTAGCTTCTTCTTCTAATTTGGAAATCATTTGAGTAAAAACATCAGGAGTGTCGAACATTTCATTCTCATCGACATTCGCTTTAATATCAATTTTCCTTGTAAAAAGACTGTTGTTAAAAAGCATACCGAGATTTTTTTCATCTCTACCAGAAATCATTACCCCTTGGAAATTTGTACGATTTTTAAAAATACTTTTTACTTTTTCTAATAAAGTGTCCCCAACTAAAATATTTTGATATTTTAAATGTAGTACAGCTTCGTGAGCCCCATACATTTCATCAACTAAGGCTTGAGAAAGAGAATTGGTTTGCGTAAATATATTAGGAGCTGCACTAATTTTAATTTGATCAAGTGTTTTTAAAGAGTCTATAAATTTTTGCTCTTCATAAACATCTTTAAATACAATTTTTTTATTTCCAAATTTTTTCTGAAAATAATCAAGGATAACCGACTTTTTCTTCGTATTACTTAACCATAAATAGCTGGTTTTTAAATCAAAAATAGCAAAGTAATCCTTTGGTTCTATTTGATCACTTTCTCTTGGATTAGGTTCAAGTTCTTGTTTAGTTTTATTATAAACATTCGGATTTCTTGGCATTGCTGAACCATCAGAAAAACAAACTTTTAAATAATCATTGTCATAATCTAATTTAAAAATCTGTACACTATTCCCATTAACTTCATCAAAAGTGCCTTCATGAACAACCGTCTTAAATTCTTCAAGAGAAATTCTACTGTCATTAATAAAACAAACAATACCACTAAAAGTCAAAACCTTTTTAGCCATCTCTACACCTTAGGATTTACATCATTCTAATTACTTAATAATATTCAAATATAGTAAATTATAAAGCTAAATTTTAATAGTTTTTACTTGAACTATTGAAAAAAATATTTTTAATAATCAAACATAGCCTGCGTTGCTTTTTCAATGGAAGCCCTAATTGGATCAAGATTTAATCGAGCATATACCTGTGTGGATTGAGAGGATTTATGCCCCAAGCTTTTTCCAATAATTTGTAAGCTCGCTCCTGTGATTGCCTGATAACTACCAAATGTCCTGCGAATATCATGAATGTGAATATCCATCAACCCTATGGGAAGCGTGATATTCTCTTTTCTAGCTCTATCGAAAATAGCATTATATGATTTATTCACCTGCTCATAATCATTTACTGATAAATCATATTCACGGATGAATTTTGCATACTGACTATCTGTTGCCCATAAATAAATAGTACCCTTTTGTTGAGTTCGTTTCCATGCACGTTTAAAATTTACAAAATGCTTTGTTTCATCTTCTAGGCTTGGAAAAACCCAATCGCTATTAGAAGTCTGCTTTCTCGTTTGTAAAATATCCATCGCACGCTCAACTAATGGAATGGTAACTGGTTCTCCGTTTTTTGTTAGAGGAACACGCCAGATATTCATTTCCCAGTTTATATCTACCCAACGCATCATAAGCGTATTAGTTCTTCTTGCACCAGTTAGTAGTAACATCCATAGATAATCACGTGCCGTTATATTTTTTTCCTCATTAAGAGCTTTAATCAAACAAGGCATTTCGTTAGGTAATATAAAGCGATCTCTTGCTTTTTCTTTGTATTTTTTAATACCGATAGCTGGATTGATGCCATCCCATCCCCATTCAATAGCTTTATTATATATAGCTCTCACACGTTCTAAAATTCTGTTTGCTTGATATAATCCATGTTTATCATGGATTGTTTCAACCAATCTTTGCACCTCTACTTTTTGAATATCTCCAATTTTTCGTTTAAACCAATGAGAGAGAAATTTATTCACTTCTCGTTCATCATACCTCCAAGATCGTTTATGCTTTCGGCTATAACGTTCCATGTATTCCTGAAATAATTTTTCAAAAGTAAATTCATTGCGTATAGCCCGTACTTCATCTTGAGGGTTTATACCTTTAGCAATATCTCCCAATTTTACCGTAGCCATTTTTCGTGCATTTTCGATTGTTAAATCTGGAAATACACCAAGAAATATACGTTCGGGGTATCCCTTTATTTTCTTATAGAGATAAAAAGATTTTGTACCACTTGGGCGAACTTCAAGAATTAAGCCTTTTACTTTTTCATCATAATAAGCTTTCCGTTTCTTTTCTGGTATAGCTACATTTTGTAAGATTTGTTTCGTGAAGTTTAATCGAGATATAGCCATTTCTTCCTCTTTTATTCAAAAACTGGTTCTACCCTGGTTCTACCTTTTTGAGTAATTTTGGTATAATTTGAACAATATCAATTACACCACCAATAGTCAATTAACTAACTAAAATATATACACAAATAACCAATAATAAGCACAATTAAACTATACATAATATGGCAAAAATACAACTCATAACCTGAAGGCCGCAGGTTCAAATCCTGCCCCCGCAACCAATAAAATCAAACACTTACCATACAATTATAGAAAATCAAAAAGTCCGGTTCTACCTTGGTTCTACCGCTTAAATTAAGTTCAAAATAAATTTTAAGAATACTTATTTTTGATTATTTGAAATTAATAGATATGGCTATTTCACCCATATAGATAATTTACATATATTAAAATTGATACCGAATCCTCATGGGAGAAAAATAAGTGTCAGTTTCAGAACTCTATAAACTAACAGAAATAGAATTGATCTATCGAACTCAAAGTGCCTTTAATGATCGGCACAAAATAACTACATCAAAAGATGCTTACGAGTTGTTTCGTCATAATTGGGATGAAAACAAAATTGAATTCATTGAGCAGTCAAAAATTATCTTGCTCAATAGAGCTAATCAGGTTCTAGGAATATATCAGGTATCATCAGGTGGTACTTCTGGAACAGTTGTCGATTCAAAACAGGTTTTCATTGCTGCATTAAAAACCAATGCAAGCGGTATTATACTTGCTCACAATCATCCATCAGGAAATCTTAAACCTAGTGAAGCAGATTTACGGCTTACAAATAAGCTTTATAAAGCTGGAAAATACATCGATATTGATATACTAGATCATCTAATTATCACAAAAGAAAATTACTATTCTTTTGCTGATTCAGGACGTTTAGGTGTGCCATTTTAGACAACAGCGGTACAAGACCGCTGTTTTTTATGATATGTTGGTTCTGTTAACAAGAAAGAAAATCAGACTATCTGCATTTGTCACTAATTGACTTGTTATTAAGGTATGGTCATCTGTTATTGGGTTATCTAATACTATTCTTTCATCCCAATTCAGTGCTGATATTTGAGCATTTACAGTTCTGTTATTTTCAATGGAATTTGAAAAGAACACACCGTAAACATTATAAAATTGTTCTTTTCCCTTTTGTATCATTTCTTCAACATCATTCGGATATAAATGCGATGAAATGAAAGCGATATCAGTTGGATTAAAATGCTTGTCAAAATATTCTTCTACAGAATTATAAGTCTCTTTTTTTTCCTGATAACTTCTATTTCCGAATGATGCTTTTTCATATTTACGTTTAATTTCAGGATGCATTATATTAAAGCCAAGGTTAACTTTTAAAGTTTCATACTTTAGTCCGCACAGACGCTCAATAATAAGCTTTTGTAATGTAGTCTTTCCTGTACAATCATCTCCAATGAGAATGAATAACATTTTTGTTTTTGCTGGCATATTGGTTCTTTTTGTTAAAGTTAAAAAAATAAGTTAAATCATCAAAGATTGATTATATTTCACGTACCTATCACCGCTTCTAAAGCTTCATCAGCATCTTTATAAATAAACGCTGATTGATAACCGATTGTCGTTTTAATATCGCTGTGCCTGTAAAGCTTTTGTAGCATTTGCACGGGAATTTTATCTCCTGCTTGTGTTGCAAAAGTATGGCGTGAAATATGCATTGTAACTTTACTTTCAATTTTAGCAGAAGGAAGCACAAATTTTTTCAGGATTTTGTTATATCGGTTTACGGCATTTGCAATTTTACGTTTTACTTCAAATTCGTCATGTAAATTCGGTAAAACTTTTAGGTCAGGAAAAATCAAATCATTATCCTTGTGTTTTTCATTGGCGTATTTGTCTAGAATAGCAAGAGCTTTTTCAGGTGCTTTCAAAGAACCTGCTTTATTGTTTTTTCCCATAGTGTAATGTAAACGCATATCTTTAAAATCAGACCAACGCAAACGTAAAACATCAGAAATTCGCATACCTGCAAAATAATAAGATATAAGCCAAAGATTTCTTGCGTGGTCGTGACTTAAAACAGAAAGCTCCACTTGTTCTAATCGTGTTACTTCATCCATACTAATTCCTACTTTAGTACTTTCAGGAATTTCGATTGACGTTTTACCCTTGCCAAATGGATAATATTTTTCTTCAGTAATACCTTCTTTTATCGCTTGATTGAAAATTGAACGTATCATTACAAAATAATTAGCAACTGTTCGCTCACTGCTTTTACGTTTAGCAATAAGTTCTACTTTGAATCGATTTAAAAGCCCTTCCGTTATATCAGAAAAAGCTATATCACTTAATCCTGTTTCTTTTACTCCCTTTTTTCCTGTAGGCTTAGTTTTGGTTATATCTCTGCCACTAACAAACAACTGGAATATTTTAACCCGTGATCTTTCTGCAATAAAACAATTATAGTTTCCTGTTTTTTCAAGATTAGACAGGAAGATTTCAGCTTGTACAAAGAAAGTAGCACCGCCCTTAGGTTTTATTTTTTGCTTTATGGCTTTGGTTGATACTTCTTTTTTTTGAGTTTCAATCTCTAAAGATGTATCATTTGCTTCCGCTTTCTTTTTCAGAAGAAAGTTATTCAATCGTTTTGAATTGGGATGTGATGATTTTACACGTTGCTCATCAGCGATCCAGTCTTCAATTTTTACACTATATCCTAGATGTATAAAAGATGATTTCCTATCTTTGGTAATACGCAATGCAAGAGGATAAGTACCGTCTTTATTGATTTTCTTACGAAGAACTATTTTAACCGTTGCCATAGTAGAAGATTTTTGTTGTACCAAAGATACAAAATATTGGTACAACATAGGTACAACAAATAACGTTTTTATATGGTGTTATACGAATCTTAAAAATCATAAAAACCAGTAAATAAAGGGTTTTTGAATCATATCAATCCATATAAAACCAAAAGATAAGAATTCATAACCCTGAGGTCACGGGTTCAACTCCCGTCTTCGCTACAAAGACTTAATCGAAAGATTAGGTCTTTTTTTTGTTAATTTTCCATTCTGGTATAGTACAATTAAAAAGGTGTGAGTTTTATATGGTTAACGCACCAATTTTTATATTTCAATTCCTGTATAGTACGATTAAAAATTATATAGCAGTCCATCATGGAGTAGATGCAATCTCATTTCAATTCCTGCATAGTACGATTAAAACTCAAAAGATCTATAAAGAAGCGCAAACAACTGTATTTCAATTCCTGTATAGTACGATTAAAAGCATTATAGGTACTTCACTCGGTTTTGATTTTAAGGAATTTCAATTCCTGTATAGTACGATTAAAGGGTTGACTAAAGTTGAAAAGAAGATTAAAGATCTCATATTTCAATTCCTGTATAGTACGATTAAAGGGTTAAACAACGAAAAAACAGCTTTCGACACAAGTAAATTTCAATTCCTGCATAGTACGATTAAAGGTTCTATATTGGTGTTAAATAAGTTTATCATGAGATATATTTCAATTCCTGCATAGTACGATTAAAGGCTTTCAGGTTTAAAGCAGATGATGGATAGTACAACATTTCAATTCCTGTATAGTACGATTAAAGGTTGGAACAGGAATGGTCATGTACATAGCAAAGTGATATTTCAATTCCTGTATAGTACGATTAAAGGCTCTAATGGAGGCTTTCAAGGTACTTTGTCAATCAAATTTCAATTCCTGTATAGTACGATTAAAGGATCGAATTATACCAAGGGGCAAAAAGCACTAACGAAATTTCAATTCCTGTATAGTACGATTAAAGGTTGCTGTGGGTTCTCGAGAGCAACAGTTTACTCTATTTCAATTCCTGTATAGTACGATTAAAGGTTAATGGATGAATTTGAGAATCCATCAGCATCCATATTTCAATTCCTGTATAGTACGATTAAAGGCAAAATATGATAACACAAAAATTAGTGTACATTTTAAATTTCAATTCCTGTATAGTACGATTAAAGGTCAAAGTCAATTTCAACTTCTTGCTTAATTACTTCATTTCAATTCCTGTATAGTACGATTAAAGGTAGGTACATACGGTACAGTAGTGGGTCCATATTCTGATTTCAATTCCTGTATAGTACGATTAAAGGTACGTCTGATTGGAAAATATGGCAATGTCCAATGGAATTTCAATTCCTGTATAGTACGATTAAAGGTTTTCCTAATTATAGGGGTAGAATGATGTCATACAAATTTCAATTCCTGTATAGTACGATTAAAGGAAGAGTTTAAAAAGAGTTCTTCTGCTTCATTTGCCAAATTTCAATTCCTGTATAGTACGATTAAAGGGAGTTAAAAAAACGCAACATTGTGGAATACTTGATATATTTCAATTCCTGTATAGTACGATTAAAGGTGATAAAAAAACAAAAGCATTGCTTGACAAAATGAGATTTCAATTCCTGTATAGTACGATTAAAGGGCCGCTAAAAAAGGCAACAAGACACTTGTACTTACATTTCAATTCCTGTATAGTACGATTAAAGGGATGGCGATGCTACACGCGAGCTCATTAACTCTATATTTCAATTCCTGTATAGTACGATTAAAGGTTGGAAATATTCAAAATAATCAATAAGCCTATCTGAGATTTCAATTCCTGTATAGTACGATTAAAGGCTCATTAAGCCTCCAAGTTAATGCAGTGGATAACATTTCAATTCCTGTATAGTACGATTAAAGGTTCAGCAACCTGCTCTGGAGGCTTAGCCAAATGCAAATTTCAATTCCTGTATAGTACGATTAAAGGTATTCTTTTAGTAAATAATCAAGTATTATTTCTAATATTTCAATTCCTGTATAGTACGATTAAAGGCTGTACAGCGAAATTTATTGCTAGAATTATATGCCAAATTTCAATTCCTGTATAGTACGATTAAAGGAGGTTTAGAGTATGCTAATGAGTTAAAGAAAATCAAATTTCAATTCCTGTATAGTACGATTAAAGGTCTGGTAATTCCGCTGCTTTTTTAATTTCTTCTTCTTATTTCAATTCCTGTATAGTACGATTAAAGGTAGTATTTTTTAAATTAATAGATTTAGACTCAATTCTATTTCAATTCCTGTATAGTACGATTAAAGGACTAGAAGTTGGTAAAACAGAACATATTCAGATTCCATTTCAATTCCTGTATAGTACGATTAAAGGTCGCGCTCAATCTTATTTTGAGCGTCGCTGTACTCAAATTTCAATTCCTGTATAGTACGATTAAAGGTACGTCTGATTGGAAAATATGGCAATGTCCAATGGAATTTCAATTCCTGTATAGTACGATTAAAGGTAAACTTTTGCTTTGCGATCCAAACATTGTTTTCATATTTCAATTCCTGTATAGTACGATTAAAGGCTGCATATCAAATAATGTTTCAAAGTCAGTATTATTTATTTCAATTCCTGTATAGTACGATTAAAGGTGCGTCCTTTAGTTCAGCAGTTAATGTGTCTCTGAAATTTCAATTCCTGTATAGTACGATTAAAGGTTAGTAGTGGCACTAATGGGAAAAGCTTTAGGACGATTTCAATTCCTGTATAGTACGATTAAAGGCCTATTACCTTCAATTGGTTTTTACAAAACAACTATATTTCAATTCCTGTATAGTACGATTAAAGGTTAGTAGTGGCACTAATGGGAAAAGCTTTAGGACGATTTCAATTCCTGTATAGTACGATTAAAGGCCTATTACCTTCAATTGGTTTTTACAAAACAACTATATTTCAATTCCTGTATAGTACGATTAAAGGACGCATTTGAAAAAATGCCAGCTATCTGTATGTAATTTCAATTCCTGTATAGTACGATTAAAGGGCGACTGGCGGTTGATTTTTAGGTCTTATAGTTATATTTCAATTCCTGTATAGTACGATTAAAGGATAAAACATTATAAAATTAAGCATGAAAATATAAATTTCAATTCCTGTATAGTACGATTAAAGGCAATCAATTTTTGCGGGGATTTGTCCTACAATGCAAATTTCAATTCCTGTATAGTACGATTAAAGGGATTAAGCAAAGAAATAGCTTCGTCAAGGTTCTTATATTTCAATTCCTGTATAGTACGATTAAAGGTTGTAAGTGTGCTATTGATAAAACGTTATTTACTGAATTTCAATTCCTGTATAGTACGATTAAAGGAAGAACAATTCAAGAAAGCACAAGAACACTTCAGATATTTCAATTCCTGTATAGTACGATTAAAGGTTTCTTGAATCTGCTTAGTATGTTTGTTTTGAATTTATTTCAATTCCTGTATAGTACGATTAAAGGTTACCACTAAACGGGAAGAACAATTCTTTCACTTATTTCAATTCCTGTATAGTACGATTAAAGGTTTAAAGCCAATTTGGAATGTGAATCAATACTTCGAATTTCAATTCCTGTATAGTACGATTAAAGGTACATTTCCTAAACTAGAAAAAGCTTTAGACATAGCATTTCAATTCCTGTATAGTACGATTAAAGGAGTCATTATACTGTTTAGTATCCTTGGTTATTAAATATTTCAATTCCTGTATAGTACGATTAAAGGTGCGTAATTACCTACATTGTCTTGGTAATTACGCATATTTCAATTCCTGTATAGTACGATTAAAGGGGTATAGTAATCAAGTACCCAATAGACAAATACGAATTTCAATTCCTGTATAGTACGATTAAAGGGGACAGGTTGACAGGTATTTTAAATGGAGTACAGGTATTTCAATTCCTGTATAGTACGATTAAAGGTTGAGGATAAAAAAGCAACTAAAAAGACCTTACATATTTCAATTCCTGTATAGTACGATTAAAGGAAACTTGATAGCATTTCTATTAGGATGTTAGACATATTTCAATTCCTGTATAGTACGATTAAAGGAAGTTAGCGTGTTTGTTTTGCGTGCCTTGGTCATATTTCAATTCCTGTATAGTACGATTAAAGGTAATATTCCGTAAAACTTGTCAACCAAATAATCTACTATTTCAATTCCTGTATAGTACGATTAAAGGATAAATGAAAGAGGTATTAATATTTGTTCAAATTAATTTCAATTCCTGTATAGTACGATTAAAGGATGTATCGATTAGCTACTTCACTAATTATGGTAGAATTTCAATTCCTGTATAGTACGATTAAAGGTAGCAATTCGTTATACGCAGACCTATTGTTTAATTTATTTCAATTCCTGTATAGTACGATTAAAGGTTTTAATTAGTTGTTTAATTTCTTCGTATGATTCTTATTTCAATTCCTGTATAGTACGATTAAAGGTTGTTAGGGTGTTCATATTATAAAGTTTTTTTAAGTATTTCAATTCCTGTATAGTACGATTAAAGGAGTCTAGCTCGTAGTTAAGTTTGTTAGCGTTGTCTTATTTCAATTCCTGTATAGTACGATTAAAGGATAAAATAAGAGAGAAAAAAACAAAATGCTGGGACAAATTTCAATTCCTGTATAGTACGATTAAAGGACAGACCACGTAGGTCAATTAAAAATGTTTTAATTAATTTCAATTCCTGTATAGTACGATTAAAGGTTGCGTTGTGTTTGGAGAAAGGGTTGTATATTATTAATTTCAATTCCTGTATAGTACGATTAAAGGTAAACATCACATCATCAGTATTAAAAGCTTCTTCTTGATTTCAATTCCTGTATAGTACGATTAAAGGAAAAATAATTGAGTGGGGTAAGGATAAAGGTATTCTATTTCAATTCCTGTATAGTACGATTAAAGGCTGATTCAACCTGCTCTTTGACATCCTTATAATCAAATTTCAATTCCTGTATAGTACGATTAAAGGTAGCATTGTGCAATTGCTTTTCACGCTCTTCAATAATTTCAATTCCTGTATAGTACGATTAAAGGATGAGTGGAACGATAAAAAGAGTGGTATTCCTATATTTCAATTCCTGTATAGTACGATTAAAGGACACAACAGATATTTAAACATAGTGTTTCTTTACATATTTCAATTCCTGTATAGTACGATTAAAGGCCAACTAAAACCATTGTTAATGGACTTGCTTTTCTAATTTCAATTCCTGTATAGTACGATTAAAGGTTGGTTAATTAAAAAGATATTTAAAATGGGTAACAAATTTCAATTCCTGTATAGTACGATTAAAGGACATACAACTCCAAACTCATCCCTACCCAATTTTCAAATTTCAATTCCTGTATAGTACGATTAAAGGGTTATTGCGCGTTAACGGAAGTTGTTTAACTCCAAAATTTCAATTCCTGTATAGTACGATTAAAGGGAGGAGTTACAAGGTAAAATGACTTCATCTTATATATTTCAATTCCTGTATAGTACGATTAAAGGGATATAGCAACTCTATTCACTTTTACTGTTTCAGCTATTTCAATTCCTGTATAGTACGATTAAAGGGACCTAACATAAACACCTAGTTCATCGTACAACTATTTCAATTCCTGTATAGTACGATTAAAGGGAGAGTTTTAATACTTAACCAATAAATTTCAACCAAATTTCAATTCCTGTATAGTACGATTAAAGGTGGTTCCATCAACCCTTGTGTAGTCTTTCTTTACAAATTTCAATTCCTGTATAGTACGATTAAAGGTAGCTTCAAAATGGCTTATTGGACTTTCATTAATTATATTTCAATTCCTGTATAGTACGATTAAAGGCCGTGAAATTCACGGTATAAAAAAGCCTTTCTAAAGGCTTTACAAAGGTAATTATTTCATTTTTGACTGCAAAAAATAGTCGATCGATAATAATCGAATTTTCCCTTATCAGCGACTAAATATCAAATTACTAATTATCAACACATTAGTGATTAATTTCATTATTTCAAAGAGCAAAAATGAAAATAACGAAATCATCGACAACTATAAGAAATTATCTAACTCATTTTTTTCCTTTCCGATGACTTGTTTTTCCAACCATTTTTCTTCCCTGCTTTTAAACACAATAACACTATCTTCTCCTTTATCCATAATTTTTTTTGCTTCTGCTAATAGTGTTTTTAACTTAACTTCTGTTATTTCTCCTTCAAAAACAGAGTTTTGAATCCAATTCAAATAGCGTCTACACAACTTGAGCATCTTCCCCACACGTTTTTCACCTATATCATATACTAAAACTACATACATTACCAACGTGCTTTAAATGGTTTATATTCTTCTATCCCCAAAATATGTTTACTCAACTTATAACACTCTAACTTAATCAAATGTTTATAACTTACATTGCGCTTTAAAATAGGATGCTTAAACGTTTCGTTAATTTTTTCTTCCCATGCTTTTACAAAGACTTTTCGCCCCGATTCCTTTAAAGTACAACTATTCAGTTGATGGTCAAAATCTTTAGCTTGCAATTCTTTCTTATTCAACAACCTGAATATCAAACGATCCACTAGTAAAGGTTTAAATATTTCAGCCAAGTCCAACGCTAAAGAATACCGTCGAAATCCTGGCTCATGTAAAAAGCTAATCGTAGGATTGAGTTGAGTATGATAGAGTTGACTCAAACACAAGTTATAGCACAGCATATTCCCAAACGAAATTAAAGCATTTATTTCATTTTTCGGAGGCCTTTTACTCCTATTTTCCATTGTAAAGTCAGACGTAATAATCGTGTCAAATGCTGTATAATACATTTGCCTGATATTTCCCTCTATCCCCATTAGTTCATCAATTGCCACACTTGTGTCAATTGACAAAGTGTACTGCTCAATCGTATCTTGTATCTCCTGTAAATCTTTCTCTCGATTAATGTAATAGCGGAGATTTTTAACAATGTTAAAAGACGCTCCAGAAACAAACTTTTTCGCTAGTATTAATCGTCTACTTGTATCGATATAGTTTTTCGTTTGTTCAATTTGCATCTTTCCTGCGAGCAAATATTCTTTGGGCATAAAAGAACCAGAATAATGCTCATAATAGTCAAAAAAATGAACTGCAATTCCTACCTTGCCTAAAAAAAAATACAAAGCACTATTGGCATCTAAACTGCCAAAACAAAACAAATCGGCAACTCCTTCTATTGGAATATACTTGGGAGTTCCTTCCTTACCATCAGCATCGGTTGGTACAAATTTTAACGTATTGTCTTTTCGACTCAAACGTCCTGGATTAAACAAATAATAAGTTTTTTTCATCCTAATTCTATTTTAATCTTCTTCATCGATATAACAAAAATCACAGTAACTACACGATCGACAAATCTTTGCATGTATCACTGGAGGACATTGATCACTCATACAAATCGCTTGAATTTCTTTTTCCCAATCTTGTATTTTTTCTACGTCTTCCTTCTCTAAAAGAACTTGTTCTTTTTGTCTCAAAGAAGGGTATTCTAAAATACCTGTAGCTCCTTCAATACCAGCCAGTAACAAGCGATACAAATAATACTTTACTTGTGCTTGATGAGCATAGTCAACTTTATCTGATTTTTTTATTTCATGTACCACTTTATTACGTGCGTCATAATAGTCAATCTTTATGTTTCCAACCTGTAACTCCGTATATTTTTCTGACCGTTCTGGATAAGAAAGCTCACCCAGCAATTTTCCTTCTGCAACTAAATCAGAATTATACTCCATTCGCACACCGTGATAGTGTAACCATAATTCTCGTTTACACACGTGATACAAATTAATATGTGTGGCATTTATCAGTATCATATCATAAAAATTGGTTTTCTTCTATTCCGTGTAATTTAGACGTGTCCATTCCTCCTTCTATAGTATAAAAATCATTCCAATGCGCTAAGTATTGATAACCATAAGCAGATTTATCTACATCGCTAAATCGCACCAATTGCTCTTCAATAATTTTGGTTGCAAAAACAGAAAAAACATATTTAGACAATATACTTTGTAACTGTTTTTCTCGTGTCCGCTGTGATAGAAAATCAATTTTATATTGAATAATAGCAAGGTATAAATCAAACACCTCTACTCCACTTATCCCTCCATTGTTCTCAACAATACCATACTCCTTTAAAAAAGCTAACTCTGCGTAGGTGAAAAAAATATTTTTCCCCAATGTCACAGGGATTATTAAAGGAACAAAACAGGATATATTCTTACTCTCAATCAGTTGAAACTCTTTATTAATAGATTCAAATCTCATTTTTTTGACATATGATACATACTCTTTAATATTTGATACCATAGGAGTTTCTGACCATTTATTTCGATTATTAATAACTAAATCATATAACAAATCAAAATCTTTTGTCTCTAAAATTTGTTTGTATTGCTCCTGTTGAAGTTTCTCTTTAGTTAATTTAAAACGCAAGTCTTTTCCGTATATCACGCAAGGTTGATCGTAATTAAACAAAAATAACTTGCAATTCCCCTTATTAACATTTCGGTTAATCCGTCCTGCTAACTGCTCGTCAGAATCTAAAATAGACCTGTTTTTGAATCCTAAATCCATATCGATATCTACACCAGCCTCTACAACCTGTGTAGTGATCAATAGAATTTTCTTGGATCTATTTTCTGCTTGTTTTAAAAAATCAATAATATATTGCCTTCTATGTTCCAAAATGGTACCAGACAATACAAATACTTGATCAAAAAAATCATTATCTTTGATCAATTCATAAAAAACAGTTGCCGTTTTTTTATAAATAAACTCAATGATGGTGTATACGGATGCCTTAGGCTTAGCTTCACCATAATCTAATGTTGCATACTGTTTAGATTCTTCCAATAATCGTTCAGCCAAAACAGACAACTCCACCTTCTTTTCAAAATACTCGAAATCAAAAGTTATTCGTTGGCAAAAATTGGGATTTCTAAAATACCTGTCTTTAGCCTCTGGTAATAAATAAACAAAATCTCCTACCCCTTCTTTTAAGAAATTCAGTTTGTCCAATTTGGGCAAAGTAGCCGACATCAAGATAAATTTGATATTAAAGGCTTTGGCGTAATGGGTAATGAAATAAATAACTTTCTCCCAATGTTGTGGACTATAACTTTGTAATTCATCAATAACAACAACAGCGTTAGCTAAACGATGAAACGAGTAATTCTTCTCTTTTTTATTTGATTTTAAAAGATCAAAAAAACCAATATGAGATAAGAGACACATCGGATAATGTACAAAGAGATTGGCAATAAAATTTAACTTGTTATTGCCATATCTTCCGTCTACATCTCCATTTCCTTTTTCAGTAAATGCCGCTTTACTATGTAATTCGACAATTTCATTTTCCTCAAGTCCCAGTGTTTCTATCAAACTTTTTTTAGTCTGTGTAATCAACGTGGTGAAGGGAAATACATAAAACACTTTATTTAGCTTCCCTTCAGACGCCTTGAGCAATTCTAACATAGCTAACACTGATAGATTTGTTTTTCCTCCACCAGTTGGTGCTTCAATGTAGAACAAGTTGCGATCTGCATACTTTCTTATATTTTGAATCACCTCTATTCCCATCTCTTTTCTCAAAATATTGAGATTCTGCCCTGATTGTTCTCGAGGATTTTTTATCGTGTAATCTTCAAGTGCTCGATAGGTAATTGCATTAAAATTAACCTTAGTTTGTCCTAATTTTTCACTTTGAGTCACATAGGTGTACAGCTGATTAATTCGAGCTGGAGTAAACACACTCTGCTTGAAAACATCTCCCAATTTCATTTTAGCATTGTATTCATTGGTAGCTAAGTAATCAGATGCTGTCAGTAAGGAGAAATTCAATTTTACTAGTGAATACAATGCCTCAGAATCAGCATTCGTTTTAAAAACACTATTGATAACCTGTGTATTTCCAATACATGAAACAATTTTTTCCGAAACATTGAACCCATACTTAGCCAAATAGCTAGCTAGAAAATCTAAAACTGCTGCTCTATCTCTATTTATAAAGAGATACCTCATCTCGAGGGTTTCCTCTATTGTGTCATTCAAACTTGAGCTGTGATGTTTATAAATACTATAAGAAAGAAAAAAAGCAGTAGCGATTAACACATTCCTTTCTTTACCTATAGGCATACGAGCTACTGCATCAATTTCCTTACTCAAATAGATAAAAGCACTCAGTAAAGAGTGATTTGTCGAAAGCACACTATCCTTGCTTCCCTTGTCGTAAAAATGAGGGTTATTCATCTTCAGACTATTGGCTTGAAAGTTCTCGTTCACTTTGCCATGATCGTGAAAACCAATTGCATTGACAAATTGTCGTTTAATTGCCTCACCTAAAAGTTGATCCTCAATTTCCATATCATCCAAATAATCAGACAAAAGTCTATCAATGACAGTATCCAAACTGTGTTCCTCAACTAAGTGGACAAAATATGTATTGACCAAATCTAAATGCTCAGCCAGAGTTTCAGGTGCTTTATCCCGAGCTATATGCGCATAATAAATACCTTCGTCTTGCAAATAAGTGCGCAACGAAGGTATTTCTTCAACTAATTGTTTGATTGATTTATATGAATTGGACATAAGCATCTTCTTCTTTCAAATAGTATAAATCCTCTAATGCTTGAGCGTTTTTGATTAAATAATTCGTGTAAGCAAAATCTTCTAGTTTATATTGCATTAACTCCTCATCAAATTCCTTTGGCAAGCGCTCAAAATAAATATAAGACGATTCTACCTCATCATTTCCAGAAGCCAAGTGATCAACATAAGGTTCCTCTTTATTATCCTTCACTTGCATAGATTTGATAAACAAACTTTTAATTTTCACACCTTCATTTTTCTCTTCTTTTCTCTCGTTTACAGCATAGGTTTTGTAACTAGCTTTAGTCCACCAAGCTGTAAATTCATTTTTCCCGAAATAAGGAATGAACTCTGTTTTAACTTCGCTTAAATTTTGTAGAAGTCTGAGATGCAATTCATTGGAATCATCTAATAAAAGATAAATTCGATAAGTAGGTCGTACCAAGGTTAGTTCTTCTGTTAAAAAATTACTTCCCTTATTGGCATACCCTACTGTATTGGTGTATTTGATTGGTGTTTTAGCAAAATTACCTTTATCGTGATTCAAAGGTTCTATTGCTATTTTCAAATCTTTAAGCTTTAAATAGTACGCAGGTAGTACACCTTTTTTTCTGTAACCTTCTAATCCTAAAATAGCTCCCAATAACCCTAACACCACGGGTTTATGAATCATATTATAAGAGAGGTTAATCGTATTATTCGTATCGGGTTTTCTAAAAAAGCCAAAGTCAGAATATAAATCTATGGATACTATTTTCATATTGTACAGTTCAAGGTTTTTCTAAATAAACGGAAAATTAAATGGGTAATACCACCGCATTTGCTGGTTCGTTAATTACTTTGGTGAAGATTTTATTGTAGTACAACTCAATCTTAGCTATTTCTTTAGCTAGGTGTTCCTCTTTCAACAAAGCTTGTAGTTTACTCAAATCAATTTCTCTCTTATCATTGATATCAATCAGATTGACAAAAGAAGGCAAGACTATTTTCGCTCCTTCTTTCAATTCCACCCAGATCATTAACTCATTTTCTGTTCCTGATTTTGCTGCAGAATCGTAATAGGTAGCTCCTTTACACAATCCATCTTTTAATTTAGTAATATCTTCTACTAACACTCCGGCTGATTTCACACGAGCTGCATCTTCTTCAATATTCTTTGGATTAATAGAAAAATGATGAACATAATGCCCCTCTTCTAAACGGGATTGAGATCCTAATGTACTATTATCTGCGTCATCTTTATTTGAATTTCGAAAAGGTGATAAAATTTGTTCCGAGTAAATTACATTTTCCGAAAATTTATTTACTCCATGCGTAATCTGACAGGTTCCATGTAATGACAGGTTCATACTCTTTACAGCAAAAGTTCCTCCAAACAAGCGAACATCGATATTCTCAAGTAAATTACCCAACACTTCTACCTTGTCATTTTTAATATCCTTATACTTTGCTTCATAAGTTTCTTTCAAGTCTTTCGGTGCTAAATTATCGTTGAACGATTTGAAGTAAAACACAGACTCCCCCAATGCATTCTTCCAATAATTTCGAATCGAATACTTTAATGCTTTATCCGTTGCATAAACTACGCCATTAGGCAATTTGCGCGGTTGTCCAGAAAAATCCGCATTGTAATTTGAATTGATTGACTTAATCACTACTGCGCCATATACGCGATTTTTAAAGGATGTACTCATAACTCTTCTTTTTATTTTGAACTGTATAATTGATTATTTGCAAAAACACCAGATAATATTTCTGGTAATAATTTCTTTAGATCTGTATTTGTTTCATAGCTTAAAACAAAAGCGGCTGCTCGTTCAAACTTTTTTGAGAATCGTTCGTGCTTATAACGAGCAAAATCATTAGTGATTGCTTTTTTAAACTCAAGACAACGAGATTGTTGTAAATAAGGTTCCAATAAGGAATAGCTATAGTTTTTATCCTCTCGTTTACTCTGATTCAAAATGTAAATTATAACCATTCCTGCTGTAAAAGCAAAATGTGAGTCCGTTGCTTCTCGCTCTAATCCAGTATCTGAAATTAATTCTTCAACAAAATCTTGATACTCTTTTAATTTATTTCCCATATATGTTTTATTTTTTTGATTAAAATAGTGTTGGGCACTATACCAAATATTCAATTTTTCTTTTACTCCCTTTCCATAACCATTCTTGATGTTGTCTTTAATTGCGTTAAATACCATTTCATAAAAAACAGAAGCATCAATCAAGTGACGTTGTGACTTATACACATAGTCGTACACTGTTTTTCGAAACTTGGAATAGGATTGAAACGTATAGGGCAATTCTTCATATCCCTTCTCATCCAAATCAGAAAAATAGTCAATTCTGTTTTTGTATTTATTTTCCAACAATGGCTTTAATACCACACTTTCCAAATGAAAGATATCCTTGATAAGAATATAACTTCTTTTTACTTTTTCATCAGAAACATCAAAAAAGTTATCGATTTTCAATCCATTATCCTCCCTATTCCCCAATTTATATTCGAATCGGGACACAAAATCAAAATCCCTAAAAACCAATCCATCTTTGGTATTTTGCCAAAACAAGAGATAGTAGTTTCCAATATCTCTTTGATGATGATCAACTATTTTTTGTACAATTTCTTGGTAACCATATTTGAATCCACTCTCTCGCATCAAGCCAATCATCTCTTCATTCAATTCATTCTCATAAACGAATAAGGGTAAAGGATTAGGTAGCACTTTATTGGGTAAAAGTCCAGCAAAATCGTACAATTGCTTGGCTTCAATATTGGATATTCGTCCACTAATATCAAAACTAGCAGTTTGATGCAATAAAAAAGGCATATTGCTATTAAAACCATTCATGAAATTACTCGTACCGTAAATCAGTCCCTCATCATCTGGTGCTGTATTGTACTTATCAGTATTAAACAGTTTATCATCTAAATACTTTTTGTGTGCCTTTTTATAGTCTTCAATGGGTAAATCGAGATAGAAAATAATATAATCTCCATCGGTCAACTCTCGAACTTTTAAAAGTTGTTGATCCAACTCTTTTAATACAATTTTCACTTGATCTTTACTTTCTTTAGTCTCTTGAGCAGCTTCTTTTATGCGAAGTTGCTTGAGCAGTAGTTCTTCTTTTTGAGCTGCAAATTCTTTTTCAATTTTATCTAATACAAAAGAAAACTGATTCTTGGCAAAAAAATATTTAAACACTTCATGCTTAAACGTATTCTCCTCTTGTTCAAACAATTGAAACGCTTTTTCAAAATATAAATCAAAACGCTCATAGATTTGTTTTTTCTTATTCTTATCCTTTTCGTTCGCTTGATACTTTCCCCCACCCTTTAAATGCTCCCGCTTAAAAGCAACAACAAAAGGAGAACAGCTATGAATCGCTTTGATGGGTAAATCAAAACATTTGTTCGTATTAATACACCAAGCATTTTGATGGCGCAACTTGCAGCCTTCTAAGTAGGCACTTACCTCTGTATCTTTTTTACTGTACAATTCGTACTGAAAATCATCCAAATCAATACTTACGATTTGATCTGCATTGACACGCTGATGTACTAAAATATGCAATCCCTCTTTAGGTAGGGATCCCATGGTTTTAAATTCATCAGGAAGTACTTCCATAAAATTCACTATTTCTTTTATCATTGTTTTATTTTTATACTTGTATAGAAATTAATTTTTGGATTACTTTTATTTTAATAACTCACCATTGCTCAAAATATATCCTAGTAGAGTTATAATGGACACTCTGAATCATACCTCTCCAACATAGTTTTATAAATACCTGCATCAGTAAAGTCTTCTTTACAAAAAAAATCGTCAAACCTAAAGTTTTGATTTTCTCTTATTAATTGCAAGACATATTGATTAAAATCGCATAAATCCATTAAATTTGAATCAGTTGTAATATAGTATCCGTTTTCCATTATGCATACAGTTTATCTTTTAAAGTAAATATATGATATTTACTTTAAAAAAACTCATTGTATATAATACAATAAAATCACAGTTATTATTGTATTTTATTATATAAAAGATAACTTTGTTCTAATTTTAATCTGAATTAATTTTAGTCGTACCATAGAGGAATTGAAATTTGTAAATAATACATTCAGTTACATTCTGTAACGAACTGGAGGTATTTTATACCTCCAGT
The DNA here is from genome assembly GCF_046557355.1 of Myroides sp. DW712. Taxonomy (NCBI): domain Bacteria; kingdom Pseudomonadati; phylum Bacteroidota; class Flavobacteriia; order Flavobacteriales; family Flavobacteriaceae; genus Myroides; species Myroides sp. DW712. The sequence goes on from NZ_JBKFDO010000007.1 coordinate 76,158, forward strand.
TTTTCTTCAACAATTTCCAAAAACCCCATGCCTAAAGCATTGTACAAACCTCCACCCGCATTAAGCAAAAGTTCTACAAAACGCCTTTCTGCCTTGACCTCTAGTTTAAACTTGACATATCCTCTTATTTTTGTTTCTTCTTTTGTATCACTTTTCACCGTAATCAATCGAGAGCGACTGGGGTGATTGTAAAAAACAACTTCTGCCAATAGCAACGCACTCGATGCCAATTCATCCCCATAAGAAGCTTTAATCTTTTCTCTCCAACTGTACAAAAACATTTCGATGTATCTTGGGTGTTCTGGATCCAAATAATCGTATTTCCAGGCTTCATTTTTCAATCCAAGTACTAGAGGAGATTGGGGTCTAAGAACAACGCTTATAATTTCATTTTCCTTATAACTTGACAATCCCGTGGCAACACTTTCTATAGTTTTAACCTTAAAATCTTGTTGGGATTTCTTATCTGCGATTGTAATCTTTTCTGAAGCAAACAATCCTTGTACAAAATGCTGCATAGCCTCTGGCAAATGAAAAGCGACCTGTACCTCTACTTCGTCTTGCTGAAGTAGCAATCGATCACCTTCAAGTTGAAAAGGAGTCTTAATATCGCTAAAACAGAAAAATTTAAATCCTTTTCCATACCCTTTTTCATGCAAAAAAGAAGCATACTCTTTGCTTCCTTTGCTTATAATCCTATAAATAGCAGCAGATAACGGATATTGATAATTAATAGGCAATACCCGCTTACCTCCAATAGCTTCTAATTTTACCTTAAATCGCATATTCTTATTCGTTACTTCATAAACATACTAAATAAAACAAAAACTTTTACTTAATTTAAATAAAAAAACGCCACTAATTATAGTAGGGCGAAATAGGGTATAAAATGTACTGATTAATAAAAATAGCGTTATTTTTTCATTCAATATTAAGCTTTACTTACCATGAGAAACACTCAAAACCGCTCCACTATGCTTATCCAATTCAATGTAAAAGACACCTCCTTCCATCATGGGGTCTAAATCTCCTTCAACACACCATATCACTTTATTTCTAAGATGAACGCGATAAGGTCTTTGTTCAATAATATTTTCTTTTGTGTAACGCTGAAAAAGAACTTCTTCCGCTGCTTGAACAGCTATTGCTGCAGTAGGTAAAAGATTATCCTCTTGATTTATTGTCTGAATCGTATCTAATTCAAATGAAGCCCCCACAATAACAAAAGGAGCTGGTTCACTATTTACGATAGATATAGCATCTGAATGTGGTTCCCGCTTCACAGCAACATCACAACTCAGTACAACAACCCCTAACAAGCCAATATAGATTTTACATTTCATACGCCTCTCTTTGTATTCACCTTCTTTTAATCCAGCTATCTTTTACGTGTTTTGCTTTTTTCGGAACAGGATTTGCTCCCCAACTTCCAGGACCTGTTTTTTCCCATACCATATCACTTGTACGGATCATTTTAATATACCCCCAAATACCTAAGGTTAGCATAAGAATAAAAAAGGCGATTAATCCACTGACAAACCAGGGAACTTTGTTGCCATAAAACAAAGCATATACCAATAAACCATCAAAGAGAATCATGATTAGAGGAATCAGAAAGGTCAAACCGAGGTATTGAACCACTTTTCTATAGGAAGTCATAGCATAATTCATGGCATAAAGCAATACGCCCAAAAAGACAACTACCAAAATGACCATCATAAGCAACGCACCGAGAAACAAAGCAATCGCTCCAAATCCAAAGCTCATTCCCTTTTGAGACACCTCATCATAATAAACTGTTACGTCATCACCGATGATAGGTTTACTACTAGACGAATAGGACAACGTATGTTGAATGGAATTTCCAGACGACGTAGTAAATTCTACCGTGGGTGTAAACATCATAGTTGTTGTTCCTGCATCGGAATCATGGCTTTCATAAGAGGAATATGAAATGACCTTTGCTTCATAACGCTGGCCATTCATTAAGAGTTTCGTTGATTTATAGAGCGAGCTTCCTATACCAATGGTCATACTGATAGCAAAAACCATCAGGATCGTTACCACCAAAAAAACATACCCAAATCCGAGGCAACCTAAACCTCCTTTTCCAGCGCGCAGGCGGCGTTGCCCAATTTGATAGGTTAACCAAAGACCAAAAAGAACCGCAAGGATTCCACTCCATCCATAAGAAGTTAAACCCATAAAAATAATAGAAGATACAATCATTAGTTTTTATTTCGTATTGAAGTACAACAAGGAAAACAGTTCTTCCTCTATACGCCGTTCTAGGTATAGCGAGAGGTTTGATGTTTAAAGGTTATTTTCTTGCGTTTAATTAAATCGTTATCGTGTAACACTTGTTGGTCTGTTTCGGGGCGAGTTGTCTCGTATGCTGAGTGTACGACTTTCTTCGTTTGATACGCGGATTCTTCTATGGGTGAACGGAAAGCTCCCAAGTGACGAATAGCCCAAAGTCGTTTGCCAATAACAAAGAGGAAATACAAGGCGTAAATCAGCATAAACACCGAAAACAATTCTGCTTCTTCTTCGGATCCAAAAATACGAAACTGATAAAACGTCCAGAGCACATACCCTAAAGCTAGCATGCGCATGGGTTTAATTAACAAATGCAGGCTCTTTTTGATTGCTGTCGCTGTTTGGTTCCCTATCAGTGCAAATGTATGCAAAAGGTATAAAACAAGAAATACTGCAATTCTAGCAACAAAAAATACCACAACGAGAATTCCATACGAGAGGAGTAAATCTTCATAGGTCAACCAAAACGTTCCTCCTGATGCTTCATCTACCAAAACTGCTTGATTCACCTCCCTAAAGTACTCCAACGTAATATCATCTAAGCGTTCTGCAGGAATTAACATAGCCTCTCCTGTCGCTCCAGTTGTCACGATTCCAAGCTGCACATTTCCCTGCTCATCCGTTATTCGCTCTAAAGGCCCCGTATAAAGTTCACTAGCCACTAAAGCACGCCCCATCTGTGTAGGAATAATTGCGATAGAAGATAGCCACGAACTTCCTGCTGAAAGCAGAATAAGCACTAGGATAATCGGGATAAAATTGATTTTCTTTCCTCTACTTGTATTCATTTTAAGCATGTTTCTTTTTACTTACTCAAGATACAAAAGTTAATTAAGATAGTATCAGCAAGGTGTTACTTTTAAAAAAACAAGGATATAAAAAAGGGATGAATTATAAAATCCATCCCTTTCGTATACTAGCTCGTCTATATCATTTACTCTTCTTTGATAAACGTTAAAAACTCATCATAATACTGCGCTAGAAGAATCTGATATCCTTCACTTTGATCTACTTTTATTTTATCCGTATCGGGTTGAGAAACGAAATAAATCACAAAAGCATCTACGTGATATTCTGGAATTCCGAGATCTTTCATCAACTCCTCTCTTGGATATTGTTTGTAAAACGACATCATATTCATTTCGATTCGCTCATATTCAATCATTTGTAAATCGCGTTTTCGCGTTCCATTGAGTCGATTGATAATCCCATCAATGGTGATTCCCATTTTTAAATCGCTAGTTGCCATGAATACGCGATTATTTCTATTGTATCGCTTTTCAGCGGGAGTTAGTTTTTTACTACCAAACTCCATTTCTCCTTCACCAAACTCCTTTTTTACGATTACGATTTCCTCTAATTTCTGCCCTGGTTTCACTAACACTGGTGTAATGCGTTTTGTTTGCAAATCTCCTTCATCAATAACATACAGCATCGTAGCACTATAGTCACTGGAGAAACGCAGCGTATCACCTAAATAGGTCTGTATTAAAAAATAACCTGTTTGATCCGATTGAGTTTTTTCCTTTGTATTTTTATTTTCAATAGAAACTGGAATAATTTGTCCATTATACAATCGAACGCGTCCATCTATTAAAGTTGGTCTTTGAGCATATGCACTCAAGCCAATACATACCATACTCAATAACGCCAATAGGTTTTTCATAATTTACTAGTTTGTTTGGATAAAGATATAATTACTTCAAAGAATAAAAAAAATTATTCCTCTGGCATCTCATTTATTTTTTCCAATACATAAGCAGGGGGTACTGTTGGTCGTCCTGACTTCATATCGACAAACACCAACATCGAATAACCTGTTGTTAACAACTCATTATTTTGATTATACAGTTCATAATCGAATTCTATTTTCACTCCACTGCACTGTTTAAATATGGTGCGAATACAGAGGTCTTCGTCGTATTTTGCAGGTTTTTTATAGTTCATAGTTAACGAGACAACGGGTAACATAATCCCCAACTCTTCCATTCGTTTATACGAGATTCCTAAATTGCGCAACCACTCAACTCGCCCTATTTCAAAGTATTGAGCATAATTTCCATGATAGACTACTCCCATTTGATCTGTTTCTGCATAACGCACACGTACTGTGTGATCGAATTTTTTCATATTCCTTTTAATTTTATTTGACTAATTGAATTATAAATGTACTTACCATTTTTTTTTGAAAATTACAATGACTAATTCGTTTTTTTATCCCAAAAATTGTTCACATATTTGCCATCTGATTCGACACCGACATCAATCCAAAAAACATTCAAAAATAGTAACTGTTTTTTTAAAAATCTAACCAAAAATGCACGAATACAAAGACATGACAGCGCAATCTGCTTGGAATGCTTGTCTTGAATTCATAAAGGATAACATAGGCGAACAAGCGTTTAAGACTTGGTTCATGCCTATTAAAGCCATTGAATTAACAGAAGACAAGCTCTATATACAAGTGCCTAGTAAATTCTTCTATGAATGGCTAGAAGAGCATTACGTAAGTATATTGAAAGTAGCGTTGACAAAAGTGTTAGGTGGAAATGCAAAGTTACTATATAAAATTCAGATGGAAACTGTATCTGGCAACAAGCAGCCATTTACAGAACAGTTACCTAGTTCACAACGTGGACCTGTAAAACCACAAGAATTGGATGTTCCCGTTCAGAATAAAAACCCTGAACTAAAAAATCCATTTATCATTCCAGGGATTCGAAATGTTAAGATTGAGTCGCAATTAAATTCAAACTATTCCTTTGATAACTTTTTGGAAGGAGATGCAAACCGCTTAGCGCGTTCTGCAGGTATGGCTGTATCTAAAAAACCAGGAGGAACTTCATTCAACCCTTTATTGATTTTTGGTGGCGTTGGATTAGGTAAAACACACTTAGCACATGCCATTGGTGTAGAAATCAAAGAATATTTTCCAGATAAAACAGTTCTGTATATTTCTGCGGAGGTATTTACACAACAATATGTGGACTCTGTTCGCAAACAAACAAGAAATGACTTCATCTACTTCTATCAATTAATTGATGTATTGATTGTCGATGATATTCAGTTCTTATCGGGTAAGTCAGGAACTCAAGATGTGTTTTTCCATATCTTCAACCACTTACACCAAAATGGAAAACAAGTTATCTTAACTTCAGACAAAGCTCCTGTAGACATGCAAGATATTGAGCAACGCTTATTATCTCGTTTCAAATGGGGATTATCTGCTGAGATTCAAACACCAGATTTTGAAACTAGAGTTAAGATTGTGAAACATATTTTATACCGTGATGGGGTAACTATGCCTGAAAATATCATCGAGTATATGGCTAAAAATGTATCGACAAACGTGCGTGAATTAGAGGGAGCTATTATTTCCTTAATTGCTCAATCTTCATTTAACAAACAAGAAGTCACGATTGATTTAGCCCGTCAAGTCATTGAGAAATTCATCAAGCATACGCAAAAAGAAATCTCTATTGATTACATTCAAAAAGTGGTTTCCGACTACTTCGACATGGACATCGAAACATTGAAATCAAAAACGCGTAAGCGCAATATTGTACAAGCCAGACAATTAGCCATGTTCTTTGCTAAAAAGTACACCAAATCGTCTTTAGCAAATATTGGGTCTCAAATAGGAAAACGCGATCATGCCACTGTTTTACACGCGTGCAAGACCGTTGATAACCTATTAGAAACAGATAAGGAATTCAAGAAATTCCACGATGATATTAACCAAAAGTTCAATATGTAATGCAAACAAAAGTACTCATGGTCTGTTTAGGAAATATTTGTCGGTCACCCTTGGCTGAAGGTATTTTACAAGCTAAACTTCCCCAAGAAGACTTTTTAGTAGATTCTGCTGGCACAGGTGATTGGCATGTGGGAGAGTCACCCGACCAACGTTCTATTGCAGTAGCTAGAAAATACGGTATTGATTTAACCACACAGAGAGCCAGACAATTTAAAAAAAGTGACTTTTCTACTTTTGATTATATTTTTGTCATGGATCAATCGAATTATAACAATGTCATTCAATTAGCAGCAAATCCAGAAGAAATTCAAAAGGTACGCTTGTTGTTGGATGTCATTCACCCCGATAAAAAAGCAGAAGTTCCTGATCCATATTATGGAGGTCCAGATGGGTTTGAGCATGTTTTTCAACTGGTCGATGAGGCGTGTACACTTATCGCTAAAGCATTAAAATCTTAGTCATTTATATAATAGATTCAAGGAGGAAATTTGTATTTCTTCCTTTTATTTTTTTAAACAGCTTTGCTTACCTTTGTTGTTTAAATACAGTTCCAACATATTATGGATAAAACCACTCAAACGGGAATCTTGTACATGATTCCCACGACCTTGGGAGACAATGATCCTATGCAAGTACTTCCCCAAGCGGTCAAAGAGACCATTGATCGATTGGATATTTTCATTGTCGAAAATGAGAAAACAATCCGCAAATTTATCAAGCGAATTGCTCCTGAAAAAAAACAATCGGAATTAATTTTATTTCCTTTAAATAAACACACCGATCCTGCTACACATAAGCAATACATCCAACCGCTTTTAGAAGGAAAAGATGTCGGCGTTATTAGCGAAGCTGGTTGCCCAGGAATTGCGGATCCAGGTGCAGCTATTGTTGAACTTGCACACAAACAAAACATACGTGTATTGCCGTTAGTTGGCCCCTCGTCTATTCTACTCGCCTTAATGGCTTCTGGAATGAATGGTCAAAGTTTTGCCTTTAACGGTTACCTACCTATCGATAAAAATGAGAAAAAAGGAGCTTTAAAAACCTTTGAACGCTTGTCTTTCGAAAAGAGTCAATCGCAAATTTTTATTGAAACTCCGTATCGAAATAATCAATTACTCGAGGATCTAATCCAAACCTTACACCCCAACACCCTCTTGTGCATCGCTTGCGATATTACATTAGAGAGTGAGTTTATTCAAACCAAACCAATTTCAGCTTGGAAAAGAACCAAAGTAGATTTACACAAAAGACCGTGTATTTTTATTCTACATAAGAATTAATTGGGTGATGGGTGAATTTATGCTATAAAAAAAGGTTCGATCTTTTGAAGAAGATCGAACCTTTTTTTATGTTCTTTGTTCTTTTGGCTTTTGTTGTTTGGCTCACCAAACCTCACCCAACCTCACCATTCAAAAAAATCTTTTCTAACCAAACAAAAAAAATTATATTTGTTAGAAACTCATACCATGCCAATGACAAAATATATCGCAATCATTTCACTTGCTTTAGTAGTAGTAGGTTGTAAAAAAGTGAACGTACAACCGGAGCCTTTTTCTTTAGAAGGAGTTGTAGAAGATTATCATGTCTTGGTAGAATCCGTAAATCACCAGGATGATAAAGTATATGTAGTTAATTTTTGGGCCACTTGGTGTGTACCCTGTGTGAAAGAATTACCTGATTTTGTTCAACTGTACAACGAAAATAAAACGCGACCAGATTTTGAAATGGTATTGGTTAGTTTAGATCGATCTGCTGATTTTGAAACAAAAGTAAAGCCATTTATAACAGACCACCAATTGACTCCACCGGTTGTGTTGTTGGCAGATGTCAAGCGTATGAATGAGTGGATTCCAGCAATCCATAAGTCTTGGAGTGGTGCTATTCCAGCGACAGCTATTTACAAGAATGGCAAACAGATTTACTTTCATGAGGGAATATTGACCTATGAAGAACTGAAAAAAATAACGAAATAAAAAAATAGAATTATGTTGAAAAATGTAGGTTTAGCAATCTTGTGTAGTATTGCTTTTGTCGCTTGTAAGAAAGACGCAAAAAAGATAGAGGCTATTGATCCTATTGAAGAGGTGATAGAGCCTGTAAACGACTTCAAAGAAGTCTCTGGTTATAAAATAGGGGATCAAGCTACCGATTTTAGTTTGATAGGGATAGATGATAAAAAACACAGTCTAGCTGATTTTCCAGAAGCTAAAGGGTATATTGTAATTTTTACATGCAACCATTGTCCTTATGCAAAAGCGTATGAAGAACGCATTGTGGCGTTAGATCAAAAATATAAAACGCTGGGGTATCCTGTTGTTGCAATTAATCCCAATGATCCTGTAGTACAACCTGAAGATGGATTGGAATTAATGAAAGAGAGAGCCAAGGAAAAAGGATTTACTTTTCCGTATTTATTAGATGAAGGACAAAAGATTTACCCTCAATACGGTGCTACCAAAACACCACATGTATTTCTTTTACAAAAAGCAGAAGGAAAGAATATCGTAAAATATATTGGCGCGATTGACGATAACTACGAGGATGCAAGTCAGGTTTCTGTTAAGTATGTAGAAAATGCCGTTGATGCGTTGTTAGCTGGAAAAGCCATCGAACAAACAACAACCGTGGCGATTGGATGCTCAATTAAAGTGAAATAGGGAAAATGGGTAATGCGTGAACGTCCCTAAATAACAAAAGGTTGGAGCTTACGCTGTCACGTTCATGCATTACGCATCACCACCAATCAACCTAAACAAAAAACGAAGCCAATAGCTTCGTTTTATTATTCTTATTCCTTTTTTTCTTTGGGATAAATAAATCCTAATCCCATTCGAGTCAACATTTTTTTCACAAAGTTCCAGAAGAACTCGCGTTGACCAAATAAAGTACCGATACAAATCAGAATTACTTTATACATGGGGAAAATAATTAAAACATACAATACCCAATAGAGTACAGGATGAGTTAATCCTCTTTCAATCCCCAAATACGTTAAAATAGGTTTCGAAATAAACGCTGCTGTTGAACCTGTAATTGCAAATACAACTAGGATAATGACCACTTGAAAATTAGAAGTAAGTCCCCAACGTTGCTTTAACTTTTCCATTTATTTATTTTAAATCTAAACAAAAGTAGTGCTTTTTTAAGGAGTAAAAAACTTATTTAACGTAAATATAAAAGCCATTCCGTTGAATGGCTTTTCTTGTCTTATAGTTCAATTTGATTCAAGGTTTCCAATACATATTCATGCATCACTTCTCGATAATCCAAATGGGTGACTATGCGTAGCCATCCCTTTCCGATTTCGCTAATTAGTATATTTTTTTGTTTGAGTTTATCCAAAAAAGGTTTGATATTCGCCTCATCTTCCAAACGAAAAACCAAAATATTCGTTTGTACAGGTAAGATTTCTTTTACCCATGTTTTTTTATTGAGTAGCATTTCGATTTGCTTGGCGCGATAATGATCGCGTTGTAGGCGACTTACATTATTTTTTAATGCAAATAAAGCAGCTGCAGTTAGGTATCCTGTTTGTCTCATCCCTCCTCCCATCACTTTACGCAAGCGAATGGCGCGTTGAATTGACTCTTTAGAACCTAAAAGTACCGAACCTACTGGCGCACCTAAACTCTTAGAAAAACAAACAGAAATAGTATCAAACAATGCTCCAAACTGGGTGGGATGTTGAGATTTTGCTACTAACGCATTCCACAAGCGCGCCCCGTCTAAATGCAACTTGATATTGCGTGCCTGACATACTTCTTTGATTCGTTCAATTTCACTTAATTCATAACAAGCACCGCCCCCCATATTGGTTGTGTTTTCTAAACATACTAATTTGGTTATAGGCAAGTGTATGTTCATAGGATCGGTATAATGATACAGCACATCTTCGGCCGTAATTCGCCCGCGATCACCATCGACTAAAGCGCTACTTACTCCGTGATTCACCGCAGCTCCCCCTCCTTCAAACTGATAAATGTGCGAACTTCGATCACAAATCAACTGATCTCCGGGTTGTGTATGTAGTTTAATTGCAACTTGATTAGCCATCGTTCCCGAAGGAAAAAACAAAGCCGCTTCCATCCCAAACAATTCAGCAACAGCCGCTTCTAATTCATTGGTACTCCCATCTTGTTTATAAACATCGTCTCCCACTCTCGCTTTCAACATATAGTTTACCATTTCAGAAGTAGGCTTTGTAATTGTATCGCTAATTAAATTAATTTCCATAAATTCGCAGGAATAAGTATTTTTGCTTGTAAAAGTATTAAAAATTATGGTAACCACAGAACAACAGAAGGACATTATTGATCGCCTTGGTGCGTTAAGGAGGTATCTTTGACGTCGATAAGAAGTTAATTGAAATCACCAACGAGGAAGAAAAAACCTTTGCTCCAGACTTTTGGAATAATTCAAAAGAAGCGGAGATTATTGTCAAAAACTTAAAATCCAAAAAGAAGTGGATTGAAGACTACGAACAGACCAAAAATGCTTTGGAAGAGTTCCAGGTCTTAGTTGAATTTTACAATGCCAAAGAGGCAACAGAAGAAGAAGTAATCGAGCAGTACAAAAACACCCTAGCGCTCATCGAGCATTTGGAGTTTAAAAACATGCTGTCCGATGAAGGAGACAACATGAGTGCGGTCTTGCAAATTACTGCAGGCGCAGGTGGAACCGAAAGTTGTGATTGGGCCTCCATGTTGATGCGTATGTACATCATGTGGTCAGAGAACAGCGGCTATAAAGTTAAAGAGCTCAACTATCAAGCTGGAGAAGTTGCAGGTGTAAAAACTGTGACCTTGGAAATTGAGGGTGAATTTGCTTTTGGTTATTTAAAAGGTGAAAACGGCGTACACCGTTTGGTTCGCATCTCTCCTTTTGACAGTAACGCCAAACGCCATACCTCTTTTGCTTCAGTCTATGTCTATCCTTTAGCCGATGATACCATTGAAATTGAAATCAGCCCGTCTGATATTTCTTGGGAAACGATGCGTTCCAGTGGAGCTGGTGGACAAAACGTAAACAAAGTAGAAACGGCAGTTCGCTTGCGACACCATCCAACAGGAATTATTATTGAGAACTCGGAAACGCGCTCCCAATTAGACAACAAAATCAAAGCCATGCAGCTCTTAAAATCACAGCTTTACGAAATTGAGCTGAAGAAAAAACAAGCCATGCGCGATGAGATTGAAGCCAATAAAAAGAAAATTGAATGGGGATCCCAAATTCGAAATTACGTCATGCACCCGTATAAATTAGTCAAAGATGTTCGTACCAGTCACGAAACAACCGATGTTGATTCTGTTATGGACGGAGAGATTGACGCTTTCTTAAAAGCCTATTTGATGATGATGGGCCAACAAGAGGAGTAATAGGGTTGACAGTTAACGGTTGACAGTTGATAAAGTGAATAAAAAAACAAGCTTGGGTAAAAACTCAAGCTTGTTTTTTTTTATTGACTTTCGTTGTTTGGTTTTCGTTGTTTGGTGTTTGACCTACGTTGTTTGACCTACGTTGTTTGACCTACGTTGTTTGACCTACGTTGTTTGACCTACGTTGTTTGATGAAGTGCCATTTACAAAGAATAATTTTCTTATAACACAATCAAAGAACAACAAACAAACCGCGCAAAGAGCAAAGAACTAATTCACCTTCTTCATGACATCTTTCAACATATGGCGAATTTCTTGAAACATTGCTTTCGTATCTGCTTCTCCTAAATCTTCCGGTTTAAACTCTTCCGTAGCAATACTACACGCATACTCCCAAATCTCTAAAATATCATGGGCTTTAATGCGATAGGGCTCATAAAAGGTATTGTCCGAATGCAGTTCATACGTCTCCTCGTCAATGCGATACACACGCTTATACACCATCCCTTCATTTGCCGTCATAATAATATAGGTACGTCCATTGCGGATATAATCCAATTGTTCAATATAACTTCCAATAATAAACGAACCTTCTTGATGGGGAGGCATCGAATCTCCTTCAATTGGAAACGCCCGATATTTTCCTTCTCTCAGAAAAGGCAAGGAAATCTGATCGAGATTCTGAATAAATTCAGGATCAGCATACCCAGATAAATACCCTGCTCTTGCTTTATGGGGAATAATTTCAATAAAATTATTGCCTGTAGGATCCACCATAATAGGCAATAAAATACGGTTATCCTCTAGTTTTAATAAATCTTGCATGGGTACTTTCCTCAAATCAACCGAAATGAGTAAATCCACACTCACGTGAAAATAACGGGAGATTTTCAACAATACTTCCAAAGGAGGTTCTGATGCACCTTCTTCATATTTCGAATAACGAGCACGTGTAATAAGTAACGAATCGGCTACCTTTTGCTGAGACAATTCTTTCTGTGCGCGTAAATACCTGATGTTATCTGATAAGTATGACATTTGCTATTATTTATAGCATCAAATATAACAAAAATTGCTAACATCCGTAGTAAGTTTGTTTAAAATAATTTAGGCTTAGAAAGATGCAACGCGCTATTGTACATTTAGATTTAGACAGCTTTTTTGTTTCGTGTGAGCGATTAACCAATCGGCAACTCACTGGTATTCCTTTGATTATAGGTGGTGGAGATCGCGGGGTGGTGTCGAGTTGCTCCTACGAAGCACGTGCCTTTGGGGTGCGTTCAGCTATGCCCATCCGCATGGCCATGCGGTTGTGTCCTCAAGCCAAAATTATCAAAGGGGATATGGAATTATACAGTAAAATGTCTGCGGAAGTAACCGAGATTATCGCTGAAAAAGCCCCTGTCATGGAAAAAGCGAGTATTGACGAGTTCTATCTCGATTTAACGGGAATGGATCGATTTTACAGCGTCAACCAATGGACATCCGAATTGGTTACGGCCATTCAAAAAGAAACGCATCTTCCGTTGAGTTATGCCTTATCGGTCAATAAAACCGTTTCTAAAATGGGAACGAATGAGGCCAAACCTGCAGGAGTCTTAGTTATTCCAGCGCAAGACGTGCAGCCTTTTCTCAATCCATTGTCTATCCGCAAAATTCCCATGTTGGGACAAGCGACCTATGATTCTCTTGCGCGGTTGGGTATTCGAACGATTGAAACTCTTTCTACTATGCCTTCAGAGATTTTGTTTCAGCTGTTGGGAAAAAATGGTTTAGACCTCTGGCGAAAAGCCAATGGAATTGATTTTACTCCCGTTGAACCCTATCGAGAACGCAAATCCATCTCGGTAGAGCATACATTTTCCCAAGATACGATTGACTTAATCCTCTTGCGAACTACTTTGTTGGGCATGGTGGAGCGATTGGCTTTTCAGCTGCGTACAGAAGGGTGGTTGACCTCTGTGGTATCCATCAAGATTCGCTATACGAATTTCGATACGGAAACCAAGCAATGTAAAATAAACTATACCGCTGCAGATCACGTCCTCAATGCCTATGTGTTGGATTTATTTGACAAACACTACCAACGCCGTATGCGTTTGCGCTTAATTGGCATTAATTTCAGTGGTTTGGTCCGCGGCAATTATCAGATTAATTTATTTGAAGATTCACAAGAAATCATGGCTCTTTATGAAGCCATGGATTACATTAAAAAACAATATGGTCTACAAGCCGTTCACCGTTGTTCTAGTGCTTTACTCAAATCAAAAAAGAAATAACTATGTTGTTAAATTGTCACTCTTACTACAGTTTGCGCTTTGGCACGATTCCCCTAGCGCAATTGGTTGCTACTGCACAGCAACTGCGTATTTCGGCTTTAGCCCTCACCGATATCCACACCTTCTATGGGGTGTACGACTTTATTCGCCTCTGTCAACAAGCGAATATCAAACCGCTTGTTGGGGCTGAATTTCGCTCAAATCAGCAACTACTATACATTGGTATTGCTAAAAATAAGCAAGGCTTTGCTGAAATGAATCAATACCTGACCCAATACAACGAAAATAAACAACCGTTTCCGACAAAAGCCCCTGATTTTACGGATACTTTTGTTATTTATCCGCTAGAAAACTGCCCGCCTACCCTAGCCGATCACGAGTACATTGGTCTGAAAATCAACCAACGCAATTTACTCTATCAGGAGCAATGGAACCAATGGATGCACAAAATGGTCATCCTCCATCCGGTAACCTTACTACAACCCGATGACTATGAATTACACCGCATCCTGCAAGCCATTGATCAAAATACGCTATTGAGTAAATTAGACCCCAGAACTTGTGCTTCTCCTGACGAAGTACTGCTATCTGAAGCGGAATTAGTTCGTCATTTTGAATCTTTTCCGCTTTTACTTGCCAATACTCACAAATTGGTTGAGGAAGCCAACTTCACCTTTGCTTTCAAAAAGAGCAGGAATAAACTTCACTTTACGGATAGTAAAGTCAAGGATATGCAATTGCTCACTACCTTGGCACAAGAAGGGCTCGTACGTCTTTATGGCGACAATCACGAACAAGCGCAACAACGCTTAAAAAAAGAACTAGAAATAATTGAAAAACTGTCATTTGCTAGCTATTTTCTAATTATTTGGGATATTATTACCTATAGCTCCCAGCGCGGTTTTATGCATATTGGGCGTGGTAGCGGCGCTAATAGTTTAGTTGGCTATTGCATCGGTATCACCAATGTTTGTCCACTAGAACTCGATTTGTACTTTGAGCGCTTTTTAAATATCAACCGCAAATCACCACCCGATTTTGATATTGATTGGTCTTGGACAGATCGCGATGCCATTATCGATTACATCTTCGCTACCTATGGAAAAGATCACGTTGCCTTTTGCGGAGCGATGTCTACCTTTAAAACCCGTTCAATCACTAGAGAAATCGGCAAAGTATACGGATTGGCAAAAGCAGAACTCGATCAGCTCAACAATCGGCATATCCCCAACCATTGGGACGAGAATTCCATTGTACAATTGGTTCATCACTATGGTCAAAAGTTAGAGGATTTTCCCAATCAACGTACGATGCATGCCTGTGGAATTATTATTTCAGAGGAACCAATCACACAGTTTACTGCTTTAGATTATCCACCTAAAGGCTATGCTGTGGCTCAATTTGATATGCATATAGCAGAAGATATTGGATTTGAAAAATTTGACATCCTCAGTCAACGCGGTATTGGACACATCAATGAAACGGTAGAATTAATCGAACAAAATCAGCAAATCACCCTGGATATTCGATCCATTCCCCTATCCAAAAATGAGGCTAAATCCAATACGTATTTGCAAGCAGGTAACACCATCGGCTGTTTTTATATTGAAAGCCCAGCCATGCGAAGTTTATTGAGAAAATTAAAGTGTAACAATTATAAAACATTAGTAGCAGCTTCTTCCATTATTAGGCCTGGAGTTGCCCAAAGCGGTATGATGCAAGAATATATTTTTAGACATAACAACCCCAATCAGTTTGAATATTTCCACGATGTATTTAAAGATCAATTGGGAGAAACTTACGGAATCATGGTATACCAAGAGGATGTAATTAAAATTGCCTTGCACTACGGAGGGCTACCTGCCGAAGATGGTGATATTCTCCGTCGTGCAATGAGTGGAAAAAGCCGATCCAAAGAAGGATTACAAGCCGTTCGCCAACGCTTTCTTGCTCTGTGTGAAGAAAAAGGGCATCCCCAGGCGCTTAGTGAAGAGATTTACTGTCAGATTGAGTCTTTTGCGGGTTATTCCTTTTGCAAGGCGCATTCGGCTTCCTACGCTATTGAAAGCTATCAAAGTTTGTACTTAAAGGCCTATTATCCGCTGGAATTTATCGTAGCTGTCATCAACAACCAAGGCGGATTCTATCGCACAGAAGTCTATGTACACGAGGCTAAAATGTCAGGCGCTCGCGTTTTCCCTCCTTGTATCAACCGCAGTAATCAGGGAGCTACATTGAGAAAACGCGATATTTTCTTGGGTTTTCAATTGGTAAAGAACTTAAATACAGCTCTCATTGACACCTTCTTA
The DNA here is from genome assembly GCF_046557355.1 of Myroides sp. DW712. Classification (NCBI taxonomy): domain Bacteria; kingdom Pseudomonadati; phylum Bacteroidota; class Flavobacteriia; order Flavobacteriales; family Flavobacteriaceae; genus Myroides; species Myroides sp. DW712. Next base: position 92,200 of record NZ_JBKFDO010000007.1, read on the forward strand.
ACTGAACGTCAAACAAACGGGAACTTTACTTCTTTGGCCAACTTTATTCAACGCGTCGAAATCAACCTCGAAGCCTTGGAAACCCTTATTTTTATTGGCGCCTTTCAATTCACTGGACTCCAAAAGAATGAATTGCTCATCCAAGCTAAATTGTTGTACCACAAGAAGAAACCCAAGGCTTCCTTGCAGTTGCTACAAGAACCAATGAAGTCTTTTGCTTTCCCTAAATTGAAGCGAACCGCAGCAGAAGATGCCTTTGACGAACTTGAGTATTTGGGTTTTCCCGTTACGTCAAGTCCCTTCGACTTATTACAGACGTCATTTAGAGGCGAAATCACCACCAAAGACTTCCTCTACCACAACCAGGAGAATACGCGCTTAGTGGGCTATTTAATTGCCTTAAAACCCATCAAAATCAAAAGTGGCGTCATGTATTTTGGTACGTGGATTGACAGCAATGGAGATTATTTCGACAGCGTACACTTTCCACACAGCTTAGCGCACTACCCTTTTCAAGGCAGTGGTTGCTATTTGCTCTTGGGAACCATTCAAATTGACTATGAGGTACCTACCTTACACATGCTAAAAATGGCTAAACTTCCCTATAGGGCGGATCCGAGATATGTGTAAGTATGGCTTTTTTGCTTTTTAAAAATTGGTTGTTTGAGGATACTCCTAACCGTACAGTATTAGGCAAAAAAAAATCCCCTAAATAGGAGATCAAATAAGAAAAAAATGGCAAGCTACCTACATCGCACCGCTACAACCACATACCTTTGCTGCGTTCCCACCCTGGAGGATTCTGCAGGAGCTGGTCGTGTAGGACTTGCCGTTGCAAATATACAACCATTTTATATTTTTCCAAGTGTTTACAACTATTATAATAACTTTTGTATATTGTAATAAAATTAAATCGACCGATGAAAAGACATAACATGCTTATACCCTTAGCCTTATCGTTTGCTATTTTTAGCTGTGCGGAAAAAAATAATTTAGAAAAAAATGTAATTTCTTTAAATACATCCGAATTAAAGCAGGTTTACAACGATAAAGAGGCTATAAAATTAAGCTTAACGCTCGCGCCAAACACCGAGCTAGACTCTGTTGTTTACCATTTAAATGAGATCCGATTAGGTGCTGTAAAGGGAAATGAAGTACTCAACGCACCATTAAAAGGACAAAAATTTGGACAATATACCATCAAAGGAACAGCTTATTTGAATAACGCAAGCAAGGATGTTTCTTCTCACATTGCCATTCTTTCTTCTGTGGCTCCTCAAATGATCAATTATACCATTGTCAATACCCTCCCTCACGATATCAAAGCCTATACGCAAGGATTAGAATTCCACAACGGAATTTTATACGAAAGTACAGGAAATGGAGAAGGATTGGGAACAGGAACTAAAGGAACCTCTAGTGTACGTCAGATCAATCCTAAAACGGGGGAAGTAATCAAAATCAAAGAACTTCCTGCTAGTATCTTTGGAGAAGGCTGTACGATTTTGAACAACAAGCTGTATCAATTGACGTATAAAAACAATGAGGCCTATGTGTACAATCCAGACACCTTCGAACAAATAGCAACAATTCCTTACTTCAAAAAAACAGAAGGTTGGGGCTTGTGTAATGATGGTACCCACCTCTACATGACCGATGGTTCAGAAAAGATTTACAAACTCAACCCTGATACCTTTGAAAAGATAGACGATGTAACGGTAGCCGCTCAACGCGAAATACTTGTAAACATCAATGAATTGGAATGGGTTAATGGCAAAATATACGCCAACTTCTACGGTAAAAGTGGGGTTGCGGTCATTGATCCGACAACTGGATCTGTAGAGGGCGTTATTGATCTTTCTCAACTGTATGACATGGTAGAACACCACCCTGATTTAGATGTACTCAACGGAATCGCTTATAACGCAAAAACAGATACGTTTTTTGTGACTGGAAAAAACTGGAATAAAATGTTTGAAATTAAGCTGAGTAAATAGGTGGAAATGGGTGATGCGTAATGATTACCTTGAGATAAAAATAATTTTCTTTCAATGAAAAACTAAACAGCGATGGCTTCCTATTGAAAGCCATCGCTGTTGTATTTTAGTTGACAGTTAACAATTTACAGTTCTTTCTTTCCGCAGTTTGCATCACCCTCACCTTTCTCTAAATTCCCTTCTCCAATAACCATCTACTCATACAAACTCACTCCATTGACATCAGTCGTCAATACTTCCGACATATAATCAAAAAAAGGTTTCATTCCTTCAAAGGTTTGAATCACGTCGTTTATAAAATTGGGCTGTAGTATTTCTTCATCTGTAAAAGAGCGCATCACTAAAAACTGTTTCTTGCGCAGTAAATCAATAGCAGGGTGTTCTTTATCGAAGCCCTTAGGTGCTGTTTTTAACTCTTCCCCTACTAAGCCTCCGAACAATTGGACAAAAGTAGGATTGCTGATAATTTGGCGTAATTCTGAATCATCTAAGGCAATTTCTTTTCGGATACGCAGTAAGTCATCCTTATTGGGCTCCCAGAATCCTCCTCCCACAAAACTCTTTCCCGGTTCTATATTGAGGTAATAGCCTCCGCGAAGCAAAGGTTTTTTTCGTCCAATATGCAGACCAAAGTAGGTTTTATAAGGTGTCTTATCTTTGGAGAAACGCACATCGCGATACAGCCGATGCACATGGAAAAGCTCTACCTCATCCACCCCTATCATTTGGTCAAACACGGTTTTAAAAAAACCTTTTACCTCCGTAAAAACGGCATCAATTTTAGGTTTGTGTGCCGTAAACCACGGTCTATTATTATTTTTAGCAATCGCCTCTAAAAGGGTCAAATGCTCTTGTTTTACTTGATCCATATCTTTTTTCAACGGTTGATAGACAAATTTACTCTAAAATAGTGGTATATTTTTCAATATACTGTTGACGTTGCTGGTCTGTAATCGACAACCCTTCACGAATATAAACGTCCATTGAACCATACTTTGTTTCAATAGCGGTAAACATAGCCTCTAAATAGTTGGGTTTAATCCAAGTGAAGTTTTCAATTACCTCATAATTTATTTTTGGAAAAAGAACCTTGCCAAACTTAGCCAATTTCATTCTACTCGATACCTCTTGTAATCGTTCGTTATTGGACAATAAATACTCTTCCATAATTGTCTCTCGATCCACCTTGAGGATACTCAATAGAATTGCTCCAATCATACCTGTACGGTCTTTTCCTGCAGAACAATGAAACAAAGTTGCTTGATCCTGATCCAACATACGCAGCACAATTGCTCTAATTTTTTGCGGATTATCTAACACATAAACCCCGTAAAAATCCTCTACCGCTTTGTTGGATTCCTCCACCGTTACACGCCCTTTGATTACTTCTTTTTTTGCTTTACTGAACATGTCTTCTGAATCTTCAAAAGCTTGTTCGTTGTAATATTGCACGGTGGTAGGTAACTGATCAGGATGTTTTTTAATCTCTCGATCGGTTCGCAAATCAATCACTTGAGTAATGCCGTATTGGTCCAACTTTTTAAAATTCTTCTTTTTCAATTTGCCTAAATGTCCACTGCGATAAAAATGTCCCGATTGAATCACCCGCTGCTCTTGGGTGATAATTCCCCCTAATTCACGAACATTGGCTACATTTGGAATTCCCACTCCTTCATTGACATCTAAATACAAGATTCTTTGTTTTTCTTCAGGAGCAGATGCTCTTTCTTCCTCCCTACCATATCGCTGGGTTAGCGTCTCATAATTTGCTGTCGTATCCAATTGAGAAAACGCAATTGGCTGATAGGCGTGTTTATAGGAACAACTACCTAATACCATTGTTCCGCTTATTAAAACAAGAATCGTATATTTTTTCATTCCTTCATTTTTATTAACTATCCTCAAAGTTAAGCATTTCTAAACTATTTCCCCCTGAAACGCGTTTCCATAAAAAAAGCAACGCATTGCTGCATTGCTTTCTTTTATTTCAAATAGAATGAAACTAAATTCCCATAAATTGGAAGGGTTTACTCTCTACTAATTTACTATTTGCTAAACCAAAATACTGTTGTCTCTTCGACACATCTAGTTTTTTCACCTTGTTTTTCTCACCGAAATCCAACGTTTTTAAATCCAACCACAACGGTGATAAGGTCAACGGATCCTCGTAATAGTACACTAAATTCTTTTGATCAGAAACTGCTCTCCATTTTGTTGAAGATAAGTTCGGATATCCTTCAATATGTACGCCATACGGAACCGAACAGTTGCGAATAACACTAAATGCCGCCCCTACAGACACCATCGGATCATCACTTTGATCCACTGCAGTAGCATAGTAAGAAGCACGAGCAAAACGATCTTCAGAGCGTCCAGTTCCAGGTAGTACTTGATTTCCAGGTAAGAAAGCCCAATAATCGCGAATAGCCAATTGTTTATCATAGGTTGGTGAGTTGGTCACCACGGTATAAGAAGGATCGTGATAGACCTTTAATTTCCCGTCGATATATTCTAGAACAGCATTATCTCCTTGGGCATCAGACATAGTTAAATGTACCGTTGCCAACGTTGTTCTTCCAGGTGTATTAGCCGTAACAACCGCAATGGGATTTTTCTGTAAATCTGCCACTGCTTCTGCAACCGTTGCATAGTTATCCAATACGTATTGTGCCCATATCGCTAAACTCATTCCTTTCGCTTTTCCGTTGGGATCGTAATCTGGATATTGGGATTCTACCAACCACAAGATATTAGCGACCAATCCTTTTTCATTCATTCCGTCGGTAGTTGCAATATCAAAAGCAGATACAATCACACTTCCGTATTTTGACTTCCACTTCGCTGATGCTTTTCCTACTTCACCCGTACGTTCCATTCCTCTTGGGAATACCCAGATATTTGGATCGATTTCATCTTTCCAATCCATCGAACGCGCCGTGATAATCGTTTTATTTGGCCCTTTGTACACTACTCGAGTACACGCATAGGCATCTGATGCTACAGGTAGTAAAAAAGCTGCTAAAGCTAAATTAGCCACCCAAATTCTCCATTTTTTCATAGTTTTGAGGATTTATTATATGTTTGTTTCTATTTTAATGCTTGTTTAAATGCGAGCAAAGCTCGTTCTCTCGCCATTTTATGGTCCACCATAGGTGGAAAATAGCTCGACGCTTCATACGCTGGAATCCATTTTTTTATATAGTTGAAATCTCTATCAAACTTCTTTTGTTGTTCAGTCGGATTAAAAACTCGAAAATAAGGCGCTGCATCACAACCACATCCCGCGGCCCATTGCCAGTTTCCGACATTCAGCGCTAAATCATAATCGTTTAATTGTTGTGCGAAATAAGCTTCTCCCCAACGCCAATCGATTAACAAATGCTTGACCAAAAAACTCGCTACAACCATGCGTACTCGATTGTGCATATAGCCCGTTTGATTCAATTCACGCATCCCAGCATCCACTAAAGGATAGCCTGTTTTCCCCTTACACCAGGCCTCAAACTCCTCTTCATTATTGCGCCACTGAATAGTTTCATATTCTGGTTTGAAACACGAACGTGCTGAATGTGGATAATGATAGAGTATAGCCATAAAAAATTCTCGCCAAATCAGCTGACTCAACCAGGTCTCATTATACTGAAGTGCTTGTTGTACACAAGCGCGAATCGATACTGTTCCAAATCGCAGAGCAATTCCCAATCGCGTGGTTGCATCTAAGGCAGGATAATCGCGATGATTGGTATAATTTTGGATTATTGTAGCATCAAATACAGGCTGTTCGATTTTATTTTCTCCGACTACTTCATACCCTAATTCTGCTAAACTCGGCCAAGATTGTTCTTCTTTTTTAGCAACAAAATGAGTAGGTTTTAGCTCAATCGTCCAAGGAAGCAACTGTTCTTTTGTCAATTTACTTCGCCACAATTTTGCATAAGGAGTGTAGACTTTATAAGGGGTATCATCGCTTTTCAACACCTCATTGGCATCAAAAACAACCTGATCCTTATAGGAGTAAAAAGCAATCGATTGACTTGCTAAAAATGCTTCTACCTCTTGATCACGCTTACGTGTAGCTGGTTCATAATCTGCATTGGTATAGACTGCTTGAATACGGTAGTTTTTTGTCAACTGTTTAAAAGCATTTAAAACCGTATCATGTATGCCTATCACTTGACTGTTAAGCCTTGCTAATTCTTGATTAAGCTGTTGTAAAGCTCGATAAAAATACGAGATGCGTCGATCTGTTTTATTGGAGAATTGAAGTAAAATATTGATATCAAAAATAAATACAGGCAACACTTTTTTACCCGACTGTATCGCATGATATAAACCTACATTATCTTGCAAGCGAATATCCCTTCGAAACCAAAAAAGTACTATTTCTTCCATCGTTTACATGCTACTAAAAAGACCCTTTATTCTAGGAGTAAAGGGTCTTTAAAGATAACTTTTTTTATTTAAAAATAACCTATAATACTGAGCCAAGTTGTTCCTAGTACTAAATAAATGGTCAAAAGCAATAGACCAATAATCAAACCATACATCCACCAAGACTTCAATTCTACATAGCCACTTCCAAAAAACACGGGTGCTGGACCATGCCCATAATGGGTTAAAGTTCCGTAGATAGACCCCATATATCCCAAAGTCAAAGCCAAGAGCATCGGAGGCACACCTAGTGACACACCAACTCCTAAAAGCGCAGCATACATCGCTGCTACGTGAGCCGTTGCACTAGCAAAAATATAGTGACTAAAGAAATAAACAATAACAATTAGCGGATATGCATAATGCCAATCAATACCGCCCATCTGTGCTTTAACCAAGTCGCTAAACCAACCGATAAAGCCTAAAGTATTCAAGGAACTAGCCATCATTACCAGTACCGCAAACCACACAATTGTATCCCAAGCACCTTTTTCCGACTTAACATCATCCCAGGTTAAAACCGAAGTTAACAATAGGATTGAAAGTCCAATAAAGGCTGTTGTTGTTGCATCAATAGTGAATAAATCACCTGTAATCCACAAGAAAAGCAAGATAAAAAAGGTCAATAACATCAACTTTTCTGGTAATGTTAATTTCCCCATTTCTCTTAATTTTTCTGCTGCTATCTTCGGAGCATCCCCTGTTTTTTTCAATTCCGGTGGATAGATTTTATACAACACTAAAGGCGTGATAATAAAAGCAACCACTCCCGGTACAAAACCTCCGATTGCCCAATTCATCCAGCTGATATTTATCCCAATATCCGCTGCAAATTTCTGACACATCGGGTTACTTGCTGTTCCCGTTAAGAACATCGCAGAGGTAATTAAGTTTAAATAGTAGCAGTTTAACGTTAAGAACGAACCTACTTTCTTTTTTGTTTCTTCTTTCGTTGGATCCGAACCAAAATTCATCGCCATGGATTTCATAATGGGATAGATAATTCCTCCGCCACGGGCCGTATTACTAGGGATAGCAGGAGCCAAAACTAAATCGGCCAACCCTAATCCGTAGGCTAACCCCAAGGTACTTTTACCGAAAGCACGGATAAACAGATACGCAATACGGTTACCTAATCCCGTTTTAATAAATCCTCGAGCAATAAAAAAGGAGATTCCAATCAACCAAATGACTTTATCTCCAAACCCTTTCAAACTCAAGGCAATAGATTGTCCCGCATTTCCAGGCGCTAATAATTGGAAAAAAGCAGTCAATCCTACAGCAATCATACACATGGTTCCCATGGGAGCAGCCTTGAGGATAATTCCTAAAATGGTACTCACAAAAATAGCGAACAAATGCCAAGCTTCTGGTGTGACGCCCTCTGGAATAGGACAAAACCACAGCAATATTCCTATCGCTACAGTTATACCGAAATTCTTTAATTTTACTTCTTTCATAGAAGGAGTTTTATTTTATTAATTATTGTAGTCTACATTGAAATTGAATAAACGCTAGATTCGAATTGTAAGACTTGGTTTGTTCTATACTTGTTTTGTAATTATCGATTTGCATCCCTACCTGTAAACGCGCTCCATAATTCTTTAAGAATTCTAAACTTACCATGGGCACCCACGTTTGTCTCCCGTTGGAATTGAGGTGGGCACTGCCGTCTAAATATTCATAACGACAGGCAAATTCAATCGTTTGAAGGCGTTTTTTACCCAAAGCATAGCGAACGTTAGGTAAAATATAAAAACTCTTCATCAAATAATCATCGATATTCCCTAGGCGCTGATCGACTGGTTGACTGTAGTACAAGTGATGATTGACCCCTTGTTTAGCCTCCAGCTGAAAATCAATAGACCACCGATCTCCCATGGAGAAAAAAGCGGTTGCCTCTGCCCCAACGGCATATACCGTTTGTCGTTGTACTTCTCCGATTCCTCCACTGACACCTACATTAATTTTATGCTTAGGGTCTACATTAAACAACAAGCGGCTGGAATAGTGCTTGCCATCGTCATTATCTGTTTTATTTTTCCCATTTCCATTGGTCACAGAAACTCCATAACTCATGGGAATAGATCCTAAATCAACACTACCTGTAACAGCAGCTCCGATTTGGAAGCTCGTCCAGCCATTATCACCAAACATATAGTAAGAATTCGAGTAATCGATAGACTTAACCACGTCTACAGGATAAGTTTCCTCCATACCAAACAAAGGTCTAAACTGTCCTACTGTAAATTGTAAATAGCGATTGAGAGTATATTTTGCATAGGCATTTTCCAATACTTTGGTTTTGGGGTCTGATTTAAAATCAGCCAGATTCACCAAGGCTACCACTTCTAAGTTTTCCGTTACTTTTGCATTCATTGATACCCGCATACGCTTAATCTCGAAAGAGTTATTCGTTCCTTCTCCGGCATCGCCATAGTGTAATCCGTTAATGTCCACCCCTCGTTTAAAATTGTCCAAGTAACGGGCTTGAAATACCCCACCTACTTTGAATTGAGGATAGGTTTGCGTGGCATCATTCAAGATAATTTGATCTCCAAATACCTGAATGGTATCCTGCACAACGTCCAGTTCTTGCGCAAAACTGTTTGTTGTAGTTAACAAGCCTATTCCACAAAGAAATAGGCTTTTTATCATCCTCTTATTCATGTTATTTCTTTTTAAACTTGAAGAAACTAGCGCGATTGTACTCATAGTTCATACGAGCAATATTCAAAACCGAAATTCCTTGTGGACATTCGACCTCACAAGCTTCTGTATTTGAACAGTGCCCAAATCCTTCCTCATCCATCTGCATAATCATATGCAAAGCGCGTTCTTTACGCTCTTGTTGCGATTGAGGCAACAGTGCCAATTGTGTGATTTTAGCTGAAGTAAATAAGGCGGCACTACCGTTCTTACACGTAGCTACACAGGCCCCACATCCAATACAAGCAGCAGAGTCAAAAGCCGCTTCTGCGGTTTCATGCGATACGGGGATAGTATTAGCTTCTGGCGCTTGCCCAGTATTTACCGATACATATCCACCAGCTGAAATAATACGGTCAAATGCACTGCGATCTACTTTCAAATCTTTTTTAACTGGAAATCCTGCCGCTTTGAAAGGTTCAATTAAAATTGTTTCTCCATCTTTAAATTCTCTCATGTGCAACTGACAAGTCGTTGTATTTTCTAGCGGTCCATGAGCATTTCCGTTAATCACCACCCCACATTGTCCGCAAATTCCCTCTCTACAATCGTGATCAAATTCAATCGGATCTTCTTTCTTTGAAATTAATTGTTCATTTAGGGTGTCCAACATTTCTAAAAAAGACATATGTGTATTCACATTATCTAGCGCATACTCCACAAGTTTACCTTCAGATTTGCGATCTTTTTGTCTCCAAATTTTAAGATTCAGTTTCATAGCCTCTATTATTTATAACTACGGATAGTTGGTTTTACGTATTCAAATGTTAATTCTTCTTTATTCAAAATAGGTTCTTGATCCAGTGATCCTGGCCATTCCCAAGCAGAAATAAACTGGAATTTCTCATCGTTACGAGCTGCCTCCCCTTCTTCTGTTTGGTATTCTTCCCGAAAATGAGCCCCACAAGATTCATCGCGTGTTAATGCATCATAGCACATTAGTGTTCCAATTTCCAAGTAATCCGCCACGCGCCCTGCTTTTTCTAATTCAGAATTAATGGTTGCATTGGTTCCTGGTACGTTGACATTTTGATAAAACTCGGCTCTCAACTTCTTAATTTCTTCAATCGCAAATTCTAAACCTTCTTTAGTACGCGCTAAACCACAGTAATCATACAGCAATTTACCCAGCTTTTTATGGTAGTAATCCACGGTTTTATCTCCTTTGATTTTCAAAAGGCTTTCCAATTTATCTTTCACCTCTTGCTCTGCTTTTTCAAATTCTGGATGATTCGTCTCAATTTTACCTACTCGAATCTGATCCGCTAAATAATTAGCAATCGTATAAGGTGCAATGAAATACCCATCAACTGAAGCTTGTAATAGAGAGTTTGCTCCTAATCGATTGGCCCCGTGATCCGCGAAATTCGCTTCTCCTAAGGCGAACAATCCTGGAATCGTAGTCATTAACTCATAATCAACCCAAAGTCCACCCATAGAAAAGTGAGCCGCAGGAGAAATCATCATCGGTTCTTTATAGGCATTCGTTCCTGTAATTTTCTCATACATGGTAAACAAGTTGCCGTATTTCTCTGCAATTTTTGCTTGACCTTGTTCCTTAATGGCTTTGGAGAAATCCAAATACACCGCATTTTTTAATGGCCCTACACCATAGCCCGCATCGATACGCTCTTTAGCCGCACGAGAAGAGATATCACGAGGCGCTAAGTTTCCAAAAGCAGGATAGCGTCTCTCTAAGTAGTAGTCGCGTTCTTCCTCTGGAATATCATTAGCCACTCGAGTTTCATTCAAATTTTTAGGCACCCAAATACGTCCATCATTACGCAGTGATTCAGACATTAGTGTCAATTTAGACTGGTAATCCCCAGATTGCGGCAAAGAAGTAGGGTGAATTTGCGTCCAACTTGGCGAAGCAAAATACGCACCTTTTTTATGGGCTCTCCAAATAGCAGATCCATTACACCCCATCGCTAACGTAGATAGATAATATATCTTACCGAATCCACCTGTAGCTAGTACAACGGCATGGGCAGCATGTCTTTCAATTTCACCAGTTTCTAGATTTCGCACAATTACTCCACGAGCTTTTCCGTCGATGATGACTAAATCCAACATCTCATGCGAAGAAAAAAGTTCCACCGTTTTCTTGTTTACCTGGCGCATTAGCGCTTGGTAGGTTCCCAACAACAATTGTTGTCCTGTTTGTCCACGTGCATAGAAGGTTCTGCTGACCTGCACTCCACCAAACGAACGGTTATTCAAATATCCACCATACTCTCGTCCAAATGGAACCCCTTGAGCAACAGCCTGATCGATTAAGTTGACTGAACATTCTGCCAAGCGATATACATTGGCTTCTCTCGCTCTGAAGTCTCCTCCTTTTAACGTATCGACGAACATACGGTAAATACTATCTCCGTCATTTTTATAGTTCTTTGCTGCATTTACTCCTCCTTGTGCCGCAACAGAATGCGCACGACGAGGGGTGTCTTGAAAGCAAAATGATTTTACATTATATCCCATTTCTCCCAAAGAAGCTGCTACAGAACTACCTGCTAATCCAGTTCCAATGACAATAACATCCAGCTTTTTCCTATTAGCTGGATTGACCAAACGAGCATTCTTTTTATAGTTAAACCATTTTTCTTCTAATGGTCCTGCAGGAATTTTTGCATCTAATTTCATAACAACTTGTATTAATGGGTGATATAAATATAAATAGGCATTAAGGCGAAACCAACACATACGATAATTGCATAGGCAATTCCGAATACATTAATCCATCGAACGTACTTCGGATGGAATAACCCGAGCGTTCTCACTCCACTGGTAATACCGTGAATCAAGTGATAAGCTAAAGCAATCATGGCTATCACGTAAATCACAACTAACCACAGCTCTTGAAAGGCAGTAACCACAACGGTATATAAATCTTTATTGCCGTTTGCATCAAGTCCAATGGTACCAAACTTGTAGACGTACCAAAAGTTTTGAAAATGAAGTACGAGGAAAATCAAGATAATAACCCCTAATACACCCATATTTCGGCTGTACCACTTACTAGCTCTCCCTCTGTTGTCGCGTTTATAGGTACCACCGGCCTTTTGGTTTTTTGAGGTAATGATTAGCGCGTAAATGGCATGCCCTAAAATGGACAAATAAAGCACGTAAGACACGGCTTTAACCAATGGATTCCCTGTTAAAAAATGGGAATAAGCATTAAAACTTTGCTGTGCATGTTCAGGTTCCAGAAACAACTGTGTATTACCTAAAAAGTGAATAAGTAAAAAGAAACACAGAAACAATCCAGTTCCCGCCATTACAATCTTTCTTGAGAGTGTATTCATCCTATTTTTGTTTTTATTAATTAATTCTTAATTCCTACAATAACCATTCGTATTTGTTTGCCAAGGACAACCACACAAATAATACCAAAAAAAGTAAACCCATGAAATCCCCAAATACAAACAAACCATCAAATAGTCAGTATTTTACAGTTTATATATTCAAAATAATTTTATTTTTTACTAAAATTAGCAATTATTTCAAATATTTTTCAAAAAACAGCTTTCTTTTAGCTCTCATAAAAACAATACAGAATGATTATAAATTACACGCGTATTTATTTAAAATTTAAGAAGCTTATTACTAAAGAAATGCTATCTTGAAAAAATGAAATTAAAAAAATATTTCTCCTTAAAATGTAACAAATATCATTTTTAGTCCTCTAATTATCATATGAAACAAAATAATCTTAAGCAAGAGTTTATCGCCTTGTTGGAGGAGCATCAAAACCTCATCCATAAAATCTGTCGTTTGTACACAGATGAGGAGTCTGCGCATAAAGATTTATTTCAGGAAATTTCGATTCAGCTATGGAAAGCTTACCCTGGTTTTAGGGGAGAGTCAAAATTCACCACTTGGGCCTACCGCATTGGTTTAAATACAGCCATTTCCCTATTCCGGAAAAGAAGCAGACAAATTACAACCACAAGTTATAATCCAGTTATTCACCATTTTGAATACCTGGAATATAATGAAGAGGAGGAACAACAGCTCAAATTGATGTATCAAGCACTTCATCAACTAAACGACATTGACAAAGCTCTCGTTTTTATGTACCTCGAAAGCAAAACCTACGAGGAAATTGCAGAAACTCTGGGGATTAGCGAAGTCAATGCTCGAGTAAAGATGAATCGAATTAAAAGCAAATTAAAAAAAATATTAAATCCGTAAGGATTCCCAATAGTATGGATGAACTTGATTTATTAAAGAAACATTGGAACGCCAACCAAAACTTTCCAAAAGTGTCCAAAGACGAAATCAGTGGGATGATGCACAAAAAATCATCCTCTATCGTCCTGTGGATTTTTATTATTAGCATAATTGAATTCTTGGGCCTAAACCTGGCTAGTTTTTTTCTATTTAAGGAAGACAGTGAATTAAAAGACATTAACAGTCCTATATTTGAATTTATCGTCAATAATATTGATTATCTAAGTGGATTAATCTCTTTGACATTCATCGTGGTATTTTACGTAAAATACCGCAAGATTTGCGTAGCGGATAACACCAAGAACTTAATGAGACAAATTCTTCAAACGAAGAAAATGGTCAACTACTATATCGGAATTAACATCTCTATTATTTCCATCCTATCGCTCTATGTAGCTATCAGCGTTTTAAGCATGGACACAGACCCAAGCCATGGTTGGCAATACTACCTGTTTATCATCGGTATCTTCCTGTTTTTATTCCTGATCTTTTTTGGAATCATCTGGTTGTATTACCGCTTGGTCTATGGAATTTTGATTAAACGATTAATGAAAAATTACCAAGAATTAGAGAAGATAGAGGATTAATGTCGTATCTTGGATACTGATTTTACTTTTCATTATTCAAGTTATGACCATCACACAATTACTATACGCCTTAGCTGTTGCAGAGCACAAAAATTTTACGCTTGCAGCAGAGAAATCCTTTGTAACCCAGCCTACCTTGAGTATGCAAATTCAAAAACTAGAAGAGGAGTTAGGGGTTCAAATTTTTGATCGTACCACTAAACCAATTCAACTGACTGCTATTGGAGCAGTTATTATTGAACAAGCGCACAAAATCGTCAACGAATCAAATCGAATCAAAGATATTGTCGATCAAGAAAAAGGGTTCATTGGGGGTGAGTTTAAGCTGGGAATTATCCCTACGGTTACCCCTACCTTACTGCCTATGTTTATCAAAACATTTGTCAGTAAGTATCCCAAAGTACACTTAATTATTGAGGAATATACAACGGAAGAAATTATCACCCGACTACGAGGAGGGTATTTAGATGCAGCAATTGTAGCCACTCCCTTAGAGTTGGATGATATTCGAGAAAAAGTATTGTATTACGAACCTTTTGTAGGCTATATCCCACCAAGCTTCCAAAGTGAATTTGAGGGCAAACTCACCACAGATCAACTGGATTTAAAGAAACTTTTACTTCTTCAAGATGGGCATTGTTTTCGCGATGGTATTATCAATATTTGTCAGAACAAAAGTGCAGAGGCTAATCGTCCTTTTTCATTGGAAAGTGGAAGTTTTGAAACACTCATCCAACTGTCTAAAGAGGGACTAGGGTATACCCTTCTGCCCTATTTACATACCTTGCATCTCCAGGCTGATGACCAACGTAATTTGATGCAATTTGCCTCGCCCCAGCCTGCAAGAGAAATAAGCCTCATCCACACCAACAACGACTTAAAACTACAGATTATTCAAGCTTTACACGAAACGATATTGGGAATTATTCGCGGTGCAATTGCCTTTCAAGATGTGAAGATTATAAGTCCGAAGAAGAAGTAGGATGCGTGATGCGTGATGGGTTTGGTGATGGGTTTGGTGAGGGTTTGGTGAGGTTTGGTGAGGTTTGGTGAGAGAACAAAGAACAACCAACGAAGAGCAAAGAACAACCAACAAAAGAACAACCAACAAAGAAAATAAAAAAGGGAATAAGACAAATCTTACTCCCTTTTATGTTATTTCGAAAAAGATTACTCTTCTCCTTCTCCTTTTACTACTAAACGGAATCCTTCTCCGTGAATATTCAAAATTTCAACTGCTTCGTCTAATTTCAAATACTTTCTCAATTTAGCGATATAAACGTCCATACTACGAGAAGTGAAATAGTTATCATCTCTCCAGATTTTCGTTAGCGCAACTTCTCTTGGCATTAAGTCATTTTCATAAATAGCCAATAATTTCAATAGCTCGTTTTCTTTTGGGGATAACTTAATTGGCTCTTGATCTTGGAACGTCAAGAATCGCAATTTTGAGTTTAAATGGAATTTACCAATTTGGAACTCAAATTTTGTGTTATCCGTTTTAACTTCGGATGTTTTTCGGTGAATAATCGCTTTGATTTTCATCAATAACACCTCAGAATCGAAAGGTTTGTTTAAGTAATCATCTGCTCCTACTTTGTACCCTCTTAATACATCCTCTTTCATTGATTTTGCAGTTAAGAAAATAATAGGCACTTCCTTATTTTTATCGCGAATCTCTTTGGCTAATGTAAATCCGTCTTTATAAGGCATCATGACGTCTAGAATACAAAGATCAAAAGTATCGCGTTTAAACTTTTCGAAACCTTCCATTCCGTTTTTAGCTAACGTAACTTCAAAGTCGTTAATCGCTAAATAATCTTTCAAGATCGCTCCAAAGTTTGGATCGTCCTCTACTAATAAAATCTTTTTGTTGTTTGTTGTTTCCATATATATTGATTAATTTATTAATGGCATTTTAATAATGAACGTACTTCCTTTTCCTTTCTCACTCTCGACATATACCTGTGCATTGTGATCCTCTACAATTTGCTGTACATAAGCCAGCCCCAATCCATGTCCTTTTACATCGTGTAAGTCTCCAGTATGTTCACGGTAGAATTTATCAAAAATTCTCTTTTGTGCGTTTTTACTCATTCCTACACCTTGATCAACGACTTTAATCAAGATGAAATCTTTGATATTCTCTGTGTAAACATCAATAATAGGTCGTTCTTTTGAGTATTTTATTGCGTTATCTAGCATATTTACCATTACACTAGTTAAGTGAAAATCGTTTCCTAAAATATCCGATCTCCTTGCATCCAAATGTAAGTTAATTTCTCCTCCTCTATCTTGGATAATTAAACTCACGTGATCAACCGCTGATTCAATCACTTCGTGAATATCCACGGCCTCTTTATCGGATTCAAACTCTTTCTTTTCGAGTTTGGAAATTCGAAGCACATTTTCCACTTGGGCATGCATGCGTTTATTTTCTTCTCGAATCATATTGAGGTACCGCTCAACCATTTCGGCATTTCCAATGACTTTTGGATTTTTAATGGCATCCAATGCTAAATTAATCGTTGCAATAGGCGTCTTAAATTCGTGCGTCATATTGTTGATGAAATCAGTTTTCATTTCTGAAATTTGCTTCTGTTTAATCAACTGGTTAATCGCATTCAAATAGGCTGCAATAATCACAACGGTAAACAAGATTGACAAAAAAGTAATCCCAATTAAAGAAGAGAATAGATATTTACTCTTTTCTGGAAAAGTAACATACAAATGATACTTGCTCTTTCCATCATTGCTCTTCAAAACAGGAACTCCATACGTTGATCCTTCACTATATTCGAAATCCTCCGATTTGATTTTGGTTGCTAATCCTTTGTTGTACACTCCAAACTCATACTTGGCATTTACGCCATATTGTCGCAATTCATTTTCGAGGAGTTCATTGAGCTTCTCTTTTGAAATTCGCTCATCTACTCGTTTTAACGCTACAATATCCTTGAAGTAAATTTCAAATTGCGCTTTATCTAACACATCGAGATTTCCTGATTTCTCAATGACCTCATCGGGGTAATTTTGGTGTAAATTATCTCCGCCACGATCAAAGGAACTCCCTTTGTGTATTTCTGTTTTTCGCCTTGCTACAAAACTCTTAATGTTTGTACTATCGGCTCTTTTATCAAAGAACGAACTTCGCAAATTAAAATCTTCAAGAACCAATGTGTTAGAATAAAATATGGACTCATTTGTTCTTGGGTCGCGTTCATAAAAAACGATTTCTTTTAATTCACTTTGTTTAGGCGGCTCGCCAATACTATCCTTCAAGTTATTATACATTTTATAGAACTCCATGGCTTCATTTTGCTCAATAGAATTTGCTACATTCCCAATAACTTGTTGAACGTGGTATTTGAATTGTTCTTCATTATTGTTATACGAACTAACAATCCAATATAATTGTACGATGATGATTCCAATCAATGAAAAACTCATGATACCGACAAGTACTCTAAATCGTAATTTATTCATCGCAATTCAAAATTATGATTAATAATATATATTCCCTAGTAGTTAACATAAAATTAACCGATTAAATTAAATGATTTTTCAAATTAATATCACGTATTATCGCAATAATATCACTTTCTACTATTTTTTTGTTATTATTTTCAATTATATACTGACTTCTTTTTACCTTTTCTGCGTCTTTCATTTGATTATCTATAATTTTGAGTACTTGTTCTTTTGAAACCCCATCTCTTGCCATAACTCGTTCAATCCGAACTTCTTCAGGAGCTACGACTACGATAACAACATCACAGGTTTTTTCCAATCCACTTTCAAATAAAATGGCACTTTCTTTCAATACAATTGGATAATCTCTATGCTGTATCAACCAATCATCAAAGTCTTTTTTAACTTGAGGATGCACCACCTGATTGAGCTGATCCAGTAGCTTTTGATTATCAAAAACCAATTGTTTTATTTTCGATCGATCGAGTAATCCACGTTCATTCATAACGGATGTTGGGAAAATTTGTTGTACAGCCTGAATAACATCGGGGCGTTCCATAATCATTTTGGCTCGTTCATCCGCAATATAAATGGGAATCCCTTGTTTTTCAAACAGTTTCGCAACTGTTGTTTTTCCACTACCTATTCCACCTGTTAATCCTACAATTATACTCATCTTCTTTTTTGCTACTTAAAAAACATTTCCGGCATTCCGTCTTGTGGTTTTCGTTTAGTGATATGCAGGATATAATTTGATTTAACAAAACCCGTACCATAACCATAAAATTGTACAAAAACAGCACAAATTGACAAAACAGACACTTTAAAACTCTTTTCTTTCTTCAAAGATATCACAAAAACAAAGAAAAAATACAGTAAATAAAGACAAATAAGAGGATAAAATCCAACCAATAGGAACAAAAGACTTAGTATAAGTCCCCCAATAAAAAGGCTGGGAAACCAATACGTCATTTTGGCATATGCTGGGTAGCGTTGGTTGAGAATAGGTCTTGCTTTTCCAAATTTATTGACCTGTACAAAGAACTTTTTCCAATCAATTCTCCGTTTATGATATACATAGGCCTTAGGAAAAAGCTCCGAATGAAAGCCTAAATTCCACAAGCGAATGGTTAAATCAGGATCTTCGCCTGGGTGAATTTTTCCAAATCCCCCAGATGCTAGAAAAGCTTGTTTGGAAATGCCCATATTAAAACTACGCGGTTGGAATTTACTCCATCGTTCTGATCCTCCTCGAATACCTCCTGTAGTCAAAAAAGAAGTCATCGCAAAATTAATAGCCTTTTGTACGTCAGTAAAACTAGCCAATGCTCGATCAGGCCCTCCAAAACAATCGACGTATTTTTCTTGTAGATATTGGTCTACAATACACAAGTAATTAGCAGGAATGATACAATCCGAATCCAAGATAATAAAATAGTCTCCTTTTGCTTTTCGCATGCCGTAGTTTCTAGAATCACCAGGACCAGAATTACTTTTGTAATAGTACGAAATGTCGAGCTGTTCTTGGTATTTTTCTACAATTGATCGCGAATCAATGGTGGATCCATCTTCTACAAGGACCACCTCAAAGCTATCTGGAAAATTTTGTTGAGCTAAACTAGCCAATAACTCATCTGTTTCATCGGGTCGATTGTAAACAGGTATAATAAATGAATAATACATTCCCTTCTTAAATAACTACAAAAATATCGCTTCCTAAATTGGAATACAAAATTTACTCCCTATATTTATATATATATTTATCTTTTTTGCGTTATACACTGTATTTCTACACCAAAAAAAAAGCAGTACAGTGTCCTGTAAAAAATTAAAAATAGTTGAACTTTTATCTTATGAATGCAATTACTATACTCTGGGTTGATGATGAAATTGATCTATTAAAACCACATATTTTATTTTTAGAAAAGAAAAATTACGCTGTTACTACGGCAACCAATGGAGCCGATGCGATTGACCTCGTCCAGCAGCAGCATTTTGACATCGTCTTTCTCGATGAGAACATGCCTGGATTGACGGGCTTAGAGACCTTAAATGAAATCAAAAGTATCAAGAATAGTCTTCCCGTTGTTATGATTACCAAAAGCGAGGAAGAATACATTATGGAAGAAGCGATTGGAGCCAAAATAGCGGACTATTTGATTAAACCCGTCAATCCCAATCAGATTCTCTTATGTCTAAAAAAGAACCTGGATGATTCTCGTATTGTATCGGAAAAATCATCCTTGAGTTACCAGAAGGAATTTCGCAATATTGCGATGGATTTGATGGCCATTAATACGTATGAAGATTGGATTTCCCTCTATCGCAAACTTTTGTTTTGGGAAAGTAAACTCGAAGATATTGAGGATCAAAACCTCATCAATATTTTAGAAGGTCAAAAGAGCGAAGCCAATAGCTTGTTCGGAAAATTTATTGAAAAGAAGTACGAAACCTGGATTAATTCGCCTACCGATAGACCTACTTTTTCCCATGAAATATTCAAAAAATGGGTTGTACCTGAGTTGAAAAAAGAAGATAGTAAAGTACTCTTTCTTGTCATTGACAATATGAGATACGATCAATGGCGTTCTTTTGAGCCTATTGTTTCTAATTATTACAAAATAGAAAGTGAGCATACCTTTTTTTCTATTTTACCCACGACAACGCAATACGCTAGAAATGCTATTTTCTCGGGCTTAACGCCTTTACAGATGGAGCAAATGCATCCTGATTGGTGGAAAAACGACACGGATGACGGAGGAAAGAACTTACATGAAAATGATTTTTTACAAGCGCAATTACAGCGTTTGCGTCTAACGATTCCCAATGAATACTTTAAGGTTGTCGGTCAAAAAGACGGAAAAAAACTCCTCGACAATTTCAATGCGATTAAACACAATCAACTCATTACCATTGTGTACAATTTTGTTGATATGCTATCGCATGCTAAAACAGAAATGGAAGTCATTAAAGAATTGGCTTCGAATGACAAAGCGTATCGCTCTCTAACGACCAGTTGGTTTAAAAACTCCAGCTTGTTAGATGTGATTCAACAAGCACAACAGGCGGGGTTCAAGCTTATTATTACCACCGATCATGGTACAATTAATTGCAATACTCCATCAAAAGTGATTGGCGACAAAAACACGAGTTTAAATCTTCGCTATAAAACAGGAAAGAGTTTAACCTTTGAGAAGAAAGATGTCTATGTAGTTAAAGATCCAAAAAAGATACAGTTACCCGCGATAAATCTCAGTAGTTCCTTTATTTTTGCAAAGAACGATTGTTTCTTGGCGTATCAGAATAATTACAATTATTATGTTTCTTATTTTAGAAATACCTATCAACATGGTGGGATATCCCTAGAAGAAATGATTGTTCCCTTTATCATATTAAACCCTAAATAAATGGAATTCACTTATCAACTGGAAGAGATTGATCAACTAGCAGCACAAGTTTTACCCTTATTAACGCATAAAATCGTGCTATTTCACGCTCCAATGGGAGCCGGAAAGACCACGTTTATTAAAGCTTTAGCCAAACAACTGGGGGTTACTGCTATGACGAGTAGCCCTACGTTTTCTATTGTTAACGCCTATGAGATTCCTCAAACAAAAGCGGCTTTGTATCACTTTGATTTATATCGTATTGAAGAAGAAGAAGAGGCCTACGATTTTGGATTTGAAGAATATATTTACAGTGGTGATTGGTGTTTTATTGAATGGCCAGAAAAAACGCCTAATTTAATTCCAGATCATCATAGTATGATTGAAATTGATATCTTAGATACCTTGGAGCGAAAATTAACGCTCACTAATACTTAATCTTTACCTTATGTCCAACATATATCCTTTTTCTAAAAAAACGCTGATGCCCCAAGAGGAGTGTTTGCTTGTAGAACCGCGTAAAGGAGAGCTATTCATTGGCGTACCCAAAGAAAATTGCACGATTGAAAAGCGCATTTGCATCACACCTGAAGCTGTACAAACGCTACATGCCTATGGACATCGCGTATTGATTGAAAAAGGAGCGGGTGAAGCATCAAGCTATAGTGATTTAGATTATAGCAAGGCAGGAGCCGAACTGACAACAGATTCTAAAAAAGTATTTGGATGCCCTATTGTCGTTAAAGTTGTTCCTCCTACTTTAGAAGAAATTAAGCTCATGACACCGCACAGCGTGTTGTGGTCCACCATTCAATTAAAGACCTTAGACCCTGCTTACTTTAAGGCGTTGGCAAAGAAAAAGATTTCAGCAATTGGTTTTGAATTTATTCAAGATAAACACGGGTCCTTTCCTGCGACGAGTATTCTAAGCGAGATTGCGGGAATTGCCTCCATTCAAATAGCCTCTGAATTAATGACCACAACCAATAACGGCAAGGGGTTATTAATGGGAAATATCACTGGAGTTATCCCTACAGAAGTAGTTATTTTAGGAGCAGGTATAGTAGCAGAATATGCGGCAAAAACAGCCATCAGTATGGGAGCGAATGTTCGTATTTTTGACAACTCCATCCAAAAACTGAGACGTTTACAGAACAACCTGCCATTTCCTGTTTCTACTTCTACGATTCAAGATAAAATTCTCTTAAAAGCATTAATGCGCTGTGATGTAGCTATTGGTGCAATTCGCGGTAAAAATAGAACCCCAATTGTCGTCACCCAAACCATGGTGGAGCATATGAAGAAAGATGCCGTGATTATTGATGTGGCTATTGACAATGGAGGATGTTTTGAAACTTCTGAATTAACCACACACGAGCATCCAATCAAGCGCAAATACGAAGTTATTCATTATGGAGTTCCCAATATTACCTCGCGTTATTGTAAGACTGCTTCTATGGCCATTAGCAATGTTATTACTCCTTTTCTTTTAGAATTTGCAGACAATGGTAGCTTAGAAGGTACAGTTTTTACAGATAATGTCTTAAAATCTGGCATTTACACCTATAAGGGACTCATTACAAATAAAGTGGTGGCCGATTGGTTTCAATTGGACTACAAAGATATTCGCCTTTTTGCGTTCTAATTTTTTGCCAATTATTTAGTTTTACAACGCTATATTGCTACTTTTGTACAAATTTTAAAGAAATGAGTTTTATACAAAGACTTGCGTATTATTTGTTTGGTCTATTAATCGGCTGCATGTTTTTATTTTACTTTTTTGGAGAAAAGAAAACAGAGTTTTGTTATCTGCCCAACTGTAGAGTTTTAAAAGATTTGCGAAGCAAGCCTGTTCAATATAGCACAGATGCCGAATTTAAGTTGAAAGAAGGGTGGGTTTTGGAAGAAGATGTTCGAAAATCACTGCAATATGGCAAAGTAGACTTTGATCAAAGTAATGTTGATTTTGAAGAAGGAAAATTATATGTCATTCATGGTCGCAATGCTACTAATGATCCTATTACGATTAAGATTGTCAACTATACTGACAAAATAAAACTTTTAGATATAACAAAGCCCTAAATATTAGGGCTTTTGTCTTTTTTATCGGTAAGTGATTTCGTTATTTATTTAAGATTTGCTGTTTAAAAGCCGTAGGTGTCATTCCTGTTATCTTCTTAAACTGTGTACTTAAATGTGCTACGCTGCTATAGTTTAATCGAAAGGCTATTTCTTTCACGGTCACTTTATTTTCTGACAACAACGCTTTTACTTTTTCAATCTTCAGTTGAATAAAATACTGTTCAATGGTTGTTGCTTCGATTTGAGCAAACTGTTGACTCAAGGATACGTAATCTTTATGCAATTGATTGGCTAAGTAGGAAGACAACGGCAAGTCTAAAACCAAAGAATCTGCTTTCAACAAATCCTGAAGTACTTCTTTAATTTGAGTTACCCCTTGTTGTTCCTTATCAGGGAGTAATTCAAAACCTAGTTCTTCTAGTTTTTGGCGAATTTGTTCAATTGCTTGATTTCCTAATTGTTCTTTCACTTCTACTTCTCCCAACTGCATGTGAACTGGCGTATAATTTGCCTCATGTAAAATTTGCTCTACGGCTAAAATACAACGATGGCAAACCATATTTTTTACATATAACTTCATCAATTGTTTACCTTTCTTTTTTGGTCTAACCTCATTCGTTTCACTTCCTTTTGAAGAGAAAACCGTTTCTTTACTGGGGTATTTTTATCATATTGTTGGTTCATCTGCTCTTCTATTTTACGCTCAAAGATAGAGAAAAGAAGAGAATGGGCGTAAACATCCTGGTATACACCGAATCCTTGACATAAAAAAAGCTACCTCAAAAAAGAGATAGCTTTCTTACTTATACGTTTAATAAATGCAGTGAATCGCTTAATTCCGGTTTTTCTTGTACAAAGCTACTTACCCATTTCCCCAATTGTTCAACATCGTAAGGAACTAAATGATTTAATGCTTTTTGTAACTCTTTATAAAACAATTTCGAGTCAAAACTAACACTTTCTAAAATAGTTGTTGCATAGTTCAACATTATTCTTGTTTTCATACCTGTATATTTTAAATCTTACTCTGTATAAACATACTTCTTTTTTTAATCAAATCAAGTTTATAGTCTATATTTTAATATTTTTTTAATACTTCATGTTTTTAGGCTAAATACCCCTATTAAACGCAAAAAAACAAAGCTTATTATATGAAGTATAAAAATAAGTTGGTTTTAATACGAATAATAAAATTCAATCTACTTATCCTGCAGTATTCTTAAAAAAAAGATTTTACATGAAAAAAAAGTTGTATTTTAATCCCTTAACATTTGACTAAATTATTACGGATTCAACCCTTTGACAATGAAACTAAAACCCAATTTTTCGCGCGGTGCTGTCCTTGTTTTAACCATTATATTCCTCATTACGGCTGTTACTTTTGAAATTTTTGAACTCAGTTCACTGCCTGCTCAATTTTTCGGAACCTTGTTAGGTGTGGTCATTACAGCTATTATTACTGTTTTACTGTTACAAGGACAAACAAAGAGTGAGGAATCCAGAGAGCGAAATTTAATGGTTTTTGAAAAGAAGCAGGAAATCTTCTTTCATTTCCTAACCCAATTGAATACCATTTTACAGAAAGAGGAGTTAACCCTCCACTTAAGTCATGATAAAACGTTAGAAAGAGAAGTCAACAGCTTACAAGATTTGCTGTTTGAATTTGGTTTTTTACAAATGCACACGTCCACGGAAACCTTTGATCGAATCTTGGTTTGTGTGGGTAATTTAATGGAAGAAAGCAAAAAAATAAAGCAGATTGAAAACAAGAAGGAACAGGATTTTGAGCTATACTATCAAGTTTTAGCTACAGATTTCTTTGCTATCGTATCGCTTTTAAAATTAGAATTGTATCAGACTGCTCCAACTGCTATCGATAAAAATCAATTGGATCGCATTATTCGTTTATCGTTTTAAGAACAAACACTTTTCTAACTTTAATTTTTCGTTCTCTAGAGGGCGTGTCGTTTTTCTATTCGCCTAAAGCCTGTTTTATTCGCTTTGTTGCCTCTTCTGTAGTAATTCCACTGTAAAAATCACGAACGAGTTCGTTATTTTCTTTTTGATGCAAGTAAATATACGGACGACCTCTTTCATTATCTACTTCCACATTGGTACCGATTTCTATACAGGTATCCAAGGAATAAGGTCCGATATGGTTATTCAACCACCCAAAATAAGTCGTTTTAAAGGCTTTATTCTCGTAGTTTTCGTAGTATTCCTTAAAGCTTTTTTCGCTCAATGATACCCAAACGCCATAATCTAAATCTTGACAAGCATCAACTACGGTTTGAATCATAACCACGCGTATAAAATAGTAGGTGTATTCTGGGTTTGTAATCAGACAAAAATCGCTTGTTACTTCCGCTTCTTCTTTTTCTTCCGCTGTTAATTGAGCATAGCTTAACGGAGTTGGATACGCTAATGCAGGCCAATTCGCGTGTTCTTGTCCACAATTCTCACAAGTATAGTTCATTTTTTTATTTACAATATTACGTTTTTTTTTGGGGTTTCAGGGTTTGGGGTTTGGCTTTTGGTGTTTCGATTAACCAAAAAGGACACGCTAAAAAAAGCGTATCCCTTTATTAACTAACCTAAAAATATTATTCTGCCCAAATTAGTTTGGTGCTCATTACATCCCCTCCCATTCTTGTTGCTGCTGCGTCTTTGTTGACTTTATTGACGAGATTAAGGTCGGTTGGATAGGTTATTCGTTCTGGTAAATCGGTCAAGCCATTGGCTGCATTGAAAGTATATTCCGTTTGTTGCTGAGGCCCGGGTGCAATTAGTTCGTGTGTTTGTCCAGGCAACAGCAGGGTTTTAGGGTATTTAGTTCTTCTGTATTCTGCCCAAGCCTCATAGGGTTGTAAGAATAGGGCGATGTATTTTTGGGTGAGGATTGTTTCTAGGTTCACCACATTCATCTTTGCGAGATAGTCTGTAATATTTGCCTCGGAGACCTCCCATTTTTGCATGGAAGCTTGAATTCCTTTGGTGTAATTTTCTTGTGGATTATTCCCTAATTCGGCTAGAATAAAAGCCACTTCGGCATATTCCATTAGTATTTCCGTTTGATCCGCTTTATATATCGTTCCGCTAAATTGAGAGGCAAATTCTGCTTGGCTTCCTGTATACGAATCCATCAAGCCGATTGGCATTCCCGTATAGAAATCAGCAGTTCGTGTTACATAGTCATTCTTTTCAATACAAGGTTCAGTAGCTCTACTGCTGTCATAATAAAATGCGAGTGTTACTTCTGAGGTTTCCCCTTTGTCATTAGTCACCTGTTGACTAATTGGTGCAACCATTTTAAACAATCGAGGATCAACAATTGTTGCAAAAGGGTTGGCTTGTGCTGTTTTAGTTTCTCCTTTAAGCAATTCAACAAACGTATTGGTTGGAGAAAAATCATTTCTTTTCCCCACAAAAGCATCTAGGTAAAAAGGAGCCGGTTTTACGGGGTCATTTTGGAACTTTTGCCCGACATTATCCGCATTAGACTCCATTAATTCCGCAGTATTAGCTACTAATTCTGTGATATGCGTCTGCGCAATGGGAAGCACATTTTTAACGCGATTTGCAATTCGCAAGCGGAGTGAATTAGCAAATTTTTTCAATTTTAAGGGAGAGCCAAATAAGAAATCTCCCTCGCTAAAGATATTCGTGGCCTCCATGTTGATGGATTCGGCGGCTTCTTTTAATTCATTCAATAAATCCGTATAAATTTTCTCTTGGGGAGCAAATTTAGGTGTTGTTATTTCTTGTTCTGTTCCCAAGGTCATCGCTTGGAAATCGGGATCTTTAGTTCCATAAGAATAATAGGGTACATCCCCATACATATCAACCAATTGCAATTGAGCATAGGCAATCATGATACGCGCTGCGGCCAATTGATTTGCTGGATCACCGTAGGTGACTACTTTTTCTTTTTTGCTGGGGTCTGTGACGATATCAATAATTTGCTTGTAGCCTTTTACTGCTAAAAAGATATCCGTATAAAGGCTGTTATTCACTTCATTTCTAAACTGGTAGCGATCTTCGGCTGTATAGTTTCGTTGGGCAGAGTATTGAATCCAAGGCAAGGCCATACGTCCAGAGGGCATTCCCCTTCTCGTACGAGTCATCAATTCCTTATTGGTATTGTTAAACAATCCATTTGTTGTCACTTCTGTGGGTTGATTTGGATTGATGTTAATCGCTTCTAAATCTTTATCACAACTGGTACAAAAGATAAGAATGACGATAAAAAGATAGCTGTATTTTTTCATGTGTTTGCTTACAATTTAAATTTAACATTCATCCCATACGTACGTGTAGAGGGCAAAGATGCCCCTTCAATGGCTTGCACATTATCACTCGCATAGGATGCCATTTCCGGATCCATTCCCTTCCAGTCCAGGTTCCAGGTAAAGAGATTACGAGCAAAGAGTGAGAGGGTGATTCCCTTAAAAGGGCCTAACCATTTCGTTGGTAGATCGTATCCCAAGGTAATTTCTCTCAATTTGATATAATCTGCATCAAATACATTTTGAGCATCTACTGTTGTATTATGTGCTTTAGCCCAATCGATGGCCGTGACAACTTGATCGTTTTTCGTTCCATCTTCTTTTACCCCATCCAAGATGAGTCCTGTTTCGCGAATCGTATGGGTTGCTGTTTCTTCCAACATTCCCGAATACATGCCGTACAAATGTGTGGTCGAGAAGTATTTCCCTCCGTTTTGAATATCGATTAACAGGCCAATATTGAGATTTTTATAGCGAAAACTATTTCGAATTCCCATGTTGTAGTTGGGCAAATAAGAGCCCAATGCTTTGACCTCTGAAGCGAGATATAAACCATCCTCTCCTATAATTCTATGTCCTTGATCATCGTATACATAGTCCGTACCGTAGATTTGTCCATAAGCCTCCCCTATTTTTCCTTGTAGTGTAACGCGAAATGGTGCTCGTGCAATTTCCACCGACTCCACTCCTTCCGCTAAACGGATGAGGGTATTTTTGTTTTTGGCGAAGTTCCAGGTGATTTGCCAAGAAAAATCATCCATTTGAATAGGCGTTAGATTGACCGTTGCTTCGATTCCTTTATTTCTCATATCACCTGCATTCATCCAACGGTAGGCGAATCCTGTTGCGGCATCATATTGCACGCGAGTAATAAGGTCTTTGGTTTCAATTTCGTAGTAAGACAGTTCAAATCCGATGCGATTATGTAGAAAAGCAGCTTCTAACCCAATTTCCTTGGTGGTCATCCGTTCAGGCTTTAGGTTTGGATTGTTGGCTGTATTTTCGAGGGCATAGGTTGGTTGATCCAAGAAAGGACCATTGATTTTGTAGTAATCTTTGGTACGGTAGGCTTCCGTATCATTTCCTACTTGTGCCCAACCGAGGCGAATTTTCCCATAGTCCAACCAATCGAATTCAGGCAATACATTCGAAAAAATAAAGGACCCTGTTAACGAGGGGTACGTCACTGATTTTTTCACCGTAGAGAACCAATCCGTACGCACGGTTCCTTCTAGAAAGAGGTATTCTTGATAACTCAAGCTAACGGATCCAAATACGGAGTTAGTACGCGTATGCGTCCAATCATTAGACGATCGAGCGGTAGCTTTACTGTTGCTCAAGTTGTATAGATTTGGAAGATTCAGTCCTCCCACCGTTGATCCATAGAGGAAGTCATTGCGTTTTTCACTTCGATTCACCCCGACAAAAGCGTTTAATCCAAAAGTTCCGAATTGGTCATCATAGTGTAGTCGTCCTTCGTAGTTGTATTCCGAGATGTTTCGTTTCGCCTGGGAATATGCAGAAGTTACTTGAGAGCCTACCGCTATTTGTTCATCGATGGTCAAGCTGTATAAATCTCCATAGACCGTTCCGACTGCATAGAGTTGATCCGTAAAATTATAGGTTAATTTGGCGTTTCCATACAATCGCGTACGCACATCTTGAGCAGTATTTTCGTGAATCACCCAATACGGATTATCTGAATAAGCAGGCATTCCGTTATCCCAAGACGTCCGATTCCAAGAGCGCTGGTTGCCATTGGCTAGCTTATAGTCCTTTAGTTTTTCGAAGTCAATTTGACGTTGTCCCCACTGATAGAATCGCTCTACCACCGAATTATCGCCATAACCAATTACTGGGCGATTAAATCCTTTGGTATAAACGTAATTAACATTGGATTCTGCTTTTAGATTCTCGCTTAATTTGGTTGCTGCATTCACTGTAAAATTATTGCGTTGCAGTTTAGAGGTAGGGATAATTCCTTCCGTAGCGTTATTGCTAAAAGCCATTCGAATATTGCTTTCTTTAAAAGACTTGGCAATGGACACCGATTGGTTGTAAGTAACCCCCGTATTAAAAAAGGACTTGACATCATGTTTGGATTTTTCCCAGGGAATTTCCTTCATATAATCTTGTTCAAATTCGCGGTCAAAGGCATTCCACGGTAGGTAGAGGGTTCCGTCGAATTTAGGCCCCCAGCTTTCGTCTAGAGTATATTCTGGAATATTGTACACTTTACCATTAATTTCCTGTCTTTTGAACGTTTCAGTAGAACCTCCCCCATATTTGGTTTGCAGTTTAGGCATGATGTTAATGGATTCAAACGCAATTCCCGAATTCAATTCAATTTCTGTACGTCCATTTTTAGCAGATTTAGTAGTATAAATAATCACACCATTTCCCCCTCTATTGCCATAAAGTGCAGAAGCTGGCCCACCTTTTAAGACGGTAATGGATTCGATATCATCAGGGTTAATATCCGCCGATCCATCACCATAATCGCGCCCACTTGCCCCGCGTTGCATATCAATATCCGCAAGATTGGTATTGTCTAAAGGAACTCCATCCACGACAATAAGCGGTTGATTATTTCCGACCACTGATTTTATTCCGCGCAGGACAATACGCGTGGAGCCTCCCATACTTGAAGGAGCAGTAACTTGTAAACCAGAGACATTACCGGAGAGTGCATTGACCGCATTACTTTGACCTGCACCAGCAATCTGTTCTCCTTTTACTTCTTGAGAGGAATACCCTAATTTTTTCTTGTCTCTTTTGATCCCTAAGGCCGTTACGACAACCGTTTCAAGCATTTCTTCCTGTGTTGTCATTTGCACGTTAAAAATGCTTGAATTACTCACAGTATAGCGAACCTCTTTCATTCCGATGAAAGAGAACACCACTTCATCTCCTTTTTTTACATTTAGGGTATAGTTTCCCTCTAAATCCGTTTGGGTTCCCTGTTGGGTTCCTTGAATTAATATTGTCACCCCAGGTAAGGGCATTCCCTCTTCTGTAACCTTTCCAGCGAGTTCTTTTACTTGCGCGTGTGCAAAGGGGATAAATAAACAACACAAACAGAGATAGAGGTACTTTACTTTTGAATTCATAGTCTAGTTATTTAGTTGATTCTTTCAAAAGTAAGGCGTGGTTTTCTTAAAAAAATTAAGAAAACAAAGGCAGTCGCACTCCCCGAATTCAATACTTATAACATTGAAATAACTACTACATAAAACCAGTATAAATCAACTTTTTTTAGTTCCTATATTGCTATCAGAAGCTAAAAAACACCCTTACTTTATACTAATTTTAAGATTCTATTTTAAAAAAACGGGACGGATTATTGGGGTCAATTCTTGATTTTATTTCATTTGTTAATCTAGTTAAACGTTTACCAATTAAGAAAAAATAAAAAAAATATTGTTGAACTTTAGGGGATTAAAATCTACATCTATGCAATCGCTACAAGATCTCTATCGCTTTTCACAGACTTTATCCTATAGTGAACAGCTGATGCCTACCTTATTTATAGGACATGGTTCGCCGATGAATGCCATTACAGATACTGTATTTTCGCAAAATTGGCATCACTTAGGGCAATCCTTACCGACACCCAAAGCTATTTTGGTTATATCGGCCCATTGGTTGACGAAGGGTAGCGCTATTACTGCTATGGGCTTTCCAGAGACGATACACGATTTTAGAGGCTTTCCTCAGCCTTTGTTTGACGTATCCTATCCGGCTCCTGGTGCTCCAGCCTTGGCTGTTGAAACCCAGCAATTGGTGCAGCCTTTTGATTTGCATTTGGATCACGATTGGGGTTTAGATCATGGCACTTGGTCTATTACAAAGCATATGTTTCCTCAGGCTACTATTCCAGTTCTACAACTAAGTATTGATTACTACAAGCCTTTGGATTACCACTATCAATTGGCAAGACAATTGCGTGAATTACGCAAAAAAGGCGTGTTAATTATTGGTAGCGGTAATATGATTCACAACCTGCGATTACTCGAATGGGACCAAATGGAACACAACTACGGTTTTGATTGGGCAATTGAGATTAATGCCATGCTACAGCAAGCGATTACAAATCAAGAGGACAAGCGTTTGATCGACTATGAAAAATTACATCCTCATATTTCCCTCGCTCTACCAACCTTAGAACATTATATTCCGATGCTATACAACTTGGGCTTACGAGATCCTCAAGATGAATTGTTATTCTTTAACGATGCTTATGTTGGGGGGTCCTTGAGTATGACTTCGTTTATGTACTACTAATAAAAAGTAAGAGCGCCCGATTTCTCGGGCGCTCTTGTGGGCTTAGTGCTGCTTGTTTTAAATCCTACAGCAGGATCATCGAAAAAAAATTGCTTTGTTGTTTGTTTTTTCTTCGTATTACATACTAATAATAATAAACTCACTACGTCTGTTTAACTGATGTTCTTCTGCTGTACATGGTACCCCATTACTACATTTGTTTAGCAATTGGCTTTCTCCATATCCGCGACCCGTTAAACGACTTGGATCGATTCCTTGTTCGATCATCCACTTGATGGTTGATTTCACACGGCGATCAGATAATCCCATGTTGTAGTCGTCATTTCCTCTACTATCTGTATGTGAACGAACATCGATTTGCATGGTTGGGTATTCTTTCATAACCTCTACCACTTTCATCAACTCAATCGAAGCATCTCTACGGATGTTTGATTTATCAAAGTTAAAATAAATTGGTTGAAGTTTTAACTTCTTGAATAAATCATCGTTAACTTCAAGTGGTTTTTCCGTTTTTTCTAATCCGATATTTACGGTTTTCACTCCTGGTTCGCGATTGACATTAAAGGCAACTTCTACGGTATTATATAGCTTTTTCTCTGCTTTGATGCGGTACTTATGTCCACAATCTAACAAAGCGGTGCTATAAAATCCTTTGTTATTAGTATAAACCGTATCTGATTTTTGATATAACGCATCAGAGATAACGACTAAAGCATCAGCTAACACTTCATTGGTATCTTTGTCGTATACGATTCCTTCAATCGTTTGTTTACACGGTTTTTCCGCTAGGAAATAGATATCATCCGAACCTTTGCCATTTTCGCGGTTTGAACTTACAAACCCTTTGTTTAGTTTGGTATCCATATAGAATCCAAAATCATCTAGGCTACTATTGATTGGCGTTCCCATATTCACAACAGGGCCAAAGCTTCCATTGGGATATAGTTTAGCAACAAATACGTCCATTCCTCCTAGTCCTGGATGACCATCAGAAGAGAAGTACAATTGATAATCAGTCGAGATAAAAGGAAAACTTTCTCTTCCGGCTGTATTGATTGATTTTCCTAGATTTTCTACTGGTCCGTATCCTCCATTTTCATAAAGAGCTACGCGAAATAAATCCGATTGTCCTAGGGTTTCTTTTCGATCAGAAACGAAGTACAACCATTTATCATCAGGCGTTAAAGCAGGATGGGCTGTATTGAAATTATCCGAGTTAAACGGCAATTCCTCTACTAGTCCCCACTTCCCATCCGCTTGCTTTACTGCCTTGTATAATTTTAACAAAGACGTTTTGTCCTTGTTTTGTTTACTCTTTCCGCTTGCTTTAGAATTGTTGCGCGTAAAGTACATCGTATGCCCATCTTGGGTAAAGACAGCTGTTGCATCATTTACTTTCGATTCAATTTCGGGTGCAAAAAGCACAGGTTCTCCAAAGCCGTTTTCATCTACTGTGGAGCTATACAAGCTGGTATAACTCTCATTGGTCCACGCGTGAATTTTACTCCCACTTTGGTGGTCTGTTGCACGAGCAGAAGTAAAGATGAATTGGTTATCCAAAAGCGTTCCGCCATAGTCTGAAAATTCCGTATTCAGATCTAACAACTTGATATCGTAGTAATCTGAGCGGTTTTCGATATGCTCGAGGTACTCGCGGTTTTTGTTGTACAAGGCTGTTCGCGAATCTTCTTGCTCCAAAGCCGCAAATTGATCCATCATTTGTTGAGACTTCTCGTATGCTTGGGTGGCTTTTAAGGTTTGTGCATAGCGGTAGTAGTATTCAGAAGATAGATTGGAAAGGTCTTTATCTTCATAAGCTCCTTCAAACAATTCGCCATACCACTTATTCGCCTCAACTAATTTGCCGTTAAAATAGTAGGCATCCGCTAAGTTTTGCAAGATCGAGGTATTTACATACCCTTTATCTGCAATGCGTTCATAGACTTTAATCGCATCGATATACGCTAAGCGATCAAAATTCTTATCCGCTTGTTTTTCTTTTTTTATCTGGCTATATCCCGAGAAGTTCAAGCTCAAGGCTACACTCAGAATTCCCAGTTTTACAATCTGTTTTATCATAGTTGTATCCATTAGAAGAACCTTGGCGCTGTAATACGCTTATAGCTATTAAACAAGGTAAATCGCATAAAGATTTCGTGTGAACCGGAGTTATAACGAGCCAATTTGGTAGTTTCGGCATCATAACTATACCCGACAAAGATATTTTCTGACACTTGGAAACCAACGAGTCCACTCACAGAAGCATCCCAACGATAGGCGATACCCGCTGTAAATTTATCCACAAACATGAAGTTTGCCGATAGATCCACTTGTAGTGGCGAGCCTTGCTCCATCTTAATCATCGTAGCGGGTTTAAACTTAATGTCGCGATTGAGATCAAATACATATCCTCCTGTGAGGTACACGTGCATCTTTTGACGCAGCGTATTCACATCGTTGTCGTTGTAACGCGAACGCGTCAACAAGTTTGGTACTGATAATCCAACATAAGCCTTATCCGAGTACAAGAACATTCCTGCTCCAACATTGGGGGTAAATTTGTTCTTGATATCCTCTTCAGCTACGGGATCTGTTGGGTTGTAAATATGTAACTTACTGTAATTTACATCGAGTAAATTAGCAGATCCTTTCAATCCGAACGCCAATTTATAATGGTAGTTCAAATCTACGGCATAGGATAAATCTACCGATAAGGTATTGTCATCCATAACCCCTAAGTGGTCATTAACAAAGTTCACTCCTAACCCTAAACCGGAGTCCCCTAAAGGTGTATTTACGGATAAGGTTGCTGTTTTTGGAGCCCCTTCTAATCCGACCCATTGGGTGCGATATAAACCAAAGATGTTCAACCCTTCTCTACTCCCTGCATAAGCGGGGTTAATATTGGCGTGGTTATACATGTATTGGGTATATTGTGGATCTTGTTGTGCATAGGCTTGTGTCATGCTGAACAAGCCTATACCGCCAAGAACAATCGTCTGTATTGTGTTTCTAAATTTCATCTAGTATTGATTTAATTAGACTCCAAATGTAAATTTGCAGCTTTCTTAATCATGCGACTACCATTTTGGTCCTTGAATTCGTAGGTTACAACATAGTAATAGGTTCCGCTTGGTAATTTCTTGTTCTTATCTATGGTTACACGTCCTTCTGAATAGCCTCTAAACACATTCGAACTTCCGTCTCCTGTTGGGTCATATCCTCGGGTTTCATATACTTTTACTCCCCAACGGTTGTAGATTTCTACGGTATTGTTTGGATATTTGTTGATATTATCTATGATAAAGTAATCATTTTTCCCATCTCCATCTGGTGTAACTAAGTTGTAAATGACTACATCACCATCCAGAAGCCAGTCTTTTTTCACGGTTGCCAAGGTAAAGAAACCGTAGCCTTTTAAAGCAGCTACCGTTGTAATTTCTTTGGCTGACATATCAACTACGCCCCCTTCATCTACCCAAAGTTGTTGTTTGGCATCCCAACGGGCAATGTGCAATTCGTTTTCTGGGTCATTCAACAATTCAACTGGTGTAGTGCGTTCATCCCAACTCAAGGTTAAAAGTACTTCACTTTCCGTTTTACCTGCGCGATCAATCAACCAATATTCATTGCGATTCAGTTCTTTGATGACGCCCACTGTTGCAGGACGTGCGACGAAGAATTGTTTATCTTCTGTACGGTATTCGCCTACAAAAGCATCGGTTTTAACTTCTGGAGCAGAAATACGTGCATAGCGGTATTTTTGTTGATCTCCTTTTGGATATTGGAAAGGTTCATTACCGATTTTCTCTACTTGTCCTTCGGCATGGGAAGCGTCATCTACATTGGCTACTTTTGAGCCTTGTTGAAAGCTCAACATTCCAATGGAAATCTTTTCTCCATCAGGAACCGTGGGATCCACTTTAATGATTCCGTTTAAAAAATCCATGGTTCCGTGAACGTCCATGTTGTTTTTTAAGTCAAAAGCAACCTTAGGCGTATCGTTATTCAACTGAACGTTGTAAAACTCAGAGGGGGATTTCCCACTTAACAACTGCTGTCCGCTTTCACCGGCATAGGGAGCAAAAATAGCCGTACTTCTACTGCTGTTTTTTCTCTCTTTGTCAAAAGAATAATAGCCGTCGTTGTTGAAGTCGCGGTAAAAATATACGGTACCCTCATTTACTACGGCAGCTGACTCTTGATTATCAAAGCTATACAACGTAGAAATAATGCCCTCTTTTCCCACAGACAATTCGCCCTGGTTGACAAAAGAGGCTGGAGTTTCTTGCGCTACGGCGGCTACACTAACTCCTAAAATACTTAGGAAAAATGCGCGCTTGCTATCTATTTTTTTCATACTCTTTCGTTTAGATTATTGAATAGCAGAATTTAACAACATTGGATTTGTTACAGCAGGACAATCTTTTACTTTAATTTCAAATACATTAGACGTCGCTGTACAAGTATTGTTACTTACTTTTAAACGCAGTTTTGTACCGTTTAATTGATTATCCGCATGTTTCACTGCAATCGTATTACCCGTAACCACAACTTTATTCGAAAAAGTAGCGTTCGTTAACGTTTGCCATGTTGTACCTGTTGTTGAATACTCCCAAGTATAACTCAATCCTGAACCCGTTGTTTGCACTGTTGTTGTAACATCAAAATTCGAACAAATCTCCATATCAGCTACTTCACCATTGATAACTGGTAAAGCATTAATTGTGATCGTAAATGGTTTCTTTGGTCCAACACATCCGTCTTTTCCTTCTGCTACAAAGTAGTTATGTACGCCAACTGTTGTAGGATTTGGTTCACCTTCAAGTTGAGTCGTTCCATTAGCATCGAAATATACCAGAGCATATTGATTTGTCACTCCTGTTTGAGATAAAGCGTTTTCTAAAACGATTGGTTCTCCCAAACATACAGTCACATTTTTAGCTGTTGGTTCAGTTACCACCTTGTCTACACTAATTTCTAATCTAGCATAACAACCAGCTCCCATACCAGGTGTCATCACATAGAACATTTTCTTACTGCCATCTGGATTAACATCAAAATCATTCGTTACTACTCCTGCAGTAGAGCTATAAGATGATGGAATCGTACTAAAGAATTTTGTTCCAAATGGATACTTACTTTCAATTTTAGTTCTAGGATATTGCGTACCATTACCTGGTAGTTGACAAAATTCTTTGAACTGCATGATTCCATCTTCAACAGGCGGGTTACAACTTTGCAAGAAGTCTGTTGTTAAAGTAATGGTTGACATAAAGTCATCGTATACGGGACCAGCACAAACACCGCTTCCATAATCTTTCACTAAATCAGATGAAACTTTCGTTCCGGAAGTTAGTCCTGTTCCCGAAATTTTACCATTGATTCTGACTTCTAAACCACAATAATTCGTCGATAATAAAATACAATTATCTGATACTCTAAAGCGATATTTTAATCTAGCTAATAGTTTTTCCTTCGTTGTATCCAACGGTAAATCTCCAATAGTCCAGACAATAGTTCCACCTGCTGTATTTTGTTCAGTTGCTCCTACCGGCGCTCCTGCTGGTGGACGCCACGTAACTGTACCTCCTCTTGGTAGATTTGCTTCTACATTAGCACCTGAATAATGCAAATTGTAAGGTACTGGAATTTCGATTTTAGTATCCTTTACAGCTTCTGTTCCCTTATTATAAACATCTAATTCAAATTCAAATTCTTGGCCAGGTTCAATTGTTCCATTATGCGATGGTTTAACGCCACCGTAATTAGTTGCCTTATTTTCTCCAACAATTTCGGGTACATAGGCATCAACCGCAAATACGATACTAAAAATCGAATATAAATCTCCATTTGTTCCGTATCTAAACTTAGTAGATGTCTGATTGTTGTTAATTAACTCATTTCCTTCATTAGGTAAGTTAAACATACTAATATCTATCCCTGTATTATTAACTAAAATTGGACTTCTATTATTTCCACCTGTAAAAATAGAGGAGTTAAAAAAGTTATTTGCTGTATTTCCAGCGTGACTTAACTTTAAATAATTATTTGATGTTCTCTTCTGAATTTCGAAATAGTCTCCAGTTGTACTCACATCTCCTTCTCCAGCCATCATTCCCATTTTTACATTAACAGCTCCATTCTGAGCTGCTCTAAATCCAGACAGGTTAAGTTCTTGTCGACCACCATTAGCAGATATATAAGAGTAACCATCAAATACTGTGATATCTTTCCATTTCATTGTTGCATTTTTGTATACAACAACTAGTCCCCAGCCACCAAAATAACCAGTTCCATTACTTCCTTCAGACAGAGCTATATCAGCAACCCAATAATTTCCTACTCCATTAGCTCTAACATAATCTGTAACATCTGCATATCCTACATAAATATAAGCATTTCCTGATCCTGGGTATGCAACTTCATTTCCTGCACTAACTTCATGATATG
This sequence comes from Myroides sp. DW712, assembly GCF_046557355.1. Taxonomy (NCBI): domain Bacteria; kingdom Pseudomonadati; phylum Bacteroidota; class Flavobacteriia; order Flavobacteriales; family Flavobacteriaceae; genus Myroides; species Myroides sp. DW712. The sequence goes on from NZ_JBKFDO010000007.1 coordinate 130,122, forward strand.
AATTACCTTCTTTTTTAAACTTTACTTTATTTTTGTAATAGTTCTTCTTGTTAAATACAATATAGTCCGCATTATTACCGCTATTCTGAGCTCTACCCGTCCAATACAATCCTGCATATAATATTTCCGAACAAGTTGGTTCCGCAGCACCTAGTTTCAATTCAGCCATGGATGAGTTATATGTACTAGAGTCCTGATCTTCATCAACAACAATCATATTATTACTATTATTATTTCGGTCAGCTCTATAGGACTTTAAGGTTAGATTAGTATTTCCTAACATCACAAAGTCTCCTTGTACATTGTAGGTAGAAACTCCTTTATAGGGCACTGGTGCTTTTTGAGAGGTACGTGGAGTAAATGAAACAACACTTTGTCCAAAAAGTGGTAAATAGCATACAACAACTAGAACAGTTATCCAATATTTTAAAAACTTATTATTCGTCATAATCATCTCCCTTATTGATTTTATCTAACAGAAAGGTTACGTTTCTAAACTTTTCAACTTGTTTTAGTCGCGACAATTGATTAACAATTGTTTGTTTAGCACTTCCAGATTCATATTGTATAATGACATATGTCAATACCTCAAAATAATTGAAAAGAATTTCACTTACCTCAAACACCTCATTATTATATAAACGAAGAGTTAGCACTTTTGCACTTCTAAAATCGGCTGCATATGCTGCATCCGTTAAAAGAGCAAATTGGCTCTTTCCAAACACCTCTACACTTTCAACAACTCTATTTTGATTCCAAATATAATCTATACTTCCATCGTCATCAATAAACAATTTTGGTGGAGTACTATAAAGTAAAAAATCAAGCTTTTCTCTTGCTTCTCCCTGAAGTAATTCCAATTCTTCATTTACCGTTTTTATTAGATTATTCTGCGCCTGTGCTTTGCTTCCAAAACACAGGGCAAAAAATAAAGCTATATATAAAATATTTTTCATCCTCCTTTATTCTTTAACAGAAAACACAATATTAATAAAGCTTCCTGCATTTACATTAGCTGTTTCACTGACTTTATATGTCATTAAGCCATGATCATCAATGCTCTGAATAGTAAATACATCTTCCGTAGCATAGGTTACATGAAATCCTAATTCAGATGCTGGCAATACAGGTAAAGCGGTTGCTCCTGGACTACTCTTCACTGGTGTTCCAAATTGTTTCTCATAGATCGCATACAAGTTAATTGTACCTATACGAGATGTATTATCAAAAGTTACTCCACTTTGTGTCGCTTGATTAGCTGCCGTTGGCACCATTACCGATGGCATATAGAAGAATTTTGGCATCACTGCTTTTAATGCTTTTAATACCCCATCTGCATCCGCTACTACTACTTTATCCGAAGCGCTACCCTTGAATTCAGGTTTATTGATGTTCACTACCTGAACTCCTCCGTCTCCTTTAACAACTAAAGTAGAATTATAATATTCCTTTACTTCTCCTGGATTATAATAAAAAGTTCCTAATGTAATATTTTTATGAAAGCCTGCAGCTATTCTTAACCCTTCTTCTGAATTAGCATTAATTTGTGATAAAGTTCTTTGATGAAACATTTGCAACTTCGACTCTATTCCATTTAACATACCGCCCTCTTGTGTAAGTAAACCTATAGACGATTCTGTACTTCCCCACATGTTTAAGCCAATTCTAGTTGAATCAAAAGTAAAATCATAGCGTTGAGTCCCTCTTTTAAACAACATTGATGTATGCTCTCCAAAATCAACCGTACGTTTATTCTGAGTCAACGTACCATTATGCGTATAGATATTTTCGTGTACCGCTGGTGCTTTCCACTCTACTTTTGGATCATTATCTCCGTCTTTCGTTGTAGTTAACACTTGTCCTGCTGTACCTGGCGTAATTAAATCTGTTACGTTTTTCCATGTCAGCTGAGCAGAAGTACTATTTGTTGCTTGAACCCCATTTGTCGTTAACACTTGATTCGCGTTTCCGTTGGAAGTAGGAAAAATATAACTAGATCGGGTGTCATCTTCTAAAAGAGTAGAAAACGTTATCCCTTCATTGGCTTTTAATCTAATTTGACTATCTGATTTCGTGTTCGCTTGTTTTAAGTACATTAGCGCTTCGTTCATCTGAATCGTTGAGGACTTTCCTGCTTTTTCTCCACTAAACGCCAACATATAATCATCACTTTGTGCACCAATACTTACCAAGGATTTACTACTACTTCCTTGTCTTTGAATCATTGTTCCTGCATCACTAAGCATCAAAAAACTGTGTTCAGCCTGACTTGCTAAATCTACATAGGAAGTAAACGGTTTTTTTGATGAGTACAAGACACTAGAACTAAATGATTCTATAGGCTCATTTGTCACCATACCATTGTATCGGTTCCCTAATTTAGCTTCCGTTTTAAAATCTCCTCTAACATCTAAGGTTTTGGTTGCTATAGAATCTTTTGTAAATCCGATTCCCACCTTACCTTGTTGGTAGATGTTTTGTGTATTTTCTGTTGCTTTTGTATTGCCTCCTTGTATATTCCAAGGTTGTGTTGGCAAATTAGCAGGTTTCCATTGTCCTGGGTTTGTTCCCTCACCTGGTACAAAAACTAACACTTGATTCGCTGTTGGTGCAACATTAGAAATGGCTGTTCCTTGTAAAGCTACCACTTTAGTTTCTCCTACTTTTCCAGTCACATCGCCAGCTAGTGTGATTTCTGAGAAATCCCCTTGCTGTGCAAAACGAACCCAACGATCGGTATCCCAGTAGTAGTATCCAGGTGTTACATCATTTGCTCCTTCAGTTGTTGTCGTTGCTTGGTTATACACCATTAACGATTGTTCTGGTGTGTTAATCGGCGTTGTGCCGTTTACTGTACTTTTTAAGTCAACACGTGGGATTAACAATCCTCTTTTAGAGGATTGTATATCTACGGCTGCCGATTTTGCAGGTTTATCTGTACCGAAACCTTGTTGTGCGTGAACTTGTTGCGTACCTAATGCCAATACTAAACCAAGTCCTACAATTCCAATGTATCTTTTTTTCATCTTTGTTTTTCTTTTTAATTAGTTACGACCCACAACGATCCATTTCGCTCCGTTCGATTTGATAATCCATCCTTGGTAAGGCATCGCTCCATAGGCTAACACATCGTTCCCCGCTTTGATATTTAAATATCCGTTGTGGTTTTCGTTTGTATTTGCGATTTTCACACTGATGGTTTGTCCTTCTGTTCCATTTATTGCTGGTAAAGTTAAATTTGTATCCGCTCCACCTAAGTTCACTTCAATCACAATTTCACTCATGGATGGGTGATAGTTAGTTACAACATCTCCACCAATTGTTACGTTATTTACGGTATCTCCCCCATTGATTACTACATCTCCAACTCCTTTATCAATGGTTGCCAATTGACCATCTGCTTGTACAACCACCGTTTTATTTCCTTGTTTTGAATCTGCTGTATTTAATCCTTTGATTGCTAATGAACCCGCTCCTGTTACTGTCCCATTTTCTTCTGTTCCTGCAGCAATAATAAGGGTTGTTCCTCTATCAATTGTTCCTCCTAAAATAACATTCGTGGTATCCTCTTCAACTGTTAAACCATTGGAAGCTGTTACTGTATTATCTAAAGCTGTTGGTGTTACCCATTTCGTTACATACACTGTATTTCCAGCAGCATCTGTTACTACATTTCCAGCAGCATCTTTCATTGGTTCGTCAGAAGTAATTAATACATCTCCTTTTGTTGTTCCACCTGTAATATCAATTCTAGTTGCATCTAATAATGCTTTTTCACCACCAAATACAGAAATAGATCCTGATGTTAACGCTTTACCGTTTAAATTAGCACCTGAAAGTTCTTCATATGTTACGTTTCCTTCTTGATCTGCTACTCCAATTCTCGGTGTATCAACTGTCGTTTCACCTGCATTTAATTTCTCTGCCGTAACACCTTTATTCGTAAGCTCCGTTGTTCCGATGCTTCCTTGTTTAATGCTTAATAACGTTTCAACTAAAACTGTGTTTTCTGATAAAATAGTACTCGCTTGATTATCTCCAATTACGATTTTACCATCCGTTTTTAGACTAGCAGAACCAATAGCTGTATTTAATTTTTCATAAACAACAATACCGTCTGGTCCAGCTACGGGAATAGAACCTTCTTCTGCTGGAGCTTTTGTTCCATCAGCTGCAATCGTTCCTGCGTATAATTTTTCTTGGCTTACTGCTCCATCAGCAATTTTTCCATTTTTTACTGCACCATCTGCAATCTTTGCTGTTGTAACTGCTCCATCAGCAATTCCCAAGGTTACATCTTTCAATAAAGAATTTGCTACTTCTTCTGTTAACGTTGTTGAACCCGTTGTTGTTACCGTAATTCCATCTCCTTTTAAAGCTTTCGCTTTTAACTCGTTTGTACCTGTACCTCCGATTACATCCTCAACTAATTCTTTTGTTGACGTTTGTTTTAAAACACCAGTTGTAGGATCTGCTACTACTACATTATTTGATGCTGGATTCGTTTCAGTTACATCTGTTAATCCTTTGATTGCTAAAGAAGCGTTAGCATCCTCAATATTCAACTCTGTTGGTGTAGTTATTGGATTTCCTCCTAAGTTAATTTTATTATCACCATCAATAGAAATTCCTTGTCCAGCTTCTAACGTATTAGATAAAGCAGCCGGTGATCTCCATTCTGTTGTTTTATTTCCAGCTGCATCAACCTTAGTAACCATAACAAGTCCGTCAGTATCACCCGCTGTAATCTCAATGTTTACGTCTTTTAAAAGGGCTGTAGCTCCATTTGTATCTACTGAAATCGAAGAAGAAGTCAAAGCTTTTCCGTTTACTCCTTCTGTAATCACCTCTTCTAAAAGTGCTTTTGGCGTTACTACTTTTAAGATTCCATCTGCTCCCATGATCACGATGTTCTGGTTTGCTGCATCAAATTCTTTTCCTGTAGAACCATCTAACTTTTCTAAACCTGTAATCGCTAAGGTATTTCCTGGTTTTCCATCTGCACCTACTGTTGTCTTAATTGTAGTAGCTGTATTTAAATCCCCCCCTAATCCAACAGTTACAACCTCTTTACCATCTACAGTTTTGATATCAGTTGTAATACCATTTTCACCTACAACAGAACCATTGATGAAATCTTGTGGATTTACCCATTTCGTTGTTTGAACAGTCTCTCCATTAATATTTACTATTTCTGTCACTAATACTTGTCCTGCTACATCACCACCTTTCACACTTACGTTATAATCCATATCGTGTCCGTCTGGTGTTGGTTTCACTGTAACATTTGTTCCAGCTGAAACCGTTACTGCGCTACCTGAGTTAGATGATACGAAACGCACCCATCTACCTGCATTATTATTGTAGGTTGCATCCCAGTAGTAAAAACCAGCGGCTGCATCTGCTGTTCCAGTGTTGTACACCATCAAAGCATTAGCAGGATTTGCTACAGGAGCTGCTTGATCTAAATTAGGAATAGCAATACGAGGAATTAATAATCCTCGTTTGTTCGACACGATGTCTACAGCAGCAGAACGATCCGGTGTGTTTGTTCCAAACCCTTGTTGAGCAAATACGTCTGATGTAGTTAATACGGTAAATGCTACTACTGCTGATACTATAATTTTTTTCATGATAAATTTCTGATTAAGTAAGGTGATTAAAATTTGTTAACGATTTGCCATTGTGTACCATCTGATACAAAGTCCCATCCAGAGTAAGGTAAACCTGTTTCTAGTGTTTTACCGTTTAACCCTGCAACGTTTCCTGCAATAACTACATAACCGTCTTCGTTCGTGTCTAGTTTTTTAATGGTGTATTTTTTTCCTTTGTTTGTTGCGTCTGCGTCTGGTAACGTAATTACGATACCTTCTGTTGGTGCTGCTTCTGCATTCACCAATACTACAGCGTCTGTTGCTGCTAGTGGTGTTGATACTGCCACTGTTTTCACCGCTGTAGCGACATCCACTTTCCAAATCGTTTCGTTTGGATTAGCTGCATCCACACGGCTCGAAACGGTTGTGTTGGTTCCGTCTTCTAATACCACCGTTTTTTGCTCCGCTTGCACCACTGTTTGTAAATCTTCGTAGGTAACATTTCCATTTTGATCCGCTACTCCAATTCGAGGCGCATCCGTTGTACTTGTACCTGCATCTAACTTCCCAGCAGTTACTGCTTTATCTGCAATACCTAACGTCACATCTTTCAATAATGAACTTGCTACCTCCGTATTCAAATTCGTACCTGCATTTTCACCAGCTGTCACGGTAATTCCAACCCCTTTTAACATCTTCGCTTCAAGATCCCCTTGGGTGATTACATCTTCGATCATGTTTTTCGGTGAGGTTTGTTTTAATACACCATCATCGCCTGCAATTACTAAGTTGTTGGCTGCTGGAGACGTGGTTACATTTTCCATTCCTGCAATCGCTAACGTATTGGTTGTGCTTGTTGTGATTACTGTTACTGCATCTAAAGGACCACCTAATCTAAACTCGCTATTCCCGTCTGCATCATTTACTACCGTAATACCATTCTTCGCTGTTACTGTTGTGGATACCACTTCTTTAGGATCTTGCCACTCGGTTACTTTACGAGACTCTACAATATCAGAACCATCAGGATTTTGTCCAACTACGACATTTTTTGTCACCGTTACTAATACTTGTCCGTCTGCTGAACCTCCTTTTAAGTCAATTTTCGCATCTTTTAACAAGGCATCTGCTCCTCCGTCTACATAGATGGAAGGCGATGTTAAGTTTCCTGTTGTTCCTTCAACGGTTGTAATTTTTGTCAACAACTTCTCAATGGCCTCTTGAACGTTTGTTACATCTAAGTTTGTTGTTGAATCGTCAAAAGCAATCGCATTCGCATTGGCATCAATTTCACCAATTACATCACCGTTTGTATTTTTGAACTCATATACATTGGTTGTTGGGTTTAACACAACCGATACATCTTTTGGATCAATCGTTACCCCAGCAGCTCCTGCTTTTGGTTGACCATCAGCTCCAATTTCATTTTCATTATAGTACGTAAATGTTCCATCTGCATTTTGCACTAATACCGTTACCGTCTCATTGGCTTTTACCACAGTGTCAATGATTTGGTACGTTACATTTCCTTCTCCATCAGCAACACCTACACGTCCATCTTCACCTTTACCAGCATCTAATTTTGCAGCGGTTACTCCTTTATCAGCGATTTGGATTCCCGCATCCGCTAGTAATTTTGCTGTTCCATTTGTTGTTCCCGTGAACTCTAATCCACCTGCTACAGTTAAGTCTCCTGTTGTTCCTTCAACTGTAGTGATTTTCTCTAACAATTTCTCAATCGCTCCTTGAACGTTTGTTACGTTTAAGTTCGTTGTTGAATCGTCAAAAGCAATTGCATTCGCATTCGCATCGATTTCACCGATTACAGCTCCATTTGAGTCTTTAAACTCATATACATTTGTCGTTGTATTTAATTCAATTGAAACTTCTTTTGGATCAATCGTTACACCTGTCGCACCTGCTTTTGGTAGACCGTCTGCTCCAATTTCATCTTCATTGTAATAGGTGTAGGTTCCATTTGGATTCTCTACAAATACGGTTACTGTTTCGTTTGCTTTTACAACTTCATCTAACGTTTTGTACGTGATTGTTCCGTCTGCTCCTGCTACACCAACACGTCCTGCCTCACCTTGACCTGCGGTTAATTTATCTGCGGTTACAGCGCCTTCAGCAATTTTATCTGTAGCTACTCCACCGTCAGCGATTTGGATTCCAGCGTCCGCTAATAATTTCGCTGTTCCGTCTGTTGTTCCTGTGAACTCTAAACCACCTGCTACACTTAAGTCTCCTTTTGTTGTTGCAATAGTAGTTGCTAACTCATCTAAGGCGTCTTTTACATTCGTTGACGTTAAGCCTGAGTCTGAATTGTCATACAAAATGTTATCGGAATTGATATCAATCGTTGCGATTTCATTCCCTTCTGAATCTTTGAAAATGTATGTTCCTTCTGATTTAGATTTATCTTCTACGATCACTAAAGCTGGATCAATGGTTACACCTGTTGCTCCTGCTAGAGGTTCACCGTCTGCTCCAATTTCTTTTTCGTTATAATAGGTGTATGTTCCGTTTGTATTTTTTACTAGTTTCGTTACTGTTTCATTGTCCGTAACAATGGTTTTGAACTTACTATTGTCCACATTCACCCACGTGTTTGTTGTCTCATCCCACTCTTGAAAAATAACATCCCCAGTCGTTTGATCGTATACAATCTTCGTGAATCCACCTGTTGTTTCAGTCAAATGCGTGATATAGTCATTGATTGTTGGATACGTACGTCCATCAACTGTGATAGGCCCATTCGTTACAATTTCTTCGAAATTGTTTACTACTCCTCCTACTACATCAATCGCATAAATACCTGCTGGTAAATTTGTTGCTGTTACTGTTGTTGGAACTACACCGTCATGTGCAATTAGGTATTCTTCTGATACGTAATATTGATTTCCGTCAACCGTAATAACTGTTGTTTTACTCTCATTCGCTTGAACGATCGTTTCAAACTTACTGTTGTCTACATTCACCCACGTGTTTGTAGATTCATCCCACTCTTGGAAAATAACATCCCCAGTCGTTTGATCGTATACAATCTTCGTGAATCCACCTGTTGTTTCAGTCAAATGCGTGATATAGTCATTGATTGTTGGATACGTACGTCCATCAACTGTGATAGGGCCATTCGTTACAATTTCTTCGAAATTGTTTACTACTCCTCCTACTACGTCAATAGCATAAATACCTGCTGGTAAATTTGCTGGATTCACTGTTGTAGGAGCCACACCGTTATTTGCAATTAGGTATTCTTCTGATACGTAATATTGATTTCCGTCAACCGTAATGATTGTTGTTTTACTCTCATTCGCTTGAACGATCGTTTCAAACTTACTGTTGTCTACATTCACCCACGTGTTTGTAGATTCATCCCACTCTTGGAAAATAACATCCCCAGTCGTTTGATCGTATACAATCTTCGTGAATCCACCTGTTGTTTCAGTCAAATGTGTGATATAGTCATTGATTGTTGGATACGTACGTCCATCAACTGTGATAGGGCCATTCGTTACAATTTCTTCGAAATTGTTTACTACACCACCTACAACATCAATGGCATAAATACCTGCTGGTAAATTTGCTGGATTCACTGTTGTAGGAACCACACCATCATTTACAGCTAAATAGGCTTCTGAAACGTAATATTGATTTCCATCTACGGTAATGATTTGCGTTTGGCTCTCATTATCGGTGATGATTTTTTTGAATTTACTGTTGATTACATTCACCCAGCTGCTTGTCGCTTCATCCCATTGTTGGAAGCTTGCATTTCTATTTTGGCTATCGTACACGATTTTTGTAAATCCACCCGTACTCTCCGTTAAATAGGTAATATAATCGTTTACGGTTGGATAGGTACGTCCATCCACCGTAATTGGCCCATGGTTCACAAACTCTTGGAAGTTGTTTACCACCCCCCCTACTACGTCAATCGCATATACTCCTTCTGGCGTATTTCCTACCGTCCAAGCATCAATTGTTACTTGTGTAGGTAAACCATTCGTTTGTACATAAGCTTCCGCAATATAGTACTGTTGTTTTTTTGATGTATTCGATACAATAACGGTTTTACTTTCGTTATCCGTTACTATTTTTTTGAATTTTGCATTGCTTACATTCACCCACGTATTTGTTGCCTCATCCCATTCTTGGAAGATAGCGTCTCCTGTCGTTGGATCATACACAATTTTTGTAAAACCACCTGTACTTTCAGTCAAGTAGGTAATGTAATCGTTAATTGTAGGAAAGCTGCGTCCATCTACGTTGATTGGCCCGTGATTCACTACTTCTTCAAAATTGTTAACAACACCTCCTACCACATCAATCGCGTACACGCCTGCTGGTACAGTACCTGCCGTCCATGTGTCAATTGTTGCTTGTGTAGGAGTGTCATTAACTTGTAAATACGATTCTGAAATGTAATACTGCTGTTTTTTTGATGTATTAGAAACCACAACAGTCTTACTTTCATTCGCCGCAACGATATCCCCAAAGTTGATTTCAACCTTGTCTCCATCGGCATTGATGTAATATAATTTATCCCCTTCATAAATTACATTACCTTCCGTATTTCTAACAATATTTTTGATAAGGTTGGTTACCTTATCTCCCTCCATATTCAGGATATTTTCAAAGTTATTCACTACGATAGCAGGTATGTCGCTATCAGCTGTTAAACGTTCCCATTTATCAACAAACCAGTAGTAGTATCCCGGAGTTACGTCTTTTTCCGTAGCGGTATTCCAAACTAATAAACTATTAACGTTTCCGAACTCGATGGTCTTACTATCTTTTGTATCCGCTAAAGACACATTTGGAATCAACAATCCGCGACGATCCGCTTGAATCGTCAGCTCTGCCGACTTATTAGGTGTTGGTGTTCCAATACCTACCTGTGCATTTGCTGATATTGCTCCCATAACAAGTGCAATTGGTATTAGTCTTTTTTTCATAACTTAATATTTTGTGTCGTATTAATCTTAATTTTATATTCTTGTTCTTAGAGCGAAGAATCGCTATAACATACCGTCTTTATTAATATACCTTTCTTCTTATTATTTGGTACTTGTTCAACTTTAATCACTTTATTTTACTAAAATCAGAATCAATGACCTTCTATATATACACTTCTCAGGCTATCATTTATTTACAACAAAAATCGCCATTATATAAAGATTATTAGTTTCAAATTATTAGCACGGACGTCAAACCAACAAAATGAATCAAATCTATAGACCTGCAAATCAACCAGTTAATAAAAAGAAAAGACCAAGCATGTTTCATTTTCTACACGTACGAAAAAAAACATTAAAACATGATATAAATCATATAATTCTTTCTTCTACGCAAGGAGTAAGCTTTACTTGAAAGAAGATTTACGAGTTGCGAAGTTTATTTTTTTATTTCCTATCTCCCTTCTCCTACCTCCCCTTTCTTTTTTATACATATAAAAAAGGGGGCAGATTGCCATCCATACCCTACCTAAGGCACAATCAAAATACAAGGGGGCTTTTTAAAAAACAACAGGAAAAAGAGGCATTCACCTCCTATGTAGTCGAAAAATGACCTTCATACGTGCTTTTTAAAAGATTTATTTTTGTTTTTCGACACAATACTCATTTAGCAGATAGATATCGTATTAAAAGTATTCATTTTGTGTTTTTGTTTTTTTTGGTGAGGGTTTGGTGAGATTGGTGAGGTTTGTTTTATTGCTTCAATAACAACCAGCAAAAACCGAAAGTAAAAAAACACTGCCTGCAAGATAAACATCAGTCTTGTCCTGAGACAACGAAGGGTCGCATCCTATTTGTATCATACCATTCATCTCATTCTAGAAAAAAAAGAACCGATGCGATTCCTCCTTTGTCGGAATGACATACGATATGAGAACAGTTCGGTACAAAAAAACCTTTAGGTGAGATTCGCACGGTTCGCACGGTTTGTTTTATTTTTTTTATAAGATAAACATTCTTTATATAGGACTGTCACAACAAAAAAGCAACCAACAAAAAAGCAACCAACAAAAAAGCAACCAACAAAAAAGCAACCAACAAAAAAGCAACCAACAAAAAAGCAACCAACAAAAAAGCAACCAACAAAAAAGCAACCAACAAAAAAGCAACCAACAAAAAAGCAACCAACAAAAAAGCAACCAACAAAAAAGCAACCAACAAAAAAGCAACCAACAAAGAGCAACCAACAAAAAAAGGATATCCTCGTAAGAATATCCTCTTTGTATGACAAGCGAAGCAATCGCTTATTTCTCTATCGTTTGGTAAACCTTCAGTGCTTCTTTCAACACTTCAGCAGAGCGAATTAAATCTGCTTTTTTCAAGACATACGCCATACGGGCTTCGTTTAATCCCACTCCTGGAGTCGAATAGAATCCTGCAGCTGGCGCGATCATCACCGTATCTCCGTTTAAGTCAAATTCTTCTAACAACCATTTAGCGAACGCATCGGCATCTTTTACTGGGAATTTAGCCACACAGTAAAATGATCCATTGGGAACGGTTACAAACACACCGTCAATTTCTTGTAGCGCTTTAATGAACACATCACGGCGTTCTCTATATTCTGTAATAACCTCGTCAAAATACGATTGAGGCGTATCCAAAGCAGCTTCAGCAGCGATTTGCTCAAAGGTTGGAGGAGACAAACGCGCTTGGGCAAATTTCATTGCCGCATCCATCACTTCTTTGTTTTTAGATACAATACAACCAATACGCGCGCCACACATGCTGTAGCGTTTCGAAACTGAATCAATCATGATCGCATGATTCGCCAATTCAGGCATGCTCATTACGGATATGTGTTTGAATCCGTCATATGCAAATTCACGGTATACTTCATCGGCAATCAAGAACAAATCGTGTTTCACCACCAAAGCAGCTAATTGCTTCATTTCTTCTTCTGAATACAAATATCCTGTTGGGTTTCCTGGATTACAGATTAAAATTGCTTTTGTTTTTGGCGTGATTAACTTTTCAAACTCTGCGATAGCTGGTAAAGCAAATCCGGTATCAATCGTTGACATCACCGGCACAATGTTCACTCCATTGGAAATAGAGAATCCATTGTAGTTCGCATAGAACGGTTCTGGAATGATGATTTCATCTCCAGGATCCATGGTGCTCCCTAACGCAAATAGCAACGCTTCTGATCCACCTGTTGTAATGATGATATCTTGGGCATTTACATCAATTTGATGCGCTTGGTAATACTGGGCTAATTTAATTCGATAACTTTCAAAACCGGCAGAGTGGCTATACTCTAATACTTTGATATCGGCATCTTTTACCGCTTGTAAAGCATCTACTGGTGTTTTAATATCCGGTTGACCAATGTTTAAGTGATAAACATGACGTCCTTTTTGTTTTGCTTTTTCAGCAAAAGGAACCAATTTTCTAATCGGAGACTCCGGCATGTGAATGCCTTTTTGAGAGATTTTTGGCATGGTTAATTTTTTATTAATTCACTAAATAGCGACCAAACCTTGTTGATTATTTAATCATCGATCAAATGAGGTAAAGATCTGTGCAAATTTAATTTTTTTTACGCATAAAAAAAGTTATTTTCATTCCTAAATAATAAGTTAAATATACAGGTTTGCTGGGCATTTTGGTTATTTTTGTTCCAGTATAAAAACAACGTATCAACAACTCATGGATAAAAAAATTATTTCTTTTTTTTCCTCAACCCGACTAATGGCTGTTCTTTTCATTGTATTTGCAGTAGCCCTTGCCCTGGGAACTTTCATTGAGGATCGCTACAATACGACAACCGCTCGGATTCTTATCTACAATACCAAATGGTTTGAGTTAATTATGTTCATTTTCCTGATTAACTTTATCGGAAATATCAAGCGCTACCGTTTACTTACCAAAGAAAAATGGTCTACCTTTATGCTTCACGCCGCCTTTATCTTAATTATGATTGGTGCTTTCATCACACGCTATATCAGCTTTGAAGGAATGATGCCGATTCGTGAAGGGGAAACAGCGGATAGTATTTTTTCAGACAAAACCTTCTTAACGGTTATGGCTGATGGGGAATATGAAGGAGAAACACGAAGACGTACCTTCGAAATGGATCAATACTTCTCACAAGTGACCGACAACCACTTCAAAATGAAAAAAGACTTCAACGGAATTCCATTTGAAGTAGAATACAAAGACTTTATCATGGCTGCGGAAGAGGTTATCGAAGCAGACCCCAACGGAACAAACTTCTTAAAGTTAGTAGAGTCTGGGGATGGTGAACGTCACGAACACTATTTAGAAGAAGGAAAAGCTGCGAGTATTCACGGTATTTTATTCGGCTATAACGCCCCTACAGAAGGTGCAATTAATATTTCTTCAGAAAATGGTGAATTCTTTATTGATTCTCCATTTGAAGGAAATTATATGGTCATGGCAGATCAGTCGACAGGACAGGTGACAGCTAACGAAAAAGCGCCGTTAAACTTCCGTTCCTTATATACCATGGCAGGTACGCAATTTGTACTGCCTGAATTGCCAATGAAAGGAAAAACGACCGTAGTTTCTAATGGTAATTTCAAAGACCTAATGACAGCAGATGCCTTAGTGGTAACCGTACGTTCTCAAGGTTTAGAGAAAGATGTTGTACTGAAAGGAAAAGCAGGTCGAATGGGTGAACCTCAAGCCATTGAACTAGGGGATTTAGAATTCACCTTACTCTATGGTAGTAAAGTGTACACGACACCCTTCCAAATTCGCTTAAATAAATTTATCGCGGATAAATACCCAGGAACTGAAAAAAGCTACTCTGCTTTTGAAAGTCAAGTAACCGTATTAGATGGAGCTAATTCTTTTGACGCTCGTATTTATATGAACAATATTTTAGATTATCAAGGATACCGCTTCTTCCAAGCGCAATTTGACCCAGATGAAAAAGGAACAATCTTATCGGTAAACCACGATTTCTGGGGAACTTGGATTACGTATATCGGCTATTTCTTTTTATACGTAGGTTTAGTGTGGATCTTATTTGATAAGAATTCGCGTTTTGCTGACTTAAAACGCAAATTAAACAAAGTAAGAGAGAAGAAAGCAACTATGTTAACACTTCTTCTTCTTTTATTCACGGTTGGCGCTTCTGCTCAACACATGCACGCACCAGCAAAACCTGATCCTGCAGTGATTGACTCAATCATTCACGCCAATACGGTAAGCAAAGAGCACGCTGCGAAATTTGGATCGTTGGTGATTCAAGATTACGGTGGACGTATGAAACCCATCAATACCTTCTCTTCTGAACTATTGAGAAAGGTGTATAAAAAAGAAAATTACCAAGGCTTAACGCCCGATCAAGTATTCTTATCGATTACGCAATATACGGTTGCCCAACAAATGGAAGGGGCACCTAACTTCTGGTACTTCGCTCCTATCATTGAATTACAACGAGGAAACGATAAAATCACCGAAGTATTAGGTCTACCTAAGGGGACCAAATACGCGTCATTCGTTGACTTTTTTGACGAAAAAGGAAACTACAAAATTGTAAAATACGTAGACGAAGCAAACCATGCGAGCGTAAAAAATAAATTCCAAACGGATTTCTTGGATTTAGATGGTAAAGTAGCCTTGTTAAATGCTGCTTTTACAGGACGTATGCTAGCCATCTTCCCTATTCCTAATCACGAGAACAATAAATGGATTTCGCCTTTAGAACTCAATGAATCAGGCATGACGGGGATGGATTCTACGTTTACGAAGAATATCCTATCGCGCATGTATGTTCCTGCTCTATTTGATGCTAAACGTTCGAATGATTATACCAAAGCAGAAGAATACCTCGAACACATCAATACATTCCAGCATTCGTATGGTAAAAATATCATGCCTTCGGATAGCAAAATTAAATTTGAAATTTTATACAACCAATACGATATTTTCAAAACGTTGTATAGATACTACATGCTAGTTGCGCTATTCTCGTTCATCTTTATCATCTGGACGATTTTAAAACCGAATAAAGTTGCAAGTAAAGCGATTAAAGTTGGCCATTGGTTAACCCTGTTCTTATTTGTACTTCATACCCTAGGTTTGGCTGTACGTTGGTATGTATCGGGTCACGCCCCTTGGAGTGATGCCTATGAATCAGTAATTTACGTAGCTTGGGCCACTACCCTATTTGGGTTGTATTTCGGTAAAAAATCAGAATTAACGATTGCTTCAACGGCTTTTGTTACGGGAATGATTTTATGGGCGGC
The DNA here is from genome assembly GCF_046557355.1 of Myroides sp. DW712. Taxonomy (NCBI): domain Bacteria; kingdom Pseudomonadati; phylum Bacteroidota; class Flavobacteriia; order Flavobacteriales; family Flavobacteriaceae; genus Myroides; species Myroides sp. DW712. The sequence goes on from NZ_JBKFDO010000007.1 coordinate 145,959, forward strand.
CCATCTAAACTATATGGACCCTGCCATTTCGAACTTACAACCGGTTTTAGATTCGTACTGGTTAATTATTCACGTAGCGATTATCGTGGCGAGTTATGGTCCGTTTACACTGGGAATGATTCTAGGCGTTGTTGCATTAATCTTGATGATTTTGACCAACAGCAAGAACAAAAAGAAAATGGACCTCAACATCAAAGAATTAACCTACATCAACGAAATGGCACTTACGGTAGGTCTAGTCCTGCTGACCATTGGTAACTTCTTAGGAGGACAATGGGCGAACGAAAGTTGGGGACGCTACTGGGGATGGGATCCAAAAGAAACTTGGGCATTAATCAGTATCATGGTATATGCTTTTGTTATCCACGCACGCTTAGTTCCAACAATGCGCGGTACCTGGTTATACAACGTATTTAGCATCCTCGCTTTCTACGCGATTATGATGACGTATTTCGGAGTAAACTTCTACTTAAGTGGATTACACTCCTATGCATCAGGAGATAAGGTAATTACGCCTACTATCATTTGGTGGTCTATTGGATTTGTTTCCCTACTGAGTATTTTATCGTTTATTCAGTATAAAAAACACTTAAGCGCTAAAGCAAAAGCGAAACCAGCGATTAAAAAATAAGCATCGCCATAGTTCAATATAAAAAAAAGCTATTCCCCAAAAAGGAATAGCTTTTTTTATTAACTAATCTTAAACCCAGCTAGCCTTCATCCTATCGAAACCATCCAGATAAAAAACAAAAATAAACACACATAATACTGAAATTTAGGTTAATTTCATCACTTAATTACAATTATTTAGAAACTAGATATCAAAAAACAAATTTTGGAATAAAAATTGTAAGATATCGTTTACATATGCTTTTTATGCGCAGCAAAAGAAGGACTAGCACAGTGTTCTAATCGAATTCTAATCTAGTTTTAATATCTTATTAATGCGACTCCAAAGCCCCTATAATATGGGAAATGTAATTTTGAACCTTAAATGATGAGCAATATGTTTACACGTGTATTCACCCTATCATTTTTAGTTTTTTCTGTTTGTATCTCCCAAGCACAGGATAAGAAGAAGGAGCTAAAATTGAGCAAGCAAGAAGTAGAAGGGATATTTCTTGAGCAGAATATAGATTTACTTGCCAAGAGACTAGAAATTTCTCAGGCAGAAGCCCAATTGATTCAAGCAAAGTTATGGCCTAACCCTAGCTTTGAAATCTCTGAAGTCAATGTTTGGCGCACAACCGATATAGAGGAACAACCGATTATTTTCGGTAATTGGGGAACTTCCCAACAAATTTCACTCCACTTGGAACAAGAAATTGAAACGGCGGGCAAAAGACGCAAACGCATCGATCTTCAAAAATTAACGGTAGCAGAGCGTCAAACGGATTTTGAAATCGCCTTGCGCGAAACAAAACTAGCTTTGCGCAATACCTTAACCTCGATTCAGGTTTTACAGCAACAGCAAGCTATTTATCAAAAACAAATCGACAATACCACGCACCTAATTGCAGGGTACAAAAATCAATTGAGTCAAGGAAATATTAGTCAAAGTGAATACATCCGTTTAAAAGCGGCTCAATTGCAATTTAAAAAAGAACTGGTGGATGTTTCCAAAGACTTGGAAGAGGCGTTGAAAGAATTGAAGAACTTTATCAATATTGGAACAAATACCTCCATCTATATCACAAGCGAACTGGATGTTCCTACACAAATGGTTAGCGAATTGCAAATTGAGGACTGGATTATTCACGCACAGGAAAATCGTCCTGATATTGTGTTAAACGACAACCTCATCAACCAGGCTAAAAAACAGGTGGAAATTGAAAAAGCAGAACGCACACCTAATATTACTTTAGGAGTTGATTATGACCGTGGCGGAAATATTATGCGCGACTTTGTAGGTTTTGGTTTGTCGTTTGACTTACCCATTTTTGATCGCAACAAAGGCAACATCAAAGAAGCTAAAATTGGCGTCCAATTAGCCGAACTAGAAGCTACAAGCAAGAAAAATGAAATTGCCAATGACATCATAGAAGCCCTGAGAAATTATTTACAAACCAAAGAGTTGTACGATCAAATCGACAAAGATTACGAAAAGCAATTGGATCAGCTACTCGAGGCCTACGTCAAAAACTTTCAAAAGAAAAATGTGAGTATGATTGAGTACTTAGACTTCGTAGAGGCGTATGTCGACAATAAAAACATCCTACTCGAAACAAAAAAGGAACTAAACGAACAAGTAGAAAATTTACAATTCGCTATTGGAAAAGATATTTAATATGAAAAGCATCAAAACACGTTCAAAACATACGATTGGCTATGCTGTTTTAGCTGCCCTAACTTTATCGGCTTGTAATCAACAAGTAGCGGCACCTGAAACGAAAGATCCCTACTGTATTTCAGAAGAAATCAGCAAAGGGTTACACTTTGCTCCCGTAAAAAAACGCCCCATTCAACGAACGATGACCTTGAATGGAACAGTGGGATACAACCAGGATAAAACCATTCCATTCTACAGCTTAGTAGAAGGAATTGTAGTTGGTGCGAAATTCTCACTTGGTGATTTTGTCAAGAAAGGACAACTACTCGCAGAAATTAGGAGTACGGACTTAAATGAATTCAAAACAGAATTGCGTGCAACAGAGGCGGAATTAAAAGTGGCTAAACGCGAGCTAGAATCTGTGACTTCCATGTATGAAGATGGGATTTCTTCTCAAAGAGAATTGCTAGAAGCAGAAGAAGAAGTACAAGTATTGGAAAGTAAATTATATGCTGCGAAGAGCAATTTATCGATGTTTAACGGCCAAAATAAGGAAGGTATTTATCAAATTCTAGCTCCTCAAGATGGATATATTGTTACGAAAAACATAGTGGCTGGCATGACGCTAACGGATACGGATGAGCCTTTATTTACTATTGCTAATTTGAGTGATGTATGGATCATAGCCAATGTCTATGCAACCTCTATGCGCTATGTCAAACAACATGCAGCAGTATCAGTCAGTACATTAGCCTATCCCGATGATAAGTTTGAAGGTAAAATTTCAACTATTTCTCAAGTGTTTGACGCAGAAGAACGCGTACTAAAAGCGCGTATTGTACTAAACAACCACGAAATGAAGTTACGTCCAGGGATGTCTGCTGAAATTCATTTACTGATTGACGACAACCAAGGCGAAGCCTTAGCAGTTCCCAACAACGCCATCATTTTTGACAACAACCAAAACTACGTCGTGGTCTATGTTGACAATTGCCACCAAGAAATTCGTCAAATCACACCATTGGCTAAAAACAACGAATACACTTACGTTGAAGGAGGGGTCAAAGAAGGTGAAACGGTGATTACCACCAATGAGTTATTAATTTACGAGCAGTTAAACAATCACTTGTAAACCAAAAGAGAAGTAAAACATGCAAAAATTTGTTCAAAATATTGTAGCCTTTTCCCTCAAAAACACATTCATCGTTATTTTTGGTGTTTTGTTATTGTTATTTGGCGGAATCTACAGCTATATACACACCCCTATTGAGGCGTTTCCGGATGTAACAAACACCCGTGCGCGTATTATAACCCAATGGCCAGGGCGTAGTGCCGAAGAAATAGAAAAATTCATTACCCTGCCCATCTCGAAAGAGATGAATACCATTCCGAATAAAGCAGAAGTTCGCTCCATTTCCCTCTTTGGTTTATCTGTGGTAACAGTTATCTTCAACGATGAAATTGACGACTTTTATGCCCAGCAATATGCGTCCAACCGCATGGGGAATGTCAATCTACCAGAAGGTGCGGATTTTGAAATCGAACCGCCTTCGGGGGCAACGGGTGAGATTTTTCGCTATATCATCCAAAGTGATTTGCCAATTAAGGAAGTTACGTCCATTCAGGATTGGGTGGTCGAACGAGAATTACTTTCTGTACCTGGAGTTGCCGATGTGGTAAGCTTTGGAGGGGAAGAAAAAATATTTGAAATTCAAATTAATCCTACAGAATTAGTCAACTACGATTTATCTCCTTTAGACGTTTATGAAGCGGTAGAAAAGAGCAATATCAACGTTGGTGGAGATGTGATTCAACGAGGTGATCAAGCTTATGTCGTTCGCGGAGTAGGTTTACTAGACAATGTAGAAGATATTGAAAACATTCTGATTGAAGTCAAAGGCAACACCCCTATCCTAGTAAAACACGTAGCCAAGGTAGAAATCAATGCCAAACCGCGATTAGGACAGGTAGGATACCAAGATGAGGAGGATGTGGTACAGGGTATTGTCGTGATGTTACGCGGAGAAAATCCAAGTGACGTAATCGCAAATCTCAAAACAAAAATTGACGATTTAAACGATCGTATTCTTCCTAAAAATGTAAAAATAGTTCCGATTATTGACCGTACAGATTTAGTGAATACTACAGTGCATACGGTAACAAAGAACTTAATTGAAGGGGTTTTACTTGTTTCCGTTATTGTATTTATCTTTCTATACAATTGGCGTACGACCTTTATCGTAGCGACCGTGATTCCACTCTCGTTTCTATTTGCTATCATTATGCTGAAAATACAAGGGCTACCTGCAAACTTAATCTCCATGGGAGCGCTCGACTTCGGATTGCTCTTAGAGGGAACGCTGGTTATTGTGGAACACGTCTTTGTAGGGTTAGAAAGGAAAGCCCATATGGTCGGTATGAAGCGTTTCAACAGAATGTCTAAACTGGGTACGATTCGAAAAAGTGCAGGTAGCGTAGCAGGGTATATTTTCTTTGCCTTATTGATTCTAATAGTTGCCTTAATGCCTATTTTCTCGTTTGAAAAAGTGGAAGGTAAAATGTTTTCTCCACTGGCATTTACCTTAGGATATGCTTTACTAGGATCACTCATCTTGAGCTTAACCTATGTACCTGCCATGTGTAAACTCCTCCTAACGAAAAACATCCAAGAAAGAGAGAATTTTATTTCTAGATTCTTTAAAAACTCAATCTACAAGATGTTTAACTGGAGTTTCTACCACAAAAAACTAACCTTTGCACTATTTGGCTTAATTTTAGTGGTTTGTGGGGTTCGTTTTCACTACTACGGTTCTGAATTCTTACCGAAACTAAACGAAGGAGCCATTTATATTCGCGCTACTTTACCAAGTAGCATCAACCTAGATGAATCCGTTCGTTTAGCCAAGGAAATGAAGGGTATTTTACGCGATTTTGAGGAGGTAAAATTTGTCTTGACGCAAACGGGCCGTCCCAATGATGGAACGGATCCTACGGGATTCTTCAACATTGAATTTCACACTGAACTTAAACCAGAAAATGAATGGAAACGATCTATTTCAAAAGATGAATTGCTGGAAGAGATGAGAATCGCGCTAGAAAAATATCCAGGAATTAACTTTGGGTTCAGTCAACCGATTCAAGATAACGTAGAGGAATATGTTGCAGGAGTCAAGAGTTCATTAGTCATTAAAATTTTTGGCGACAACCTCTTTGATTTAGAAAAATATGCAACAGAGGTAGCAAAAAGTATTAAAGATGTTCCTGGGATTACGGATTTAAACATATTTAAAAATATTGGTTTGCCCGAATTGCGTATCTCTTTGAGCGATTCAAAAATGGCTAAATATGCCGTGACAACCGCCGATGCACAGGCGGTAATTGCTATGACTATTGGAGGTCAGGCAGCCACAACGTTTTATGAAAACGAACGCATGTTCGATGTGGTACTGCGCTTTGATAAAGATTACCGCGATTCTGCAGAGAAAATCGGCGAAATCCTCATTCCAAGTCTAGATGGTAAACAAGTGGCGCTAAAAGAAATCGCAACCATTGATTATCATACGGGACCTGCATTTATCTATCGCGAAGGAAATAGCCGCTATATCGGTATTGGTTTTAGTATTGAAGGACGCGATTTAGGTAGTACTATCGCTGAAGCAAGAGCAAAAGTAGAGAAAGAAGTACAACTTCCTGCCATCAATAAAATGGAATGGGCGGGTGAATTTGAAAGTAAAGAACGCGCAGCAAAGCAGCTAATTCTTGTAGTACCTGTATCGCTCATTCTCATCTTAATTCTACTTTATTTTAACTTTGGCAATGTAAAAGACACCGCTATCGCCTCGCTAACACTGCCTTTTGCCTTTATCGGTGGATTTATCTCCCTCTGGGTAACAGGTACAACGTTTGGTATTTCAGCTGGTATTGGTTTTATCATTCTCTTTGGGGTATCCACCATTGATGGGATTGTCCTCATTGGGGTAATGAAAGAAAACCTCAGAAAACGAATGTCTTTGGAAGAAGCCATACGCGATGGGGTAAAAAGCCGTATTCGCCCTGTAATTATGATTGCCTTAATGGGGTCAATGGGGCTATTGCCCGCTGCATTATCTAACGGTATGGGTTCTGAAATTCAAAAACCATTAGCCATTATGATTGTAGGGGGATTAATCATCGGAATGATCTTAGCCTTTACTATTTTACCTCAGGTATTTTACTGGGCGTATAAAGATAAACGTGATGCGTAATGCGTGATGAGTCAAACCGCTCGAAGAGCAAATCACAAGCCGTGCAAATCACAAGCCGTGCAAAAAACAAATAGCGAATAACAAATACCAAAAAAGCTTGAGTTAAAACTCAAGCTTTTTTTATAGCATTAATTTTATTATTCAGAAAATTCACGCATCACGCATTACGCATTACGCATCATAACCAATAAACTAATTAGTAAACAATAACTCTCTATATTTCGTTAAGGTCCACAATTCGTTATCCACCATCATTTCTAATTTATCACTATGATAACGGATACTATCAAAGTATGGTTTTACTATATGGCAGTACATTTGTGCTTGTTCTTCTACGTCTTCTATAGCATTAGCAATCTTACGTTGATCGACCATTTCTGCTACTTTTATATTCACTTGGGCAAGGTGGAAAGATATTTTCTTTAAGATACGCAATTGTTCTTCTGCATATTCTTTATAGTTTTCCTCACCAAAGATTTCCTTCAATCCTTTTACGTTTTCAATCACTAAGTTTTGGTACTTAATAGCCGTTGGAATCACGTGATTTTTAGCGATATCTCCTAATACACGTCCTTCAATTTGGATGCGTTTTACGTATTCTTCTAATTCGATTTCATAACGGGCTTCTACCTCTACTTTGGTCATCACTTGCATTTCTTCAAATACAGCAATTGACGCTGGATAAACTTTAGCTTTTAAGGCTTCTGGTGTCGTTTTGTGGTTACTCAATCCACGTCTGGCTGCTTCTTCTTCCCATTCTTTGCTATATCCATCCCCTTCAAACAAGATGCGTTCACTTTGTTTGATGTATTCGCGTAATACGTTGAAAATTGCTTCATCTTTTTTCAATCCGTCTTGTTCTACCAAGCGATCTACTTCTAGCTTAAACTCTTTTAATTGCTTTGCAACAATCGTATTTAAAACGGTCATAGGGCCCGCACAGTTTGCTGTTGAACCTACCGCTCTAAATTCCCATTTATTCCCTGTAAAAGCAAAGGGAGACGTTCTATTTCGATCCGTATTATCTAGCAATACATCTGGAATTTTACCTACTACGTTTAATTTTAAGTCGGTTTTTTCTTCTGGCGATAATTTACCATCCGTTACCACTTTCAACTCTTCCAACACTTTGGTTAATTGCTGACCAATAAATACCGATACGATTGCAGGAGGGGCTTCGTTAGCGCCTAAACGGTGATCGTTACTGGCTGAAGCAATAGCTGAACGCAACAATTCTTCGTTGTCGTTTACCGCCTTAATGGTATTGATAAAGAACGTCAAGAATTGCAAATTGCTTTTTGGTGTTTTACTTGGGCTTAATAAATTTACCCCTGTATCTGTTGCCAAAGACCAGTTGTTGTGTTTTCCTGATCCGTTGACTCCTTTGAATGGTTTTTCGTGGAATAACACTTTGAAGTGGTGTTTTTCTGCTACTTTTTTCATCACATCCATCAACAAAGAGTTGTGATCCACTGCTAAGTTAATCTCTTCAAAGATAGGCGCTAGCTCAAACTGATTGGGCGCTACCTCATTGTGTCTCGTTTTTACTGGAATTCCCAATAAGATACAGTGATTTTCTAAGTCGTGCATATAGTTTAATACACGCGTTGGAATTGATCCAAAATAGTGGTCATCCAATTGTTGTCCTTTAGCGGCAGTATGCCCTAACAAGGTTCTACCTGTCGTTAAGATATCGGGTCTTGACGCGGCTAAAGCGGCATCAACAAGGAAATACTCTTGTTCCCAACCTAATGTTGGGGTTACTTTTTTTACGTTTTTATCAAAATAACGCGCCACTTCTGTTGCGGCATCATCAATTGCGTTAATCGCTTTTAAAAGTGGCGTTTTATTATCTAAAGCTTCTCCAGTGTACGAGATGAATACCGTTGGAATACACAAGGTTGATCCAAAGATAAAGGCGGGTGAAGTAGGATCCCAAGCGGTATATCCTCTAGCTTCAAAGGTGTTGCGGATACCTCCATTTGGAAAGCTCGACGCATCTGGCTCTTGTTGTACCAATTGTCCTCCATTGAATTGCTCTACTGGATCTCCATCAAATTGCGTTTCGAAAAAGGCATCGTGTTTTTCAGCTGTTGTTCCTGTTAAGGGTTGGAACCAGTGGGTATAATGTGTTACACCTTTAGAAAGGGCCCATTCTTTCATCCCTAAGGCAATGTAATCCGCTAATCGACGGTCAATCTTAATGCCCAGCTGTGCATTTTTTACCGCCTGATAGGCTTCAGGTGTCAAAAATTGGCGCATCGACTTGTCATTAAAGACATGATCTCCAAAAATTAATGATTTTCTACCCAGTTCTTCTACCTTCACAGCACTTCTTGAGGCTGCTTTTTCAATTGCTCGAAAACGAAATGTTGACATAATTACACTTTTTATAGGGACACCCCTTGTTTTGAAGTAACAAAAATAAGAAAAAAGACAAAAATTCAACACATACCCCCTGTTTTTTTTGATGTTTTTTTTATTTCATCACTTTATAGGGGGATTTTTTTTCAAGGCTGGGTGAGGTTGGGTGAGGTTGGGTGGGGTTAGGTGAGGATTAGGTGAGGATTGGGTGAGATTGGGTGAGATTGGGTGAGATTGGGTGAGATTTTTTTTGGGTGTTCGATGAACCTACACTGCGTTTCGGTTTCCTTTTTCACCTTTCCATAAAAAAAAACGACAGTGGAATTCACTGTCGTTTTTTCTATCTTTAGTACATTTTCTTTACTGGAGACTTGGTTAAATTATACTTCAAAAGTAATTCGTCATAGCTTAACGGTTTTTCATCCGCTGCAGCTTTTACTGCGGCATTCTTTTGAACAGGGTCATTTCCTGCAATATAAACCACTCTAAAAATCATATCCGTAACATATCCTAAATCCTCTTTTGAACCTGGTGTACCATTAAACAAGCCTAAAGGGGCAGTTGCACGAGCTATAATCTTAAAATCATCTAACCCATAATTATAGATATATTCTAATTCTTCATCTTTTTGTGTTGCTGTATTCTCAACAAAGTAACGCATTGGTAAAGGAGACCAAATAGGATTTCCATTCTTTTCTATTTCTTCCAAAACATAAATCATCACAGCATCACCTAAATATACTTTTGTTGGATGTTTTACGACTTGATCTGCCATATTTGAATCTAAGTTTTGATTAAAACTCAAATGGTATTCAAATATCTTAGCATATTCAGCTCCACCACCTGCAGGTCCTTCTGGTCCTTCTGGTCCAGGCATTCCTTGAGATCCACGAGGTCCTTCACAACTAAATGTGAATAAACTTCCAACTACTACTGCACATAATAACATTATTTTTTTCATAAGCTTTTCTTTTTTATCCTTTCAAATGTATTGTTTTATTTTAAGGATAGAATCCTTCCTTAAGAGATTTTTAGCACTTTACCCCTTTAGTAATCGAATAAAATACTTTTTTGTTCCTCTAAAACTAAGATACTTTTAGTAAAGAAAAAAACAAATACGCAAAAAACACGTTGAATGCTTTACTCTTGTTGTAGCTCTATTCTTGTTTTCCTAAAAAAAACACTTAGGGCTCATCGTTTAATCGATCACAACACTTCCTATCCAACTTGTTAAATATTTCTACATGATAGATTTGTAGTTAAAAACAGTAAATCTGATGAATATGATAGAATGTTTAAAAACCTTGTACACCATAAAAAAACAAGTATCCCCCAGTTATACCAGAGTATAAAACCAACTGACCGCTTTTTTCTGTATTTTTATGGTTTCATTATTTAAAAACTGAACGAGATGATCTGGAAAAAAACGGTTTTTATTTGTTTCGCTTTATTAAGCTTCACTGCGTTTGCCCAACATTTAAAACCAACAGTAGAAAGAAAAGAAATCAGAAATAGCTTACACTTAGCCCAGGATATTCAGAAACCGTATGCTAGTGACTCCCTCTACCTGTTGACACAATACAAAAACGTATATCGTTCACCTGAAATGGGTTTAACAAATCAATGGGGGCTCTATTTCAACGAGGAAAACCAGATTGCAGAACTCGTTATTCGAGGGTCTGTAAACCGTGGAATTAGCTGGTTAGCCAACTATTATGCAGCTATGGTACCCGCGAATGGAACCTTGTACCTCACGCCAGATCAACCAGTAACCTATCAATTTTCTGCAGATGACAAAGCGAGTGTTCATGCTGGATGGGCCATTGCTTCAGTCTATTTACTTCAGGATATTAAGCCTAAAATTGATAGCCTATATCAAGCCAACCACAAGGAAATTATTATTTCTGGACACAGCCAAGGGGGTGTGATTGCGTATTTGATTACGGCTCAACTCAACCAATGGCAAAAGGACAAGGTTCTCCCTTCAGACATCCGTTTTAAAACGTACACCTTAGCTGCTCCAAAACCAGGAAATCTATACTTTGCGTATCAGTATGAAAAAGAGATGAATCAATGGAGCTATTCGGTGGTTAATACTCAGGATTGGGTGCCTGAAGTACCCCCTACCACCCAGCGCTTTCAGGACTTTACACCCGTTAGTCCTTTCAGTCAAGAAAACATCAACAAGGGAATTAAGAAAATTAGCTGGCCCAAACGCTGGTTTGCCCGTGCGATCTACAATCGTGTCAATACCCCTACGAAAAAAAGTGTTAAACGCTATGCTAAGTTACTTGGTCCTTTTTTATTCAAGCAAATCCAAAAAACATTACCTGATTTACAAGAACCAAAATACCGTCAAGAAAGCAATTACAATCGCTGTGGAAACCCTATTGTGCTAGATGGTATGCAAAATGAAGCCTATCAAAAACAATTCAATAATCCCGATAATACCATGTCTCATCATTTGCCCGATGCGTATTTGTATTTGTTGAATGGGGAATAGTATATGGTGAATTTTGTGGTTTGGCATTTGCTTTTTGGCGTTTTACTTTTGTAAAGAGATGATGTTCACCAAAACTACTCCTACTATAAAAAACAACCTTGCGGGAAACCACAAGGTTGTTTTTTTATTAGTATTTTCAACCGTTAACTGTCAACCAACATTATATCGAATAACAGCGTTCGTTCTTAAACGTCTTGGATTGCTAAAAAACTGCGTCAAGCTATAAGGAGATCGTACTTCTTCACAAGTTTGCTGAATTTCTTCCATGGAATTTGAAGAAAACAAAAGCAATTCGAGTGATTTTAAAAAGCGTTCCTTTCGCTGGTAATTCGCTAGTGTATCGCCGTAAAAATACAGCATATTACTTTGAAACTCTTCCAATGAAAGCTTGTGTTCTTGTAAGAGAGAAAGTAGTTTTATATCATCCGCAGGTTCTGTTTCTAAAAGTTTATGGTAAATAGTTTGATGTTTGTTTTTGTCTTTCAAGTAAAAGTTAAAATCTAGTAGTAAATCTTCCAGATGTGTTTCAATTTTTAAGTAGAAAAGGTGGATGGTATACTCTTGATTTGTTGAAATGTGAATCGTTCCTACTAAAGCACACATTTGTTTCGTCCGATCTAAACAGTTGAAATGAATACTGCTATAAGTATTCACGGGTTGTTGTCTAAATTTATCTTGAATTTCTTGACGAACTGCAAGGAGTATTTTTTCTCGTTTGTCTTGTTGAATCTTAGCGAAATCCATTTCTCGTATTAATTCCAAAGAATCGTTCAGTGTAAGAGAGAAAGGCGTGTTATACCTAATCTTATCTTCGCTTTTTTGAAGTTGCGCATAATTGATATGCAACAGGGCTTCAAATAAAGTAGAGGTCATTGCTTTAAAATTATTAAAGTGATAATGTTGAAAAGCAAGGGAATTTAGATTCCCACAGGGGGCAATTTTAGAAAAATGCCGCACAAAGTGTTGTAATGTACTTTGTACTTCTTCAAATAATTCAAGTTTCATAAGGTTAGCTCGTGTTGTTTGTTTGGTAAAATCGCATTTCTAGAATAAATACAATTTCAATGCTATTTTAATCAGAATTTCTCAACATTCCAAATAAAAAAATGACAATACCACGATTCAACCTTGTTAAATTACTGAATAAAATATTTATTTTTATATACAAAAAGAGAGTGATATTGTTTTTTTAGCGTTAACTTTTAATTATCATTACGTAAACTGTATGTATTTTAAATTAAATTTTTTTCTACATCATTCGATTTTTTATGATATTTTTTAGAGAAAAAGACAACTTTTGTGCAAAGCATGCTTGAATTTTCGTTTTTTTATTTTCTTAATAAAATCATCGTTAGTAAAAGTAATACTCTTACTAAAGGAAAAAAAGATACAAATCTCACCTAATCCTCCCGACCTCTCACCCAAGAAGGCTTTTGTTCTTTGTTTTTTTCGGGTGTTTTGAATGATTCGCCTACAAAAAATTACGGTTATACCTATAGGGTCTGTTTTTAGGTGCAAAGTAAATATTCTGGTAAACTGTTTACTGTTAGCGGTTAACTGTACATTTTTTTTCCTATCTTTGTTTCTCAAGTACATCATTTCTTTTCCCAATATTTATATTAATGAAGAAATTTTTATCCATTTTATTACTCTCGTTATCCGTTTTGGTTACTGCAAATCCAATCATTAGTTGGAACTGTACGGACATGCGTACGGCTATGGCGGGGTGTATGGAAATGGAAGAGGATGTAATGCCTTGTTGTGCTACGGATGGCATGGATAGCCATACCAATATGGCGGATATGATTTGCTGTTCTCCAATGGCGCGTATTCACACCGCTCAGGCAGACTTGCAACTGGAGCAAACAGAAGCTACGCCTAAAGCCAAAGAAAAAAGAGCAGTTATTCAATCCAAGTGGTTTAATTCAAACTACTTGACTGATTTAAAATCCGTTGATGCAACAGCCGCTTATCTTATTCCATCCGCTGGTGATGGGTTTAAATTTACAGCCGTCGACCGGCTATCCTACATTTGTATTTATCGTATATGATACCGCTATTTCTTTGTTCGCTTTTTTCTATGGAAATTTCTTTCCTGTGCTAACGAAGAGAATTCCCTGTTTTTTTGAGATATCACTACTGCTTTGTTTACGATTAAACTAGAGCTATAACTAATTCCTATAAATTAGTTATATAAACTCTTTTTATCTTAAACGAAGAAGCGGGGTCAATTGCTTGATTTCCTATACATCTAGCAATTCTCCTGGTATTTCCTATAGCGTATTAGTAACACTTTAAAGACATTCTTATGCTTAATAAAATCATTAAGTATTTCTTACATAATCGATTAATTACGATGCTAATCCTAATTATCGTTATTGTATGGGGGTTAATTACCGCCCCTTTTACTTGGCATCAAAACCTATTGCCAAGTGACCCCGTTCCAGTAGATGCCATTCCTGATATTGGTGAAAACCAACAAATTGTAGCTACAGAATGGATGGGACGATCTCCCAAAGACATACAAGAACAAATTACTTATCCTTTAACGACTTCTTTATTGGGGGTACCAGGAGTAAAAACCATTCGAAGTAGTTCGATGTTTGGTATGTCTTTCATCTACATCATTTTTGAAGAGGATGTAGAGTTCTATTGGAGTCGATCCCGTATTTTAGAAAAATTAAACTCCTTACCTGCGGGAACTTTACCCGAGGGAGCTATCCCAACCTTAGGGCCTGATGCAACAGCCTTAGGTCAAGTGTATTGGTACACCTTAGAAGGTCGAAACCCCCAAACGGGAGAACCTACGGGTGGTTGGGATCCTGATGAATTGCGCACCATTCAAGACTTCTATGCCAAATACAATTTAGCCGCTGCTGAAGGGGTCGCAGAAGTTGCGTCTATCGGAGGATATGTGAAAGAATATCAGGTCGAAGTAAAACCTGATGCCCTGCGCGCTTATAAGGTCTCTATTATGGATGTTATGACCGCTATCCAAAAGAGCAATCTCGACATTGGTGCAGAAACGATAGAGATTAATAAAGCTGAATATTTAGTCCGCGGTTTAGGTTACATTAAAAGCGTCCAAGACTTAGAAGAGGCCGTAGTAACGGTACGAAATAATGTGCCAGTAAAAATCAAAGACGTGGCTTTCGTCAATTTAGGTCCAGCTACTCGACGAGGCGGTTTAGATAAAGAAGGGATTGAGGCCGTTGGTGGTGTGGTAGTTGCTCGCTATGGAGCTAACCCGATGAAAGTGATTGACAATGTAAAAAGTAAAATCGCGGCTATGGAAGCTGGTCTTCCTCAGAAAACACTCGCAGATGGCACGATTTCCAAAGTAACTGTCGTTCCTTTTTACGACCGTTCAGGATTGATTAAAGAAACTATTGGAACACTTGAAACTGCATTAGCGCATGAAATACTCATTTGTATTATCGTTGTGATTGTCTTGGTTATCAACCTCCGCGCTTCGGTTATTATTTCCAGTATCCTCCCTATTGGTGTATTGGCCACCTTTATTATCATGAAATACATGGGAATTGAGGCCAATATTGTTGCACTCTCAGGAATCGCCATTGCTATTGGCGTCATGGTAGATGTAGGAGTCGTCTTTGTGGAGAGTATCATTCGGCACATGGAAGAAGAGCGAGAACGTGGAGTAGAAAGCCGTGGACAAGCCTTTGTTAATCTCATTGTCAAAGCCGTATCCGAAGTTTCTGGTGCTTTGTCAACCGCTATGCTGACAACCATTATCAGTTTCTTGCCTGTTTTTGCCATGGAAGCTCAGGAAGGTAAACTTTTTAAACCTTTAGCCTATACTAAAACATTTGCCTTAGTTTCTGCGTTTATCTTGGGAATTATCATCCTACCTACGCTGGCCTATTACATCTATTCCATCAAAATAGACAAAGCTAAAGTGCGTAAAATTACCAACTATAGCTTGTGTGTATTGGGAATTGCTTTATGGATTTACACGGGTATTTTTACAGCCCTTGCCCTAACATTAGTCGGAATCAACAACCTATATACCCCAAAATGGCGGAATGAAAAAACAGCCAATTACATCAATGTGGGCATCACCTTATTCGTGGCCGTTTACTATCTTGCTGTTGAATGGTTACCTTTAGGAACCCAAGCAAGTACAAGTCTAAATTTCGCCTTTGTTGTCTTAGCTATTGGTGCTATTTTAGGCGTTTTATGGTTATTGGTGATTTACTATGAACAGATTCTGAGTTGGGCGTTAGCAAATCGCTGGAAATTCATGGCTATTCCCATTATTACGGTCATTTTTGGTATGCTCGTTTGGTTGGGCTTCAACACCTCTTTTGGTTTTGTTGCTAAAGGATTTGAAACCATTGGCTGGAAATCCTTTCGTGAAACTGCCTTTTGGCAAAAGTCATCCGAAACCTTCCCAGGGATTGGCGAAGAGTTTATGCCGAGTCTAAACGAGGGATCTTTCTTGTTGATGCCAACGAGTATGCCGCATACGGGAATTGAACAAAACTTAGCTTTTATTCAAACCTTAGATAAACGCATTCAAAACATTCCAGAAGTAGAGCTGACCGTTGGAAAATGGGGTCGTGTAAATTCTGCCCTTGACCCTGCTCCTACACAAATGTTTGAAAATACCATCAATTATAAACCTGAGTATTTCTTAGATGAAAATGGGCATCGCGAGCGCTTTAAAGTAACTAAATCAGGAGATTTTGAACTGCGCAATGGTTCAACTTATAACGTAGCCCATGGATACCGTCAAATTCCAAGAGATAGTTTAATTGCAGATAAAAATGGAAAATTCTTTAGACAATGGCGTCCTGAAATTAAAAATGCAGCCGATATTTGGCAGCAAATAGTCAATGTTTCCCATCTCCCTGGCTTGACCTCCGCTCCTAAATTACAGCCAATTGAAGCGCGTTTGGTTATGTTATCTACAGGGATGCGCGCACCCATGGGACTCAAAGTATCAGGTCCAGACTTAGAATCGATTGAAGAAGGAGGAAAAGCCTTAGAAACAGCCTTAAAAGACATTCCATCCATTATGCCGTCGACCGTGTTTTACGATCGCGCAGTTGGGGCACCTTATGTAGAGATTCACCTGAATCGAAACAATATGGCGCGCTATGGCATTACCGTTGCGGATCTACAAGAAGTATTAGGTGCTGCTGTTGGAGGAATGCAATTAACCACTACGGTTGAAGGACGCGAACGCTTCCCCGTTCGTTTACGTTATCCAAGAGAATTGCGCGATAGCCCTGAAGCTTTGGGGACAATATTGATTCCAACGGCTACAGGAGTTCAAATTCCCCTTCGTGACGTAGCTGATATCGGTTATGCCAAAGGATCCCAAATGATTCAAAGTGAAAATACCTTTTTACTCGGTTATGTCATTTTTGACAAAATCAGCGGAAAAGCAGAGGTTGATGTAGTACGTGAAGCCAATCAAATGCTAAAAACAAAAGTAGAATCGGGTGAACTAACACTACCTAAAGGAGTAACCTATGCATTCGCTGGGAATTACGAACAACAAGAACGCGCAGCACAGCGCTTGCTCATCGTTGTACCCCTAAGTTTGTTAGCCATTTTATTGATTTTGTACTTCCAATTTAAGACCATTACGGCATCCTTGATTCACTTTTCAGGGGTATTTGTAGCTTTTGCCGGTGGGTTTATCTTGTTGTGGTTGTATGGACAACCGTGGTTCATGAATTTTTCTATTGGCGACATGAATATGCGAGATTTATTCCAGATGCACAGCATCAATTTGAGTATCGCCGTTTGGGTTGGATTTATTGCGCTCTTTGGTTTGGCGACCAATGATGGAGTACTAATGGGCACGTATATACACGATACATTTGAAGCACGTGACCCTAAAACAAAACACGAGATTCGAGAGGCTGTTGTATATGCAGGATTAAAGCGTGTACGCCCAGCTGCGATGACTACAGCAACGGCCTTAATTGCACTACTTCCCGTCATGACCTCGACGGGAAAAGGAGCTGAAATTATGATTCCCATGGCGATTCCCACCTTCGGAGGGATGCTAATTCAATCCATGACCATGTTTGTGGTTCCGGTATTTCAATGCTGGTGGAGAGAATGGGCTATCAAAAAAGAACAAAATCAAACTAAAAAATTCGTTGAAAATGAATAAGATACATCCTCTATTTTTTATTGTTGTAGGACTATTTATTTCTACGACAGCACTATGGGCCCAGGATCAAAAGGTTGATTCTTTGGCGTATTACACCCAATTGGCCCTTGAAAATAATCCCGGAATACAAGCACAGCGCTTAGCGCATGAAGCGTTTTTGGAAAAAATACCACAGGCAGGAGCCTTTGAAGATCCAGAGCTCTCTATGGGGTTCTATACCAAACCCATGGATATTGTGGGAGGAAGACAAATTGGAGACCTCACCTTAATGCAAATGCTCCCTTGGTTTGGAACGAAAAAATCAGCCAAAAAAGAAGCCAATCACATGGCGAGTATGCAACTGCAACAGTATAGAGAAGCACAAGAAGCCGTTATATTACAAGTGCATACGCAATGGTATACGTTACAAAAGTTACAGCAGCAGGTAAATAATGCGAAGCAAAATAAAAAGCTATTGGAACAGTTGGAACAATTGGCTTTACAGAAATTTTCTGCCCCTTCTGGTGCGGTAGCTTCGAATAGCATGGCTTTGGTTACACCTACCGTGGCAACCCCATCCAATAGCAACAGCAGTGGTATGGGAGGCATGAATATGGGGGGTGGAGCTTCCACAAACCCATCCTCTCCTACTTCGTCATCTACATCCTCAAGCAGTAGTGCTATGAGTGGAATGAGTACAGGTGGTGGCTCTGGCATGTCTGACGTTTTACGCATTCGACTGGAAACCATCGAAATAGAAAACACCGTCGAAAGTCTACAAGCCCAAATCAAAGCAGAAAAGGTTAAATTCAACGCCTTGCTTGATCAAGAAATACATCAGGCCATAACCATTCCGCAAGAAATAGAAAAAGTGCCTTTTTTCTTAACGGATGAGGAAGCAAAAACGATGATTGAAAGTAACAATCCCATGCTCGCCATGCTGACCGAAGAAGGACTAGCCTACCGTGCCAAATCGGAAATGGATAAGAAAATGAGCTATCCAATGATTGGATTAGGCGTTCAATACATGATTATTGGCAAAACTAATGATCCTATGCTTGCCATGGGGGATATGAATGGAAAGGATATGATTATGCCTATGGTGACTGTATCCCTACCTATTTTTAGAAAAAAATACAAGGCTCAACAAGAAGAAGGTAAAAAATGGTGGAAATCCAGCGAGGAGAAATACAAAGACACGTACAATACGTTACTGGCCTCTTACTACAGCTTTAAAAATCAGGTAGAAGATGCCGAACGCACCCTTGTCCTTTTAGAAAAACAAACCACCTTGGCTGAAACGACCTTCAATCTAATTGTCAAGGAATTTGTAACGGGAAAAAGTGATTTGACCAATGTCATTCAAGTGCAACGTCAATTGCTCGACTACCAGCTAAAGAAAGCCGAAGCCATCGCCAACTACAATACGTTGGTCGCTTCGATTGAAAATATTACCGCAACAACGAACGAGTTAGAATAGAAATAAAATGAGTAAATTAAACGATATAGTACAAAATAACGCAGTAAAATACGGAGCTATTTTACTCGTTGGATTACTCTTGGGGTGGTTGGTCTTTGGTGGATCAGCCACTCATGAGCACAATGGAGAAGAAGCGCCAACTGAAGAAGCTGCTACGGTATGGACGTGTTCCATGCACCCGCAAATCAAAATGGATAAACCAGGAAAATGCCCTTTATGTGCGATGGATTTAATTCCACTAAAATCTGCTGGCGGTGGCGATGATGCGATTGACGATGATGCCATTCAAATGTCCAAAGAAGCCATAGCCTTAGCGAATATTCAAACCACTGTGGTGGGCCGACAAGATGCAGTAAAAGACTTGCAACTCTACGGAACC
Organism: Myroides sp. DW712; assembly: GCF_046557355.1. Taxonomy (NCBI): domain Bacteria; kingdom Pseudomonadati; phylum Bacteroidota; class Flavobacteriia; order Flavobacteriales; family Flavobacteriaceae; genus Myroides; species Myroides sp. DW712. Next base: position 165,331 of record NZ_JBKFDO010000007.1, read on the forward strand.
ATACAAGTTGATGAACGCCTACAACAATCGCAAACCTCTCACGTGAACGGTCGTATAGAGAAGTTATTCATCAATTTTACGGGAGAATCTGTTAAACAAGGACAACTTATTGCTACGATTTATTCCCCCGATTTACTCAATGCCCAACAAGAGTTGTTAGAAGCACAGAAATTGACCGATTTTCAACCGATGCTCCTCGACGCAGCCAAAGAGAAATTGAGGTTGTGGAAGATGTCAGAATCGCAAATCAACAAAATTCTCTCTACAGGAAAAGTCTCTCCTTATGTGAGCATTACAGCCAATACCAGTGGAATCGTAACAGCCAAAAACGTCAACCAAGGGGATTATATCAACCAAGGTTCGGTTCTGTATAGTATTTCCAATATGAACAAACTGTGGGCCGTTTTTGAGGCCTATGAAGCAGATTTGCCTTTCTTAAAAGAAGGAGATATGTTAGAATACACCCTTCAGAGTATCCCTGGAAAAGTGTACCGTGGAAAAATATCTTTTATCAATCCGATTATTGATGCTACGTCACGTACTGCAAAAATTCGCGTAGAAGCAGATAACAAAGATCAAGCGCTAAAACCCGAGATGTATGCCACAGCAACGGTTCAAGCGCCTGTACGAGAGCACAACAACCAGTTGGTGATACCTAAATCAGCTGTCTTGTGGACAGGAAAACGCTCGGTTATTTACGTCAAACAACCCCATACAAATACCCCAGCATTCAAAATGAGAGAAATTGTATTAGGCCCTTCATTAGGGGATAATTACGTGGTCACTTCAGGGCTAAAAGACGGCGAAGAGCTTGTAACCCGAGGCGTATTTACGGTGGATTCTAGCGCCCAATTGGAAGGAAAGCCCAGCATGATGAACAACGATACCCCTACAATCACTAGTGCCGCGGATGAGGGGCATGCCATGCTACAGGTAAAGGGGAATTGTGTGATGTGTAAAGAGCGCATTGAAACAGCAGCAAAAAGCGTAACAGGTGTTTCTGTTGCCAACTGGGACGTCAATGCCAAAGTATTACACCTCAACTTTGACAAGACAAAAACCGATGAAAAAAAGATTAGCAAAATCATTGCAGCCGCTGGTCATGATACGGCTTTAGACAAGGCCCAAGACAAGGCCTATAACAGTCTGCATGGTTGTTGCCAATATGAACGCTAATTTTAATTGAGAAACCCAGGATAATCGCTAAAAAGAGAGGTATACAATTTTCTAATGGTCAATTAGTTATTTGATTATTTTCATTTTTATGCAATTATCCTTGGTGTTTCTATAAAAAATAGAATATCTTTGCCCCATCAAAATGAGAAAGTCTTAATACAATCTCTTCTTGATTTGTTTTAAATCTCCGTGATTTAATGGTCCAGTAGCTCAGCTGGATAGAGCAACTGCCTTCTAAGCAGTAGGTCTCAGGTTCGAATCCTGACTGGATCACAAAAAAGCCTTTGGGAAACCAAAGGCTTTTTTTATTTTAATCATTATAAATCGAATCCCTAGCCCTTTATTTCACTTGCTATATTTCATTCTAACCTTAGTGTTTTCTTGCTTTTATTAACCGATCGGTAACGGATAGACAACAAAAGGCAAGAACGATAAACAACACCGCAATTGCGTAGATATAGTTTCCCATGCGATGTAGTATATCCGTTACTTTATCTATCACCTTCTCTTCAACTACTTCTCCATTTTCTAATTCTACCTGTAAAAACATCTCCTGAATATTCTCTTTGCTTAATTGAAGATTAAGTAGGTTTTTATCATTTGAGAACTTAATACTATCTGAATAGACGAATACATTTCTCTTGTAAGGATCTACAAGATTTAAAACTTTTATATAGGTTCCGTATGGAACAGTTCCGAAAGTAAATACGACTCCATTTTTTTGATCATGCTGGGAAATAATCGTTTCTATTTTATGTTGTGCTTGCTGTAAAAGTTCTTGATCTTCTGCAGCATCTCCCGTAAACTCAAGCACCTCAAATACAACACCTTCAAATGGCCCTCCGCCAAAACAATCATAAAAACTAGCATCTTCAAAAAAAACATCTATTCCCCTATAGTCGCAACTAGCTATTGTTTGCTGAATATAGAAATACCCCAATATGGGCAAAAACAACAGCGTAATCATACCGGGAACATAGTACTTTCTCATTTGAAATAGATGAAACAATTCTAACTAAAAATAGACAATTATTTTAAATTAGTTGAGAAGATGAATTACATTTTATTTATTTAATTCGTGAATTAGAATATTCATCATTCACTATTAAAAACAAACGGAATAAATTCACATATACCCCATTATTACCAAAAAAAACAGTAAAAAAATAACACTGAATAATACAAATCTTATATTAATCAATTATATCTACCTTTGCAATTATTATAAAAACAAAATTAACTTAAATTAGCAATTACAATGAAGCCTATTCTCTCAATAAGCAAAAGGTATATTCTGTTCGCTTTTATCCTTTTTTTCCTACTATCTTGCGCTAACGATGATAACGATTATCTAAATAAACAGGTAGAGAATGATTTACACAAAACAGAACTTAAATTAAAGAAAATCATACACGAACAACTAATACCCAATACTACAGGGCAAGGAGAAAAGCTCCAGACTAGCACTACTACCTTTGCTTATGCTTCAAATGGATATTTGGAAAAACTAACAAAAATACACGACTATATGCCCGATATCGAATATGGCTATTACAGCTATGAAGGTAAAAATGTCGTATCGAGATCTTTTTACATGACCGCTTTTTTGTATTTCAAAGAGGATTTTTTTTATGAAAATGATTTAATTAGTAAATCAATTAGCATTTATCCAAAAATTGGAACTATAAATACAGTGCTTTATACCTATAATAAAGACAAAGATTTAATTGGTACCGAGCATTATATAGGCAATGAATCCATCCCGAACCAAACAGTTACTTATCATTATAATAGTGCGAAAAACATCATCACAATAACTAGCACATTTAAAGACGGTTACAGTGAAACAGGAACGAATTGGTTAGACGATAAAAACAATCCTAGTAAATATACACTTCCCGATAATTATTTAAAAATATTTGTAGGAGGAAACAAGAATATAAGAAAAGTCAATGATATTGACTATCACTATATCTATAATAAATATAGTTACCCTACACAATCTGATGACTATATGGGTAGACGCTACTACGAATATTACCAACCCTGAAAAAAACAATTACTTTAGCGCTTTCATGTAAGGTCAAATCTAGCTATTGCCCCTCTTCTTTTATCCCATAACAAACCAAATACAAGACGTGGCATACAAACAAAGCCAATCCTGTTAAAAGCAATAGGTCAACAGGAATCAGGTTCGTAACAGCCGAGATAATAAACGTTAACATCAACTGCAAAGATCCGAGTAAAGCGGAAGCCGAACCACTCGTTTCAACAAAGGGTTCGAGGGCTAATTTTGTCGTAGCAGGGAATAAAATTCCCAACGTAAAAACAATAAAAAACAAGGGCACTAATAGCCATTCAATGGACCGTTCTGTGATACAAAACCCTAAGAAAACAAGGCTTCCTACCAATCCGAAGATCGTAGTATACAAAATAATCTGACGAATAGACCACCAACGGGTAAAGGCACTCGATACCCAAGCCCCCAGCATTAATCCTACCGCATTAAAAGCAAAAATATAGCTAAAGGTTGCAGAGGATAACTGACCATACTCCATAATCAAATAGGGCGCATTGGCTAAGTAAATCATTAAAACACTATAGGTTACACTCCCAATCAAGGTGTATTTTAAAAAGGTTTTCACCTGCAAAACACTTGTAAAATCCTGCACAAGGTTTCGCTTTTGAATAGTTGCTGTCTTTACTTTGGTTTCGGGTAAAAAGAACACAACGAGGAGTAAAGAAAGAACCCCGAGAACAAAGAGCGTCACAAAGGTAGATTGCCAACTGAAATGAGAGACTAAGAAATTTCCAGCCACTGGTCCTATAATTGGAGCCACACCTGCAATAATAGCTAAGAGGGAGAATACGCGCATGGTGTCCTCCTGCTCAAAGTATTCATTGACAATAGCTCTAGCAATCACCACACCCGCACAACCCGCAAAGGCTTGAAAGAAGCGTGCCACCCAAAACTGTTCAATACTAACAGCATAAATACAGGCTATTGTTGCGGCTATAAAAAGCAATAACGAGGCAATTGTAGGCCATTTTCGACCATATTTGTCGGATATAATTCCCCAAAACAATTGACCTACCGCAAACCCTGCTAAAAAGGTAGAAATGGAAAACTGAACAGCTTTCAAATCGGTTTGATAGTACTGTGCCATTTTCAGAAATCCTGGCAAATACAAATCAATACTAAAAGGCTCTAACGCAGATAAAAGGGCTAATATAAGCACCACAATAAACTGCTGTTTCTTTAACTTGCTCATCTTATTTTCTTGAAGCGACAAAAATACTCCGCCTACAAAAAGCAAACCTTATCTAAATGAGACTTATTCTTGGACTTTTTTCACCTGTGTTCGAAAATCTTTTGGGGTTTGTCCTGTGCATTTTTTGAAAAAACGATTGAAATAGGTCACATCAGAGAAATTTAACGCATGTGCAATTCGTTGAATCGTATCCTCACTATAACCAACCAATCGCTTAGCTTCTAACAACAATCGTTCTTGTAGTTGCTGTTTTACTGTCTTGCCAATCGCTTGAAATACGATTTCATTCATGCGCTTGACTGAAAGGGAAACTTGATCCGCATAAAACTCATTGTTTCGTTGGGTACTATAGTACTCTTCAATAAGCTGTAGTATTTTATGCACGCGCTCATCCAATACTACATGCTGCTGGGAGATCAACGGGAGATCCTGTAAATGGACGATGCACAGTTGTAAATACTGCTCTAAAACAGTAGGTCGCTTGAAAGAATTAAATTCGATTTCTATTAGCAAATGTAAATACTCTAACCGTTGTATTTGATCCGTTGTAACCGCAAATTTCAATTGATGATGTCCCGTAAACGAGCGCTGCTTCGCTTCTTTAAACAACACGCTGTGAAAGTAATGCTTATCAATAGCCAGGCAATACCCTCTACTATAACGCGTATCTAACTGATGGACTTGCCCAGGGTAAATAATCCAAATTTCATGGGGATTTACAGGATAAGAAATAAAGTCAATTTCTTGATGATGGGGCGTTACGACCTCCGTAAACCAATAGATTTGATAAAAATCGTATTGGTAATGCCCTTCCACTTCAAAAAGATCTCCAATAGCTTCAATGCGATAAAATTCGATGGGAATCTCCTTATCGACTTGTTGCACGCGAACAACTGTTTGCTTGGTCTTTCTGTGTCTATTAGATTCAGTCATCTTCCCTTGTGATCAAGTATCATAGGTTCACTTGATTTCACACAAAGATACCATTTAATAAAACACCTTAACAAGACCTACAGTATAAATACCTAAATAGTTAATAATGAGCTGGTTTTTATAAAAATCAACAAATAACACTTATCTTAAAGGAACCAATTTTTAATTTATAACTTATGAAAAACTTAATTTTAACCCTGACATTTCTCTTGTCATGGGGAGCGTTTGCACAACCAACAGAAGATAGATGGGAACCCAGACCGGATATGGAAGGATGGAGGACCTATGAATTTTATACCTGTGACAGTAATGGACATCGTATTACAGATCGTAGAAATCCCAAGTACAAAAAATTCACAGTAGAAATACTTGTGACAATTTATGGCACACCACCTACAGGAATCTTATATACTGTTGTTCAGCAAGTTTCCGATCAAATCTGTAAATATGGAAGCCTTCAGTATTTTTATCCCAATGTAAGAATCTTGGATATCGAATATTCAACCTATATTGGAACAGGAGATCCTTTTGGACCTATTGAAGTAATCGACTCAAGTAGTCCTATAAAACCAGTAAAAACCAGGTAAATGTATTGGACTATAAGTAACAAGAAAGGCTCGAAAATTCGAGCCTTTTTTTATTTACTTTACAGTTGTGTCAGGGTTACTACATGTGTATGTGGTACTTTAAAATGCTGTACCCCATCGCTAAAAATATAGTGGTTGACTTTTTGGTTGTCTGAATAATCCAGCGCAATCAATTTTTCATCTCGCCTAATGGCTTGCATTTTTCCGTTGCGCTCTTCTCGGTACGAAACCGTAAACCTTTTTCCTACTAATGCGCCAATACTAGCAGTATCTAGCTCCAAAATCTCATTTGAGGTCATATTTTTGTTTTTTTATATGATATAACTACCAATATACTAAAAATTAACCAGATAAGCAAATAACGCATTTATACTCAACACTATGCATGCTCTAAACTCTTTCTCTTAACGAACTACTATAACAGAAAGAACAATTTTATTTTTCTACTTTCATCTCTAAGACAACAGCAATCCACATATAAAAAAAGTCTTTGGTTTCCCAAAGACTTTTTTTTATTTTGCTTGAATGAGCTCATCCAAAGTGACTCTAAACTTAGCACTATTCCAATCCGCGGCTCTAAACTTCTTAACGACGATATTTCCTTTTTTGTCGATTACATAAGAAGCGGGTAAGGAAGTTGAATATAACGCAGCAGGCGGACCGTCCTGTTGAAAATAGGTAGGCAACGTATAGCCGTGTTTTTCTTTAAAAGCTTTTACCTTATCCGCTGAATCGGTAGTGACAAACAAAAAGACAACACTGTTTTTATAATCGTCATACAGTGCTTGAAAACTCGGTTTTTCTGCAATACAAGGGGGACACCAGGTCGCCCAGAAATTAAGTACCACCACTTTTCCCTTGGTTTGGGCCATGTCAAATACACGTCCTTCTTCATCTAATAAAGTCCACCCCTTCAAGCTTACCTGCTCTACATCTTCTTGCTTCTCTAAACTGGGACTCATGGCTACTAGTCGATTCACCCAAACCTTAAACGTTGTCCCCAATGGAGTGAATAACAGCACAAAAAGAATAAGGACAAAAATCAGATTGCCAATCCATCCTTTTTTCTTTCTTTCTCCTTTATTAAACATACCTAAATTTATTTAGCATAAATATATAAACTTTATACCCATATTGCCAAATAAAAATAATTAATTTTATTTTTAATATCTTTTAACCTTTTTTATTTAATAAATTGATAATATTATTCTTTAAACATATCATCAAAGGTAATTTCTTTCCTTCCTGGCAATACAATATTTAAAATAATACCAATAATGGAAGCTAAAGCCATTCCCTCAATGGACATTAAATCACCGATATGGATAGCCGCTCCTCCAATTCCAATGATTAAAATAACCGAAGAGATAATGAGGTTGCGTTTTACTTTAAAATCAACTTTATTTTCAACCAACATACGCAAGCCACTCGACGCGATAATTCCAAATAACAAAATGGAAACTCCGCCCATAACTGGCGAAGGAATTGTGGCCAGCAAAGCGGTAATTTTACCACAAAATCCAAATAAAATAGCAAAACAAGCTGCCCCAATGAACACATAAATACTAAAGGCACGGGTAATGGCTAAAACGCCAATATTTTCTCCATAGGTTGTATTCGGTGGACCACCAATCAAGGAAGCTAACATCGTAGCCACACCATCTCCTAACATCGAACGATCTAAACCTGGATCGTTAATTAAATCTTTGTTTACCACTTTACTCAACACCAATTGATGACCAATGTGCTCTGCAATCGGAACGATGGCCACAGGCAACATCACAAACACCACGTAAAGTGTAACCGTTGGGGTATAATCGACGAAGGGAATAGTAAAATTGGGGATTTGAAACCAAGAAGCTTCCAGTACAGGAACAAAGTTCACTACACCTATGCTAGCCGAAAAAGCATAACCACCGATAATTCCAACTAAAACGGGAATAACACTCAAAAAACCTTTGGTAAAAATAGCCGCAATAATGGTAATGGCTAGGGTAACGAGTCCAATAGTGACATAGGTAATATCATATTCACCCAAAGGATTATTCGTAATCATGCCTACAGCCGTACTGGCCAAGCCCAACCCTATGACCATAATAACTGGACCTACCACAATTGGAGGCAGTAATTTCATCAGCCAATTGGTTCCTGCTTTTGCAATTAAAAGTGCTACTAACGAATAAACAACTCCGACTAAAAAACTACCGACCAAAAAACTTCCTACAGGAACCTCATTTGTCGTAACCTGTTCCATGGCTTTAATGGCTATAATCGGATTAATAAAAGCAAAAGATGACCCTAAATAAGACGGTACTTTTCCTCTAGTAATGGCGATAAACACCAACGTACCAATTCCACTGGATATTAAGGCAATGGCAGGATCCATTCCCGTTAAGGTTGGTACTAATACCGTTGCTCCAAACATGGCAAATAGGTGTTGAATACTCAACAACAACCACTGCCCTGCTTTGGGCTTTTCATCAATGGCCAATACAATTTTTTGCTCGTTATTTTCGTTCATGTTGTTCGTTATTTAAAAACAGGTACGAAAATAGCGCATTTTCTGCCAAAATAGAAACAATAGACGCGTTTCCTTCCTATTTAGCAGCTGTACTTCTCGTTGTGGCATAGGTAGATACCAAGGCAAAAGCAGCCAAAAAAATCAAGGTGAGAAAGAATCCACCCCAATTGTCGTTATTAATAAAAAATCCCGTTGAACTTCCAATCAACGTCGACCCCATATAGTAGAAAAACCAATACAACGCAGTAGCCGAGCTTTTGGCTTTTCCTCCCAATTGGGTTACAACGCGACTCGCAATGGTGTGTCCACTGAAAAAAGCGATTGTAAAAATAGTCAATCCTAAAAGGATGACAAATAGGTTATCCCCATACATTAAGCCAAGTCCTAGCAATAACAAACTCAAAGCGAAGAGCAAAATATTTTTTGCTGCATAGCGATCCGATAGTCGCCCTGCTACGAGATTACCCACAATTCCAAAAGCATACATCAAGAAAATCAACGCAATGATATAATGCGGGAGATGGTAAGGGGGAGCTTCTAATTTAAAGCCCAAATAGTTGTAAATACTCACAAAAGTACCCATCAAGCAAATCGCTACCACATACATCGCCAAAATCCGCTTATTTCGAAAAATACTGCGCATCTGGCTTATTTTTTTATTGAACTTAATTTTCTGAGGTTGAAAAAAGTGAGAGTCAGGAAAGATATAGTAAAACACAATAGCGATAGCAAAGGCCAGTAAGCCGATGGTAAGCACTGCAATTTGCCAGTTAAACCAACCGCTCACTAAGGCAGCAATAATTCGACCAAACATACCGCCAAACGTATTTCCTGCTAAGTAAAAACTAATCGCTGTTCCAATAGATTTAGCATCGATCTCTTCGGCTAAATAAGCTAAGGTAACCGCTGAAACACCTGATAGGCAGATGCCCTTGATGAAATTGATATTAATCAGCAGCGAAAAGTCATAAACAAAAACGGACAATAAGGTCAACAACATAGAAGTTATCAATGAAAATAACATCACCTCTTTTCGAGGGTAACGATCTGCAATAAAAGCAAATAGCAGTAATCCAATAGCCATCCCAAAAGTGGAAGCAGAAACTAAATAGCTACTTTCAGCTGGAGTTACGGCAAAGAAATGGGTAATTTCTGATAAAAGGGGTTGATAGTTATACAGCTGTGCGAATACAGAAACTCCAATTAAAAAGATTCCCCATTTGATTCGCTTGTAGCGCACACTCCCTTTGACTGCTTTTTCTGCTTCGCTAAAATCAATATAAGCGGTTGTTGCCATTTTTATCTTGATATTTGAAGTAAAGGTAAACTTATGTTCTAAATTTGTAAAACGGTATTTTTCTATAACATCAATCGATAAAACCGATTAACTCATGGAACTCAGACAACTCAAATACTTTTTAAAAGCAAAAGAACTGCTCAATTTTACAGAAGCGGCAAGAGAACTCTATATTACACAGAGCACACTCTCTCAACAGATTAAGCAATTGGAAGATGAATTGGGAATCCCTCTATTTGATCGCATTGGTAAACGCGTATCGATTACAGAAGCAGGAGAGCTCTTCGCTACTTATGCCGAAAAAAGTATTCAAGCCTCTAATGATGGTAAATTAATCTTGGACGATTTAAAGCAAGTCAATACAGGTACGCTGAGTATTGGCTTAACTTGGGGACTCAAATCTATTGTCATTAACGCCTTCAAAAATTTTATTGAACAATTTCCTAAGATTAAACTCCAGGTGACTTTTGGCACAACTACAGAGCTCATTGAAGCACTCCTCAAACAGGAGATTGATTTTGCGTTGACCTTTTATGAAGACAAACACAGGGATGAATTAATCCATGAACCCATTATGAGTTCAGCTATGGCAGTCATTGTCTCTGCTCATAGCCCCTTAGCAACAAAAAAGAGCATGAATTTTAACGAGGTGGAAAAACTCACCCTAGCCCTTCCTGTCAAAGGGTTTAATACCCGCGACTTCTTAGATCGTCAATTTGAAAAACACAAGGTAAAACCCAATATTGCGGTAGAAGTGAACTATACAGCTACTATTGTAGATTTAGTTCGCACTGGGGCTTTTGAAACCATCTTAACCTTAGCTACGGTACACGGTGAAAAAGACTTATGTGCTATTCCTATTCGAGGAACCAATATGAAGCGAGAAGCAGTGACCTTGCGTCTAAAAGACAGTTACCAGAAAAAAGCTGCTATTTATTTTATTGATTTATTGAAAGCCGAAGATACGGAAGAGTATAATCAATTATGATTGAGAGAGATCGGAAATGGGTGATGGGTTCAAATCTAACTCAATATAAGCATTCAAAAATGCATAAAAAAGATAAGGGGAATTGCTTGTGCAATTCCCCTTATCTTTTTTATATCTATTATGGTCTACTCGATAGCAAAAGATGAAATAATTTTCAATCAGTCGTTTTCAATTCACAGTAAAAACCACTTCTTTCTCATTTCCCTTCGCCCATCTCCAACAAAATACTACTTAGTCGAAATGGGTGTAAACTTTGTTAAGTTGATTCCCTCTACAGAAGCTTTATACTCTTCCATAGTTGGGATTCTACCTAAAATAGCAGAAAGCACAACTACAGGTGTTGAAGCTAGTAAAGATTCTCCTTTTTTACGTTCTGAATCTTCTACTACACGTCCTTGGAATAGACGAGTTGAAGTAGCCATTACCGTATCACCTTTTGCTGCTTTCTCTTGGTTCCCCATACATAAGTTACAACCAGGGCGCTCTAAATACATGATATTCTCATATTCTGTACGCGCGTTGTTTTTAGGTAAAAGGTCGCTGAATTCGAATCCAGAGTACTTCTGTAAGTATTCCCAATCTCCTTCTGCTTTCAACTCATCAATGATATTGTACGTTGGTGCTGCTACGACAAGTGGTGCATTGAATTTCACTGAACCTGTTTGTTTTTCGATGTTTTTCAACATTTGAGAAACAATTTTTAAGTCATCCTTGTGTACCATACAAGATCCTACGAATCCTAAATCTACTTTTTTATCTCCACCATAGAAAGAAAGCTCTCTAATGGTATCGTGTGTATAGCGTTTCGAAACATCTTCGTTGTTTACATCTGGATCGGCAATCATCGGTTGGTCAATGATATCAAGATCAACAACTACCTCAGCATAGTATTTCGCATTTGCATCTGGTGTTAACGCTGGTTTTGCTCCCGAGCGAATTTCTTCAATACGCTTGTTTGCACGATCGATTAACCCTTGTAATACGTGGTTTCTATTCTCCATTCCTTTATCGATCATGATTTGGATACGGCTTTTTGCAATTTCCAATGATTCGATAAGTGTTTCATCTTGAGAAATACAGATGGATGCTTTCGCTTTCATCTCTGCTGTCCAGTCTGTGAATGTAAACGCTTGATCTGCAAGTAAAGTACCGATATGAACTTCGATAATTCTTCCTTGGAAAACGTTCTCTCCACCAAACTGTTGTAACATTTGCGCTTGTGTAGCATGTACCACATCACGGAAATCCATGTGTTCTTTCATGCTTCCTTTGAACGTTACTTTTACTGATTCTGGAATTGGCATGGACGCTTCTCCAGTTGCTAACGCTAAAGCTACTGTTCCTGAATCCGCTCCAAAAGCTACCCCTTTAGACATTCTCGTATGAGAATCTCCTCCGATGATGATTGCCCACTCATCCACTGTAATATCGTTTAATACTTTGTGGATAACGTCTGTCATTGCATGGTATTCTCCTTTTGGATCACGAGCCGTGATTAAACCGAAATCGTTCATGAACTTCATTAATTTCGGGATATTCGCTTGTGCTTTTTTATCCCAAACTGATGCTGTGTGACATCCCGATTGGTATGCCCCGTCAACAATTGGAGAAATCACAGTTGCAGCCATTGCTTCTAACTCTTGCGCTGTCATTAATCCTGTTGTATCTTGAGATCCAACAATATTTACTTCTACGCGAACGTCAGAACCTGCGTGTAATACTTTTCCTTTGGTTACTCCTACAGCATTTCTGTTGAAGATTTTTTCTACTGCTGTTAATCCTTGTCCTTCGATAGAAATCTCTTTAGAAGGAGCAAATACTACTGGTGCATCAACACCTAATACGTTTGCAGCAAATGTTTGGATTTTTTTACCAAATACGATAGCATAGGATCCACCTGCTTTGATAAACTCCATTTTTTGAGGCGTTAAAGCTTTCGAAATATCGATTAACTCTTGGTCTCCGTTGTATAATTTTTTTGTTTTTGTATTAATTGTCAAGACTGTTCCTGTTGCTACAGAGTAAACCTCTTCTAAGATAGGCTCGTCTTTTTCGTTGCGCATTACGTTTCCGTTTTCGTCAACTTTTTTCACCCAGTTTTTAAGGTCGATTCCGATTCCTCCTGTCACGTCAACTGTTGTTAAGAAGATAGGAGAAATTCCGTTTGTACCTGCTACAATTGGAGCAATATTTACGAACGGTACATATGGACTTGCTTGTTTACCTGTCCAAAGTGCCACGTTGTTTACCCCTGACATTCTTGAAGAACCTACTCCCATTGTCCCTTTTTCCGCGATTAACATCACTTTTTTACCTGGGTGTTGTGCTTGTAAGTCTTTGATTGCTTGTTGAGCCTCTGGTGTAATCATACACAATCCGTGTAATTCACGGTCTGCACGAGAGTGTGCCTGGTTTCCTGGAGAAAGTAAATCCGTAGAAATATCCCCTTCACCTGCGATGAACGTTACCACTTCAATTTTTTCGTCTACTTCTGGTAATTTCGTAAAGAATTCTGCTTTTGCATAGCTCTCTAAGATCTCTTTTGCAATGGCATTTCCTTTTTCAAAAGCTTCTTTTAGACGATTCGTATCTGCATCATACAAATACACTTGTGTTTTCAATACTTTAGCTGCTTCTTGAGCAATTGCTAAGTCTTGTCCTAACGCTAAATCTAAAAGCACTTCGATAGAAGGTCCTCCCTTCATGTGTGATAACAACTCAAAAGCGAATGCTGGTGTAATTTCACTCACTACAGCCTCACCTAAGATGATTTCTTTTAAAAATTTAGCTTTCACACCAGCGGCACTTGTTGTACCTGGTAAAACGTTGTAAATAAAAAGTTGAAGTGATTCCGCGCGATCTGCATGCGCTGTATCTTTGATTTGTGCTATAATTTCGCTTAAAAGCTCAGCACCATCAATTGGCTTAGGGTTAAGTCCTTGATTTTTTCTTTCTTCAATCTCGTTGATGTAATCCTTATAAAAGCTCATAATTCAGGTCTATTACTTACAGGTTACTGAAAATCAATGACTTTCCATCCCCTATAACTGATTATTTTGTATTAGTTATTTTTTCACTTGTACTTCTTCTCTTCTTGTTCTGTTGGTCACTGCTTTTTCTATACGAAAGCGAAAATAAAAAACTTACCGTTTACCACGCAAAGAGAATGGTTGACTTGTATTTTAATTTTTGTTGTCGCAAATTTAATCAATCTAATTAATTTTCAAAAGTTTTTAATATTTCTCTCAAATCCAAAAATTATTATTTATAAACATTCTACTTTGATGAAAAAACAACAGTACTTTTAGCTTTTTCGCTCAATTAATCTGAAATAAATTATTTTTTATCGTATAATTTTAAGATATTTCAACTTTTCATTCCTATTTAATAAAAAAACGACATTTTAATCTATTGCTAAAATGTCGTTTTCAATCTCTTAGATTGTTATTTTCTTATTTTTTGATCCAATTATTATGGAATTTGCAGTCTCTATATTCACCCTGAATGTTAATATAGGCATCATTTATCTTCTTCGTAATCCATTTTTGTAGCTCTTCTTCTTGCTTTTTGTTCAACGCCATGTTTTTTACCTTGGTATAATCGTCGACAAAATCAATTTTATGTGAAGCAATTTTTTTATTAATCGTTACAATACGATAACTTTTTTGCTCTCTGTAATCTGTTTTTAAAGCCACAGGAGAAATTTCTTTTTCTTGTAGTGAATTAACTAAGAAATACAATTCACGGTCTTCCATTTTATTCAAATCAAAACGAGGATCCATCGTCATCGGGTCTCTTAGTACTCCCCCATTTTGTTTGGTATCTTTATCATCTGAAGAGGCTGCTGCTGCATCCGCAAAGGTAATTTCGTGATTGACAATTTTTTCGCGAATTCCTTCTAACTTCTTCTTCGCCTCTTCTAATGCTTGTTCCGTTGGTTTAGGAACCAATAAAATATGGCGAACATCTAAATGTTGTCCTCTAATTTTTTCTAAGTAAATGATATGAAACCCAAATTCCGTTTCAAAAGGGGCAGAAATTTCCCCTTCGGATAAACTAAAAGCAACCTCTTTGAATTCTTTAGCAAAAGGAGTTTTCTTTGTCATCGAGTAAAAACCACCATTGGCTGCCGATCCTTTATCATCTGTAAATAGTACTGCCTTACTAAAGAAGCTCGCTCCATTATCTAGCACATCGGTACGCATTTCATTTAAGCGATCGATTACTTTTTGTTTTTGCTCTTTGGAGATTTCGGGTTTGACTACAATTTCTGCAATTTCAACCTCATCTCCTACAGTAGGTCTTTCATCTTCTGGGATGGCTCTATAGAACTGTCTTACCTCTTCTGGTGTAATCGTCACTTTTTCTACGATGTGTTTTTGCATCGCTTGTGTTAGCTTATTTTGCTTTACAATATCAAAGAAGTAATCTCTAAACTCTTCTTCTGTTTTTTTGTTGTAGAAACCTAAAATACGCTCTATTCCACCTACTTCTTCCACCATTCGGTTAATCTGATCATTCATGAATCCTGTAACTTCGGCATCACTTACTTCAATACTATCCTGAACGGCCTGGTGAGCATATAATTTATCTTCTAATAAACGCTCAAATAAGTCACATTTTGATAAATTTTCAATAGGAATTCGCTGTGCTTTTAGCTCCAACAACGTTTTATCGATTTCTGATTCTAAGATTACATAATCTCCAACTACACCAACTACACCGTCAATTTTTCTTTTTCCTGTTGGATTTTGTGCTTGCATTCCCCCTACTATCACACACGATAGCCCTAGTGCAAACAACACCTTCTTACTGATAAATTTCATAATTTTTATCTTTTTTTGCATCTTTTAAAATATCTTCTTCTATCTGTTTTAATAATTCCATCTTTCGATTATTTAAAACCATCAAACGCAACGATGGCTCTAGATAGGAATAAGGAACCTCATCACCTTTTCTCAATACTTGATTGATACGCACAAAGTACGTACTATTTTCATCCTTAACCTCGAAATAGGTATTATTTTTTAAATATTGTTCTCTGTTTTCGGCATTAATAAAAGGAAGTTTCTCATAAATTTGAGAAACATTCACCCAAAGTGAATCATTCAATACATACGATTTCATTTGTAAAGAGAGCTGATCGAGTACCTGATACTTCACATCTTTTCCTCCATTAAATCCCTGTTTCACCTTAGTAAAATGTGTATTGGAATTTAGAATATTGACATAGGATAGTTTCACTAACATATCATCTACTCTAAATCCTTTTTTAACTTGATCGTAATAGTTTTTGAGATCACTGTCGCGGACAACGGTATCGATGGACTGTTGCACTAACTTCTCTAAATAGCCTTTAATCAATAATTCTGATTTAAAGTTAGCGACCAATTCATCAATTTCCTTCTTCTTTTCATCCGACAAATTAAATTCAGCCGCATCCATTAACAGCTGTTTTGTCGCCCATTTATTGATAAATAGTTCTACCATCGCGATACTATCTTTTACTGTACTCTGAGGAGGAACAATATGTTGCAAAGAGGAACGCTCTAAATATTTGTCATCTACTCGAGCGACATATCGATCGCCATCCAATTTTTTCTGCCTATCACAACTCGCATAGCCGAAAAGAATTCCTAGTAAAACTAGGCGATATGCAATTGTTCTTATTGCTGTGTACCTCATTCCCTATCCCTTGTTTATATTTCTTATTCGCTAACAAAAATAACATTTATAAGCCATAAACGCGATTATTTTTAAAAAAACGAATCAAAATACGCTTAAATAAACGCCTTAAAAAACGGAATTAACAATATTACTAATACCTCATTTATTTACCGTGAGGATTAACATTCTATTTAGTTTTTTTTCCGCCTATTCCTTTCTTTTATATATTCACTCGTATTTATCTTAGGCTCTTTTTTTCTTGTCCTTTTCTAGATTTGCTCTTCTTCATAGGAAACGATTACCACTCCATTATTATTATTTTCCGCAAATAATGAGTATTTTTGCAACCTAATTTTTTTAGAGATGAGTTTTTTAACAGAAATAGAACGCAGAAGAACATTTGGTGTCATTGCTCACCCCGATGCTGGTAAGACTACCTTAACAGAGAAATTACTACTTTTTGGAGGGGCCATTCAAGAAGCTGGAGCAGTTAAAAATAATAAGATTAAAAAAGGAGCTACCTCCGATTTCATGGAGATTGAGCGCCAAAGAGGAATCTCCGTTGCTACATCTGTCTTAGCCTTTAACTATAAGGACAAAAAAATCAACATCTTAGATACACCAGGTCACAAGGATTTCGCTGAGGATACCTTCCGTACGTTAACGGCAGTTGATAGTGTAATTGTAGTAATTGACGTAGCTAAAGGGGTAGAGGAACAAACCGAAAAATTAGTAGAAGTATGTCGCATGCGCAACATACCGATGATTGTTTTTATCAATAAATTAGACCGTGAAGGACGCGATGCGTTCGATCTAATGGATGAAGTAGAACAAAAACTACAATTGAAAGTAACTCCGTTGAGCTACCCTATCGGAATGGGGTATGACTTCAAGGGAATCTACAATATTTGGGAAAAGAACATCAACCTGTTTACAGACGACAGTCGAAAAAACATTGACGATGTATTGAATATTTCCGATTTAGGATCGGAAGAATTAGATACGTTAATCGGAAATAAAGCCGCGGATAAATTAAGAGAAGAGTTGGAAATCATTCACGAAATCTACCCTACTTTTGACCGTGAGGCTTATGTACAAGGGCAATTGCAACCCGTATTTTTTGGTTCTGCTCTAAATAACTTTGGCGTACGTGAACTATTGGATTGCTTTATCCAAATTGCACCATCACCTAGAGCAAAAGAATCAGATACGCGATTGGTTGAACCAACGGAAAAAGGATTTAGCGGTTTTGTATTCAAAATTCACGCGAATATGGATCCTAAGCACCGAGATCGTTTGGCTTTTATCAAAATTGTATCGGGTACTTTTGAACGAAATACGCCTTACTTACATGTACGTCAAAATAAAAAATTAAAATTTTCTAGTCCGAATGCTTTCTTCGCAGAAAAGAAAGAGATTGTGGATATTTCCTATGCTGGAGATATTGTAGGCTTACACGATACAGGAAACTTTAAAATTGGAGATACCTTAACCGAGGGAGAAATCATGAGTTTTAGAGGAATTCCTAGTTTCTCGCCAGAACACTTCCGATACATCAACAATGCCGATCCAATGAAGTCTAAGCAATTAGAAAAGGGAATTGACCAATTGATGGATGAAGGAGTAGCACAGCTATTTACCTTAGAGATGAATGGTCGTAAGGTAATCGGAACTGTTGGAGCCTTACAATATGAGGTTATTCAATACCGTTTAGAACACGAATATGGTGCGAAATGTACGTATGAAAACTTCCCGGCGTACAAAGCGTGTTGGGTACGCCCAGAAGATCCGAAGAATGAAGAGTTCAAGGAGTTCAAGCGTATCAAACAGAAATTCTTAGCGATCGATAAATCAGGTCAATTGGTATTCCTAGCGGATAGTGAATTCTCTGTTCAGATGACACAGAGTAAATTCCCTACGGTAAAATTAGGCTTTACTTCAGAAGAAATTAATAAATAACTAGTTCTATAACTACACCTTAGTGTTCAAATACAAAGAGGATAGATTTTTTTGATCTATCCTCTTTGTATTTTATAGCGTTACAATTTCCTTCAAAAAAGACAAATGTCCTTTCCTATGCTATAGAATTACGGAAATTTACACTTTTATAACTAAGCACATATAACCATGCAACTACACCAAAAAATAAAAACCATCGCCTTTGACGCAGATGACACCCTATGGGTAAATGAGCCTTATTTTCAAGAAGCAGAACAAGCATTCACACAATTATTGAAGGAGTATGCCTCCTCAGAGACGCTTTCTCAAGCCCTCTATCAAACCGAAGTAAAAAACCTCCCACTCTATGGGTTTGGTATCAAAGGATTTATTTTGTGCATGATAGAAACCGCACAACAAATTAGCTCAAATCGAGTTTCTCCTATGGTAATTAACCAAATCATTGCCCTAGGGCACGATTTATTACAAAGACCCATTGAACTATTAGAAGGAGTTCAACCTACACTTGAGGCTCTACACGGAAAATACAAGTTGATTCTCGCAACAAAAGGAGATTTACTCGATCAAGAACGAAAAATAGCCCGTTCCAATTTAGCGTCCTACTTTCATCATATTGAAATTATGAGTGATAAACAAACGACGGATTATCAACAACTCTTACAGCGCTTGGCTTGCAAACCTGAAGAGTTTTTCATGGTAGGTAATTCCATGAAATCAGATATTTTACCGGTCCTCGCGTTAGATGCGCACGCAGGTTATTTACCGTATCATGTTACCTGGTCGCATGAACAACACGATAGCTTACCGCAACACACTCAATTTATCGCTTTGCAAAAGATGACGGATTTATTGGAGATATTGTAAGTGGTGAGGGTTTGGTGGGGTTTGGTGAGGATTGGTGGGGGTTTGGTGAGGATTGGTGGGGATTGGTGAGGGTAAATCAAAGAACAAAGAACACACCTTTCAAGATAAATTCCCTGCCTTTATTTTGACCTCCCTCCAACACTTCTCCAAGTTTCCTTCGACAATACTTGGAAAAAGCGCCTTTTTGTCGAAGGAATGTCGAAGGAATATCGAAGGAATGTCGAACATGCCTTGAACATAATAGGTTTAAATTGGGTTGGTGAGGATTAGTGATAAACCAAAAAACAAAACACGAATAACAGAGCACGAAAACCAAAGAGCAAAGAACAAAGAGCAAAGAACAAAAAAAAACAAGCTTGCGTATCTACCCAAGCTTGTTTTTTATGACACTATGTTCTGTAAACCATCAACCGTCAACTGTTAACCGTCAACTATCTTATCCCTGATTGATTCAACCAGTTACTGTATTTTCTACTATTTTGATTGTGTTGAGCTAAGGTTTCTGCAAATTCGTGGTATCCCATGCGATTTACACTCGCACAAAAATAGATATAATCGTGTTTTTCTGCGTTT
The DNA here is from genome assembly GCF_046557355.1 of Myroides sp. DW712. Lineage (NCBI taxonomy): Bacteria > Pseudomonadati > Bacteroidota > Flavobacteriia > Flavobacteriales > Flavobacteriaceae > Myroides > Myroides sp. DW712. The sequence goes on from NZ_JBKFDO010000007.1 coordinate 185,168, forward strand.
AACACCGCATCAATCGTTCCTTTATCTGGCATAAAGATTGGGCCTGGAGGAAGTCCTACATTTTGGTAGGTATTATAAGGAGAAACCAATTCTGTATCCTTGTGGTACACGCGTTTGATTACTTGATCAAAATCATTCGTATACAATTTTTTCGCATAGACTACAGTTGGATCTGCTTGTAAAGGCATTCCCATGCGCATGCGATTCAAATACACCCCTGCTACTTTTGCTTTTTCATCATTTTTGCTAGTTTCTTTTTGAACGATTGAGGCTAAGATAGCCACTTCAACTGGAGTCAATCCCAAAGCAGCTGCTTTTTCTTTGCGTTCTTCATTCCAAAATTTCAGGTATTCCTTATGCATTCGATTGCGCATTTTCAATGGCGTAACTGTCCAATAAAACTCATAGGTTTCTGGTAAAAAACCAACTAAAACACTTTCTTTGGTGAAACCGTTTTCTTCCAAAAATTGAGGATCATAAAACACCTCCATCATGGCAATACTATCTGCTTCCACTTGAGAGGCAATTCTTCCTGCTAAATTTTCAATGCGTTCTTGGTTGTTAAACGTCAAGCGAACCGGTACATTCTTGCGCAACGCTTCAATTAGGCTATAACTATCCATTCCATTGGTCAATTTGAAACGCCCTGCAATCAAATTGCTGTTATAGCTGCGTTGGCTTGCAATTTCTTCAAATCCCTCTGGATTATTTAAATAAGGACGTAAAGCTTCTAAAACATTCATGAAATTATCTGATGTTTGGATATAGAAATACTCTTTTTCGTCCCAATTTTTCAAATTAGGAGAAAAAGCTTTCTGATACCATACATACAAATAACCTAAAAAAGCAAAAGCTCCTACTACAGAGAGTGCGATTAGTATATTTTTAAATTTCATCTTCTTTTAAAATATTAACTGATACATTATTTCATCTTTATATGTCTGCCCCACTCGGGTCCACGCTTTTTTTACGCCAATTTTCTGAAAATTATAGTTAGCGAACAACTGAATACTTGCCTGATTATCGGATGCAATATTAGCATAAAGTTGGTTCAAAAAGAGAAATTCTCGACTATAATTCAGCACTAATTCCAGTGCCTGAGAACCAACACCTTGTGCTCTGTTTTCACTATGTTGTATGACAATTCCCACTCCTGCCCTACCATTTTTAGGGTCAAAATCGAATAAATCAATCAATCCCAACGTTTGGTGGGTCTCTTTGGAACAGATGACCAAGCGCAATTGTTTGGCTTCATATATATCCAAATGAGCATTTTCCAGGTATTGGTGAATTAAAAATCGACTATAAGGGGTTTGTGTATTACTCACCTCCCATAGATTCACATCATTTTCTATTTGGTAAATAAATTCCAAATCTTCGGGTTCTAAGGCGCGAAGATAAATCGTTTCAGCAGCTAATCTATTCATATTTATATACTAATAGTCCCTTCAAAAACCAAGGTTGCGGGTCCTTTTAAAAATACCTGTTGATACACCTCATTTTCATACACAAAAGAAACCGACAGTTCACCTCCCTCTACTTCAATCTTCACTTCGTTCTGATCTACTTTCCCCAAAGCATGCATAGCCAAAGCCACTGCTGTTGCACCTGTTCCACAAGAGAGCGTTTCATCTTCCACTCCCCTTTCAAAGGTGCGAATGCGGAAATGATTCGGTCCTTCTTGTTCCACAAAGTTGACATTGGTTCCCTTAGGACCATAGGCTTCACTGTGGCGAATCTGTTTTCCTTTTTTATATACCTCAAAATAGGGTAAATCTCGAACAATCTCCACATGATGAGGCGAACCTGTATGAACAAACACCCCTTTTGGTTGGTATTTTACTTCCTGTACATCGATCATCTGTAAAGCAACATTACCCGCTGCATCAATCGTGGCATAATGCAGTCCATCTACCGCTTGAAACTGACATTCGTCTGCTATAATTCCCAATTGTTTTGCAAAAGCCACAATACATCGTCCTCCATTACCACACATGGTACTCTCCTTGCCATCCGAATTAAAATAGACCATTTTAAAATCAACTTCTTCATCCTCCTCTACGAGAATCAATCCATCTGCTCCAATTCCAAATCGACGATCACATAAATAAGCAATCGCTTCTTCGTTCGAAGCATCAAACATCTGATCTCGATTATCAATCATGACAAAGTCATTTCCTGTTCCTTGGTATTTCCAAAATGACAACATATACACTTGTTTTTTGCGTTCGGAACCAAATTTACGAATAATCCCCTTCATTTGACACATTGTTAACCATTGGTTAAACACTTTTTAATTCCCTCAGACCTTTTTTATTTTTACTTCTATCACATTTTTATTCGTCCAATTATGAAAAAATTCTTTACTACTTTTTTCACCTGCTTACTAACTGCAGGTCTTACTTTAGTAGGTTATACCTATTATTTGGAAAAACAAATAGCGACTAAAAAAGAGCCACAACAAACCGAATTCACTACTTCTCACCAGCGATGGTCAACAGCCAATCCGGTAGACTTTACCACAGCCGCAGAAAAAACGGTCAACGCAGTAGTTCACGTCAAAAACTTAAGTTATATCACCACGCGTACGAATCCCTTACTGGAGTTTTTTTATGGCTATAAAGGTGGAACACAAGCACAGGTCGGAACAGGTTCGGGAGTTATTATTTCAGAAGATGGTTATATTGTCACCAACAATCACGTGATTGCCAATGCCTCCGAATTAGAAATTACACTCAATAACAACCAAACGTATAAAGCACAACTCATAGGCACAGAAAAGCAGATGGACTTAGCCTTACTCAAAATTAACACCACAGAGAAACTACCTTTTTTAACCTTTGGTGACTCTGATGCCATTCAGTTAGGCGAATGGGTATTGGCTGTTGGAAATCCCTACAACCTGACATCAACTGTAACCGCGGGTATTATTTCTGCTAAGGCAAGAAATTTATCTGAAACAGGGATTCAATCTTTTATTCAGACCGATGCTGCCGTCAACCCAGGAAATAGCGGTGGAGCTTTAGTCAATGCTCAAGGAGAACTCATCGGTATCAATACAATGATTTCTTCTAATACTGGTTCTTATGTGGGGTATGCTTTTGCTGTTCCGTCTAATGTGACCAAAAAAATTGTAGAAGACTTTTTAGAATTCGGCAATGTACAACAAGGAGCACTAGGTGTTTCTGGTTTTGAATTGAACAGCAACTGGGCACAAAAACTAAACCTCGATAGTAGTCAGGGATTTTATATCCAAGAGGTGGTTAAAAACTCAGATGCAGCCCATGTAAATCTAAAGAAAGGAGATATTATTACCGCGATTAACGGACGTCCTATCACCTCCTTTGTTGATATCAAAAACATTCTCAACACCAAACGTCCAGGAGATAAGGTACAACTAACAATCAACAGCAATAACAGCATCCAACAAAAGGAAATTCGGTTAATTGCTGCCTCTGTATCTTCTTTTGATTTTAATGGACTGACCTTTGAGGACGTAAGTCCAGAGGAGCGCACCCGTTACAAAATCAAGTATGGGGTCAAGATTACAGCTATCAGCAACGAGAAATTTCTTCCCTACCAAGGAGAGCTCATTCACGCCATCTTACTTGCTGTCAATGGGCAAAAAATAACTACAATTAATCAAGCAAAAGAACTATTTAGTCAATTCCAGGAGAGTCAACGTCTCAAATTGGATATTTTATCTCCTAAAGGTGAACTAATTAAAGTTTATTTGTAAAAATGGACGCTGGGAATCCAAAATTTAACTTTTGTTTTATTCATAAAAAAAGTGGACTTTTGCACTAATTTTATACAACACAATCTAACACAATATGAAAGATACAAGTTTATACGAAAAGGAATTGGCTTTTCAAGCAGACAGAAGAAAAGCATGTGTAGAGTTTATCAAAATCGTAAGTGATTTATGGTTTGACAAATCTATTGAATTATTAATGTTCCGCAATCAATTGATTGACCGTAGCGTTAGTGATATCATCAATTTACATGAATATGCTGCTAAGTTTGTAGAGAAACCGATTAACATTTTTGATACGGTTGAAATAGCGAAAGCAATTCAACAAGCTGATCTTCCACCTTCGAGAATTGATATTGGCCGTCTAACGTATGAATATCATTTAGAAGACAACAAACACAGCAATGCGTTAGGTTTTGTTGTTAGCAAATTAAAAGATGCAAAAAACACAGGAGAAATTATTCCTAAAGATGTAGTACTTTACGGTTTTGGACGTATTGGTCGTTTATTGGCTCGTGAGTTAATGAACAAAATCGGGAAAGGACAACAAATGCGCTTAAGAGCTATTGTTACCCGTGATAAAAATGATGCAGTATTATTAGAGAAAAGAGCTTCTTTATTGAAATATGATTCTGTACACGGTGATTTCGAAGGTTCTGTTATTGCAGACCCTGCAAACAATGCGTTAATTATCAATGGAACTACTGTTCACATGATTTCTGCTGCTACACCAGAAGAAATTGACTATACCGCTTATGATATTGACCATGCGTTAATCATTGACAATACGGGAGCATTTACTACAGAAGAGGCTTTAAAACGCCATTTATCTTCAAAAGGAGCGTCAAAAGTATTATTGACAGCACCTGGTAAAGGAGTACCTAATATTGTACACGGTGTAAACCACAATGAATATAACCCTTCAGAAGTTAATATTTGGTCTGCGGCGTCTTGTACGACCAATGCTATTACACCGATTTTAAAAGTGATGGAAGATAACTTTGGTGTTGTAAAAGGTCACTTAGAGACCATTCACGCCTATACCAACGACCAAAACTTGGTGGATAATATGCACAAAAAATACCGTCGTGGTAGAGCAGCTGCTTTAAACATGGTAATTACAGAAACAGGAGCAGGAAGTGCTGTTGCGAAAGCCTTACCATCATTAGCAGGTAAATTGACTTCAAATGCAATCCGCGTACCTGTTCCAAATGGATCTTTAGTGGTATTAAACTTAGAAATCGGAAAAGAAACTTCTGTTGATGCCTTAAACGAAGTAATGCGAAATGCTGCATTAAATGGAGATTTAGTTGAGCAAATTAAGTATTCATTAAACAATGAGTTAGTATCTTCTGATATTGTTGGAACTTCAGCACCTGCTATCTTCGATAGTAAAGCAACAATTGTTTCTGCTGATGGTAAAAACGTTGTAATGTATGTTTGGTATGATAACGAATATGGTTACAGCCACCAAGTGATTCGCTTAGCGAAATACATCGCACAAGTAAGACGTTATACGTATTATTAATAGATAAAAAAGAGGGTGTCCCAAAAGGTCACCCTCTTTTGTATTTTATAAAACGTTACTTTTCTCTTTGCTTAAAAATTCTTGCAATTAAAACGAGTTTTAGACTTATAATTTGTCATTTTTCGTTTATCAGTCT